>NZ_FMIF01000009.1:0-124398 GCF_900095615.1 Sporanaerobacter sp. PP17-6a | reverse complement strand
GGAACAACTGAAAATTGAAGGTAATAACATAATTGTAGATGACAGTAATTTTGCACCTTGGATTATGGAATTATATTATGATGTTGAGAAATATGAGGGAAAAAATATAGAGATGGTGGGATTTGTTTATAAAGATGATGAATCCTTAAAGGAAAATGAATTTGTAGTTGCACGGCTAATGATGGTATGCTGTGCTGCCGATATGCAGCCTGTAGGAATCGTATGCCAGTATGATAAGACTTCCGAACTGAAGTCGGAAGAATGGGTAAAAGTTAAAGGAATATTGGAAACTTATGATTTTGCGGGAGAGAAAAATCCGATTATAAAAGTGGAAAGCATTGAACCTACGGATAAACCGAAAGAAGAAATAGTCTATCCTTATTAAGCAAAAAAATTATTGGGATTAAATTCTTTATTATAGTGATTTATTAAAATATGAGTATTATGGTATAATTATTATTGATTAAATAATAAAGGGGAGAGGAGAACGGAAAGAAATATAAATAAATGCGTAAGTACCATAGATGAATTTGACGGAGAAGAATTTGATAAATTGAATATAGGGGTTGAAATACAGGATTTTGTTGAGCCAAGTTTATTGGACAAGGGTTGGGAAGACGTAGTCTCTCAATATAAGATGATGTTTGAGAAATTTAATGGTGCATGTTCAGTTCATGGACCATTTCTGGATTTAAAACCTATAAGTCCTGATAAAACTATAAGGGAAGCAAGTTATAGAAGGTATTTAGTTGCATTGAACATTGCCAAGGAATTAAAGGCACAATACATAGTTTTTCATAGTCAAATCAATCCTTTTCTTAATGAGCCTTATATAAGAAAGCTTAATCATGATTTAAATAAGAAATTTTTTAGAGACATATTAAGAGAAATAGGAAATTTTAAAGGGACTATAGTGATAGAAAATATATTTGAAGGAGATCCAAGCTGGTTGAGAGAACTTATAGATATTATAGATTTATCTAATGTTAAAATCTGTCTGGATATAGGTCATGCTAAACTGATGAGTGGGGAGGATCAAGTTAAAAATTGGTTTAAAGTCTTAAAAGACGATATAAAGTATATTCATTTCCATTGGAATAACGGGGTATACGATGAACATAAGCCTCCTATGGAAGAAAATATAAGATTATTGAGTGATTTATTAGAGAAATTTGATTTAAACCCTGTTATATCGTTAGAATATAAAGTTAATAGTTTGGCTGAAGAGATAAAAAGAATAAGAAAAAATATTTAATGAAGGAGAGATGATCATATGCTAAATTTTGATTATTCTATACCCACTGAAATCTTTTTTGGAAAGGGTCAAATTGAAGTTTTAAGAAAAGAAATTAAAAAGTATGGTAAAAAGGTACTTTTAGTGTATGGAAAGGGAAGCATTAAGAGAAGCGGTGTTTATGATCAAGTAGTGAATATATTAAAAGAGGAGAATATACCTTTTGAAGAATTAAGCGGAGTAGAACCTAATCCAACCTTAGAGACTGTAAAAAAAGGAATAAAAATGTGCAGAGAAAATGAAATAGATTTTTTGCTTCCCGTAGGAGGAGGAAGTACAATAGATTGTTCCAAGGCAATAGCGGCAGGGTATTATTATGACGGGGATCCGTGGGATCTTGTGATTGGGAAAGCTAAAGTAAAGGATGTGCTTCCCGTAGGAGTGGTATTGACTATAGCGGCCACAGGTTCCGAAATGGATGCAACGGCGGTAATCACCAATATGGAAACGAAGCAGAAAATAGGATTGAAAGACCCCAAAATAGCTCCTAAATTTTCTATAATGGATCCTACTTATACCTTTTCGGTATCTGAAAGACAAACAGCTTCGGGAACTGCAGATATAATGAGTCATACATTGGAGAATTATTTTAGCAGGACGAAGAGTGCATATTTACAAGATAAGTTAGCGGAAGGTGTTTTAAAGACTTGTATTAAATATGGGGTTATTGCGGTAAAGGAACCCGATAATTATGAAGCAAGAGCAAATCTTATGTGGGCTTCAAGTCTTGCGATAAACGGACTTTTAAGTTATGGAAAAGATGCATCATGGACTGTGCATCCTATAGAACATGAATTGAGCGCATATTATAATGTTACTCATGGAATAGGATTGGCGATACTTACACCCTATTGGATGGAATATGTGTTAAATGATGATACATTATATAAATTTGTTGAATATGGTATAAATGTATGGAATATCGATAAAAATGAAGATGAATACAATATAGCCCACAGGGCAATAGAAAAAACAAAGGAGTATTTCAATTTGTTAGGGATACCTTCTGCTTTGAGAGAAGTAGGGATAGGAGAAGAAAATTTGGAAAACATGGCTAAAGGAGCTGTAAAAAACAGAGGTGTAAATGGGAAAGTTGGGTCCTTTGTTCCTTTGGCTTATGAAGATATTCTAAATATATACAAGAAAGCATTATAAATAAGTATTTATAGAAATTGGTATACAAACTTATATATATTGTATACCAATTTTTGTATGATTATATTGTACGCTTTGGCTTATAAAGGATAATCAAAATTATGGTCATATAAAGTTGTAAATGAATTTAAAGTTAAATATAAAAATCTGGAGGAATATTATTGATGAAAGCATTGGTAAGAAGAACAAGTAAGGAAAGAGACATGATATTAAAAGATATGCCTGAACCGATTGTATCTGATAATACCGTAAAAATAAAAATTAAATATTCCAGTATTTGTGCATCTGATATAAAATATTATAATCAGGTAATGGGTCCTGGAGCGAAGATTATTCCACCTGTTATCATCGGACATGAGGGGAGCGGAATTATAGTTGAAACGGGAAGTAAAATTAAGGATTACAAAGTAGGAGACGAGGTTTGTTTTGAAACTACTTTTGAAAAATGCGGAAAGTGCATGTTTTGTAAATCTAAAGAATACAATATATGCGATAACCGTAAGGGATTAGGTTCTAAGGTAAATGGTACCTTTGCGGAATATGTAATAGTTCCTGAAGAATCCTTACATAAATTGCCGGATGGCGTAAATCTAAAAACCGCAACTCTTATGGAACCATTGGCCTGTGCTGTTCATTTAATAGAAGAACAAATAAAGGTTAAAAAAGGTGATAATGTATTAATAATCGGCCCTGGAGCTATAGGATTTTTTTCTTCCTTAGTTGCTAAATCTCTGGGAGGAAAAGTTATTTTAAGCGGAACCAACCACAGTGCTCACAGGTTAAAATTGGCGTCGGAATTAGGTATAGAAACTATATCCGGAGGAGAGGGAGAAGTTAAAAAAAGGGTATTTGAAATGACGAATAATATCGGTGCTGATGTGACTGTAGATTGTGTTGGATCAGAACATACTCTTAAAATGGCGGTAAATTTAGCAAGAAAGAATGGAATTATAGGCCTTGGGTCCTTTCCGAAGGGAGAAATTCCATTTAATTTTGAAATAGTTTTTAGACGTCAGCTTACTTTGATTGGAAGCCAAAGTTCTAAACCCTCCAGCTGGATAAGAGCACTGGAGTTGATGAAGGAAAATCATCATATTATTGAAAGAATGATTACTGATTCCTTTACTTTGGATGATTGGGAAGAAGCTTTTAAATTAGTTGAAAATAAATCGGGATTTAAAGTTGTTTTCAAAATGAATTAAATAAATTATATATAAAAGATGGGGAAATGTGAGTAAAAGTTTAAATCCAATAAGGCTTTTTAAATTTTTATGAAGGGGTGATATCAAGGTGTATGATAAATATGAGTTAAAAGAAAGATTGAGAGAAATAAAGAATAATGATTTTAGATCACCTGATGACATAAGTATTTTTGATTTTACACTGAATATGATTGAATATATCGGAGATCCTGATCCGGACCTTAGAGATAATTTGATTTATGAAGTTCTTGACAGATGGATCATGGATGGTATGTTTGGAACCGATCAATTAAGTAAATTATTAAATATTATTTTTGATAGTTCTCATTTATTTTATAAAATTGGCGAGGAAGGAACGGATTCGGTTTTTACAAGATCATTTTCAGTTTTAATAGTTGCGGATATAATCTATTACTATAGGATACATAATACGGGATTGGAAGAGGATTTAAGGAATATTAAAGAAAAGCTTATCAAATATATGTCAGAAGAAAAAGATGTAAGAGGATATATTTCAGGTAAAGGCTGGGCACATTCGGCAGCTCATACGGGAGATGCGTTAAATGAGCTGGTACAATGTCGATACATGAAATATAAGGATTTGTTGGAAATAATGGAAGCGGTTAAAAAGAAAATTTTTATTAATAGTTATGCTTATATAAGCGGAGAAGATGAGAGATTGACAACTCCTATAGTGAGCATAATAGATAGAAAAATATTGGGAAATAAAGATATTGTAGACTGGATAAGAAGTTTTAAAAATATTAATAAAATAAGTAAATATCCCGAAGATATGAACTTAGAAGTAAACGTTAGAAACTTTTTAAGAAGTGTTTATTTTAGATTGCTTTATAAAGATAATTACGACGAAATCAATGGAGCAATAAAAGAAACACTTTATAATATTAAGAAATTTTAAATTAATTTAAAGAATAATTTTTATATGGATTAGAGGTTGTGATAATTTGCTTTGGGGCGATAAAAGATATCATTCATTAAATTATGAATTGAAAAGAATATTTGGAACAAAAGTAGTGAAATTATCTGTTGACGGGGGATTTACGTGTCCTAACAGAGATGGAACTGCTGGAGATAAGGGATGTATATTTTGCGGAGAGGAAGGTTCCGGAGAATTTACTTTTTCAAAGAATCTTTCTATACCAGAACAAATAGCAAAGCAGAAGGAATTTATGTCTAAGAAATGGGCTACGGGAAAATATATTGCATATTTTCAGAACTTTACCAATACATATGGGGATACGGAATATTTAAAGGAGAAATACTATGCTGGAATTTCTCAGAAAGGAATGGTAGGACTTGCTATAGCCACGAGACCCGACAGTATTTCTCCTTCTGCATTGGATTTGCTTGAGGAAATTAATAAAAAAACTTACCTGTGGATTGAGCTTGGACTGCAGACTATCCATGATACTACCGCAAATTTTATAAGACGGGGGTATGATTTATGCTGTTATGAGAAAACTGTGGAAGAATTAAAAAAGAGGAATATCAGGATTGTAACACATCTTATATTTGGACTTCCAGGCGAAAGCAAACAGGATATTCTTGAATCAGTAAAATATGTATCCGAAAGGGATACATGGGGAATTAAAATTCATCTTTTATATATTCAAAGAGGAACGGATTTGCATAAATTCTACATGGAACATCCTTTTCATATATTGACTCAAGAAGAATATGTAAATATGGTCTGTGACAGTATAGAGATTATTCCAAAGGATATGATTATCCACAGATTAACGGGAGATGGTAAAAAAGCTCTTCTTATAGAACCTAAATGGAGCCTTGACAAACTAAAGGTATTATCTGATATAGACAAAGAACTCAGTATTAGAAATTCTTATCAGGGTAAATTTTTCAAGTGAATTATGATCTTTAAATTTATATAATAGTATGCCATTAACTACTGGCCATGATATAATTTTAGATTATAGGAAAGTCCTATTTACATTAATATAGATTTTCCATGAAATGGGTTTCAAAAAGGCCTTCTTTATAAAATAATAGATATAGATGAGGATGATATAGGAAATGGATCTTATTGTTGGAATTGCTTTTTCATTTTTTGCACTAATATTTTTTTTATATAAAGATTTTCATATTGAGTTTTCCGTTCTGATATGTTTTTTTATATTTTTTATCATTGCTTTAAAAAGAGGATATTCTTTTAAATCAGTATTGAAAATGGCATATGAAGGAGGAAAGAAGTCCTTAGTAGTAGCGAAAATTCTTATATTGATAGGGATTATCACAGCTTCGTGGATGGCATCGGGAACTGTCCAAAGCATCGTATATTACGGGATAAAAATCATAAATCCCGATTTTTTCATAGTATATACTTTTTTAATATGTACTGTTGTTTCGTATATGCTGGGGACAGCTTTTGGAACGGTTGGAACTGTAGGTGTAGCACTTATGGTAATGGCGAAAGGAGGGAACTTAAATCCTAATATTGTATCAGGCGCCATTATTTCGGGAGCATATTTTGGAGACAGGTGTTCTCCAATGTCTTCCAGTGCTCATTTAGTCAGAAATTTAACGGATACGGATATTTATTCCAATATTAAAAATATGGTTAAAACATCAATAATTCCGTTTATCGTTTCTTTTTTTATTTATTTTATTATTTCATTGAACAATCCTTTGAAACTGGCAGAAAACAATTTGAATTTTGAGATTGAGAAATTATTTACTATAAACTTTCTTATGCTTTTGCCTGCAATAGTTATTCTGCTTCTCAGCTGTTTTAAAGTAAACGTGAATAAATCAATGATTTTGAGTATCGTTACAGCTTGCATAATAGCCATGTTTATCCAGAAAGTATCTTTTTACAAATTGGTAAAATATATAATATTCGGATATAAAATCGATAAGAATACTTTTTTAAAGAATATATTAAAGGGCGGAGGTATTCTTTCTATGGCAAAATCCTCATTTTTAGTATTGATATCCTGTGGCCTTGCAGGAATAATTGAAAGTTCCAATATGTTAGATGGACTATACAAGATTTTTAATAATATCTCAACTCATTCAATTCTTTTTCTGGCTACTTTGTTAGTGAGTATAATAGTCAGCAGCTTCGGGGGAAATCAATCTATAGCCATTGTCCTTACGGCGGAAATAATGAGAAGTACATATGAGAAACTTAATATCAGCAATTCTGATTTTGCAGTAAGTATAGAAAATACGGCGGTAGTATTATCACCTTTTATTCCTTGGAATATAGGAGGACTTATTCCTACAAGAACTCTTAATATCAGCAGTGTTGGATATCAAGGTTATGCTTTTTATCTTTATCTGATTCCTGTCTGGAATCTAATGTACTTAAAAATAAAAGAGACAGGAAAGAGAAAAGCAACATAAAATATTATGAAAACTATAAGCAATTATCGCTTTCACTGCATAGTATATAATGAACAAAGTTTAGAAAGAAAGGTGGTAAATATGTACGATTTCTATGGTTTAAGCGGTAAGTGTCCTTCGGGCAGTATTTCCCATACAATAAGATCAGGGGATACCTTATACAAACTTGCTCAGCAATACAATACAACAGTAGAAGCGATAATTGCTATAAATCCGGGAATTAATCCAAATAATCTTCAAATAGGCCAAATAGTATGTATACCTGCTTCTGCTCCTCCCAAACCTCCATGCTCGGGTGGATTTTATTATACAATAAAAGCGGGAGATACATTATATAATTTAGCCAATAGATATAATGTTACCGTAACAGATATCTTAAGAGCTAATCCTTTTATAGATCCGAACAATTTACAGATAGGGCAGGTAATATGTATTCCGGGGGCTGTACCTCCTCAACCGTCATGTCCGGGGGGAACATTGCATACGATAAGAGCAGGAGATACATTTTATAAACTTTCCATACAATATGGAGTAAGTCTTGAAAGTATATTAAAAGCAAATCCCGGAGTAGATCCGAATAATTTACAGATAGGGCAGGTAGTATGTATACCGGCACATACTCCTCCACAACCATCATGTCCTGGAGGAACATTGCATACAATAAGAGCAGGAGATACGTTTTATAAACTTTCCATACAATACAAAGTAAGCCTTGAGAGTATATTAAGGGCAAATCCCGGAGTAGATCCGAACAATTTGCAGATAGGGCAGGTAGTATGTATACCAGCAGCGACTCCTCCTCAACCTTTATGTCCAGGAGGAACATTATATACGATAAGAGCAGGAGATACAATATACAATTTGGCTAACAGATACAATGTAAGTGTAGACGATATATTAAGAGCCAATCCAGGTATAGATCCGAACAATCTACAGATAGGGCAGGTAATATGTATACCGGCACCCAGATGCCCTGGAGGAACATTATATACAATAAGAGCAGGAGATACAATATACAATTTGGCTAACAGATACAATGTAAGCGTAAATGATATATTGAAGGCCAATCCAGGTATAGATCCGAATAATCTACAGATAGGGCAGGTAATATGTATACCGGCAGCGACTCCTCCTCAGCCGTCATGTCCAGGAGGAACATTATATACAATAAAAGCAGGAGATACAATATACAATTTAGCCAGCAGATATAATGTAAGCGTAAATGATATATTAAAGGCCAATCCAGGTATAGATCCGAACAATCTACAGATAGGGCAGGTAATATGTATACCGGCAGCGACTCCTCCTCAGCCGTCATGTCCAGGAGGAATGTTATATACAATAAAAGCGGGAGACACAATATATAATTTGGCTAACAGATATAATGTAAGCGTGGACGACATATTGAAAGCAAACCCAGGTATAGATCCGAACAATCTACAGATAGGGCAAGTAATATGTATACCATGTATGCCGGCACCGACTCCTCCACAACCGTCATGTCCTGGAGGGACATTATATACGATAATGGAAGGGGATAACCTTGGAAGTATACTGATAAAATTTAATATATCCGTTAATGATCTGATTTCTGTGAATCCTAATTTTGATCCGCATAAAATAGTTGCAGGACAGAAATTATGTATTCCTCCTCATAAATCTGGAATTTGTCCTTCTGGCACAAATCCTTATTTGATTACATCTCATGATGCTCCGCAGGAGAAATTGGTAGTGGCTCATCTTGCAATGAAATTTAAAATTAGTATATCAGATTTAATGTTAGCTAATCCAAATCTTGCACCAAGTGATTTTACAGTAGGAATGAAAATCTGTGTACCTTCTAAATGAAAAGGTAAATGAAACTGATACCTATCCTCATTAGGTATCAGTTTTATTTTATAACTTATGAAGAACTTTTTTCTATAATTCATAGGAAAGTCAAATTATTCCTTAATATAAACTTTCCGTTAAATGGGTTTCAAAAAAGGCATCCTTAATTTATAATGTTTTAATAGAAACTTTTTTCATTAATTGAAGTGTTTGTTTAGTATTTTTGTTATGTTATAATTTATATAGAGACAGTTGGGTATAAATTATAATATTGCTAATAGATATAAGTATATAGTCTTTTGTATAAATTATATAAAGGAGGAAAAGCAGCAGAGAACTGCAATAGTATGAAAAAATTACATTTAGGTATTGATATTGGTTCAACCACCGTAAAATTAGTTGTATTAAATGAAAAGTTGGAAATTCTTTTTTGTGATTACAAGAGACATTTTTCTGATATTAAAAGTAGTGTAAAAAATCTTATCCTCGGAGCATATAAAAAGTTTAAAGATGAAAATATAACCGTTATGGTTACAGGCTCGGGAGGACTTTCCGTTAATAAATGGCTTGATGTTCCATTTGTTCAAGAAGTAGTAGCTTCAACTACTGCAATCAGAAAATTTATTCCAAAGACAGATGTAGCGATTGAACTTGGAGGAGAAGATGCTAAAATTACCTATTTTAGAGGAAATGTAGAGCAAAGAATGAACAGCATATGTGCAGGAGGAACCGGTGCTTTTATCGATCAGATGTCATCTCTTCTTCAGACAGACGCAGAAGGATTGAATGAATTGGCAAAGAATTATGAGCATATATATCCTATAGCTTCCAGATGTGGAGTATTTGCTAAAACAGATATACAAGCCCTTATAAATCAGGGAGCATCAAAAAATGATATAGCTGTTTCCGTATTTCAGTCCGTAGTCAATCAGACAATTTCAACATTAGCCTGCGGCAGACCAATTACTGGAAGAATAGCATTTCTCGGAGGACCTCTTCATTTTTTGTCCGAGCTCAGAAAAAGGTATATTGAAACCTTAAGGCTCAAAGATGATGAAATAATAGTTCCCCGGAATTCACAGCTATTTGTTGCTTTAGGAGCAGCAATAGAATCTATTGAGGAGATACCCATAAGCTTTAAAAAATTTATAGACAAGCTAATAAATTTCGACAGACCTATAGATATGAGTATAAAGAAAATACAGCCTTTATTTAATAACAGGGATGAGTTGGAAAAGTTCAGGAAAGATCACGAAACTAAAAAACTTTTAAGAGGTGATATCAGATCTTATAGAGGGAAGTGTTTCCTGGGGGTTGATGCAGGTTCAACTACCACTAAAGCTGTATTAATAGATGAAAATGATAAAATATTATATTCATATTATAATAATAATCAGGGGAAACCTTTGGAATTGGTAGTACAAATATTAAAGGAGATCTATTCGGTTCTTCCTGCAGAGAGTAAGATTGTTTATTCTGCAGTTACAGGATATGGAGAGGATCTTATAAAAGAGGCTCTTGGAATAGACGTAGGAGAAGTAGAGACTATAGCTCATTATAAGGCAGCCGAATTTTATCTTCCGGGAGTAGACTTCATATTAGATATTGGTGGGCAGGATATGAAATGTATGAAGATTAAAAACGGCGTTATCGACAGTGTACTTCTCAACGAGGCATGTTCTTCCGGATGCGGTTCTTTTATAGAGACTTTTGCTCAATCTTTAAATATGAAGGTAGAAGATTTTTTAAATGAAGGACTTTTAGCTGAAAATCCCGTGGACTTAGGTTCAAGGTGTACTGTATTTATGAACTCAAAAGTTAAACAGGCTCAAAAAGAAGGAGCAACTATAGGAGATATTGCGGCAGGCCTTTCCTATTCTGTTATAAAAAATGCTCTTCAGAAAGTAATAAAAATAAGGGACCCTCAAGAAATGGGAGAAAAAATAGTTGTACAGGGGGGAACCTTTTATGGAGATTCTATATTGAGAAGTTTTGAGTTGATATCCCATAGAAAAGTTGTGAGACCAGATATTTCAGGATTGATGGGAGCACTGGGAGCTGCACTGATAGCAAAAGAACGATATGAAGACGGAAAAGAAACTTCATTGTTAAAAATAGAAGATCTAAACAATTTTAATTACAATACTAAGATGACAAGGTGTGGAGGTTGCGGAAACAATTGTTTACTGTCAATTCATACTTTTTCAAATGGAAATAGATATATTAGCGGGAATAGATGTGAGAAGGCTCTGGGATTAAATAAATCTTCAAAAAATATCCCTAACTTATATGATTATAAATATAAAAGAACCTTTGACTATAAACCTTTGAATGAGGAAGAAGCAAAAAGGGGTACAGTTGGAATACCGAGGGTATTGAATATATATGAAAATTATCCCTTTTGGTTTACTTTCTTTACGGAACTGAATTTCAAAGTTGTACTTTCGGCTCCATCGAGTAGAGCCATGTATGAAAAAGGAATCAGTACGATTCCCAGTGAAACCGCATGTTATCCTGCTAAGCTTGTCCATGGGCATATTTCAGACTTAATTGAAAAGAAAGTTAAATTCATTTTTTATCCTTCCGTATTTTATGAAAAAAAGGAAGATAAAACTGCTAATAATCATTTAAATTGCCCGATTGTTACTTCCTATTCGGAGGTTATAAAACATAATATGGATAATATAAAAAAGAATGATATACTTTTTTTGAATCCGTTTATTAGTTTTGACGACAAAGAAGGTTTAAAGAACAGACTTGAAAAAGAATTTAAAATATTTTCAATCGGAGGCAGAGAAATAGATAAAGCTGTAGAAAAAGCATGGGGAGAGCAGGCTAATTATAGAAAGGATATTCAATTGAAAGGGGAGGAAACTTTAGATTATATAAGCAAAAATAAGATCAGGGGAATAGTCCTTTCGGGTAGACCATATCATATTGACCCGGAAATAAACCATGGAATTCCAAATCTTATTACATCATTAGGGATGGCTGTTTTCACAGAGGATTCAATTGCTCATTTAGGTAATGTTGAAAGACCTTTAAGAGTAGTAGATCAGTGGACTTATCATTCAAGATTGTATAGAGCAGCAAGTTTTGTTGCTCAAAGAGATGACTTGGAATTAGTTCAATTAACGTCTTTCGGTTGTGGTCTTGATGCTGTTACCACGGATCAGGTACATGAGATATTGGATAACTACGAAAAAATATATACCTTATTAAAAATAGATGAAGTAAATAATTTAGGAGCGGCTAAAATAAGGATCCGTTCATTGAATGCAGCGCTGATGGAAAGAGATAAAAGAGGATTCAGGCCTCATAAAGTAGGAGGATCAATTAAAAGAGTACTTTTTGCTAAGGGAATGAAAGAAAGACATACCATACTTTCGCCTCAAATGTCCCCTATTCATTTTGATTTACTTCAAACAGCCATGAGAGATTGTGGATATAATTTTGAAGTGCTGCCCTCTGTAGACAGAGGTGCCATAGAAGAAGGGTTAAAATATGTAAATAATGATGCTTGCTATCCTTCAATAATAGTTGTAGGGCAATTTATAGAAGCTCTGAAATCCGGAAAATATGATTTAAATAATACATCAGTCATCATAACTCAGACAGGAGGAGTATGCCGAGCATCAAATTATATTGGATTTTTAAGAAAGGCTTTAAAAGATGCCGGATTTGGAAATATTCCAGTCATTAGTGCTAATGCCTATGGCATGGAAGAAAACCCCGGGTTTACCTATTCGATGGATATGGCATCAAAGGGTGTGATGGCAATAATATACGGGGATCTCCTTATGAGAGTATTATACAGGGTAAGACCTTATGAAAAAGTAAAAGGGTCGGCAGATTCATTGTATATGGAATGGAATCAAAGATGTAAGGAATCTTTAAAGAATGGAAGTAAAAAGTTGTATAAGAATAATATCAGAAAAATAGTTAAAGATTTTGATAATATTGATATATATGATATACAGAAACCAAAAGTAGGAATAGTTGGAGAAATACTGGTTAAATATCATCCTACCGCCAATAATGATATTGTAGATGTTTTGGAAAAAGAGGGAGTAGAAGTTGTAGTTCCGGATTTGACGGATTTTATTCTTTATTGTGCTTATAATGAAACCTTCAAAGCAGAATATTTATCTCAGAGAAAAAGAAATAAAGTCTTCGGAGATATTGCAATATCATATATAGAAAATTATAGGAAGGATTTAAAAAAAGCATTGAATGATAGTGAAAGATTTTCTTCCCCAATGTCTATTAAGGAGTTGGCAGGATTGGTTAAAAATTTTATCTCTTTAGGAAATCAATCCGGAGAGGGTTGGCTTTTAACGGCTGAAATGTTGGAGTTAATTGAAAACGAAGTAGAGAATATTGTATGCGTTCAGCCTTTTGGGTGTCTTCCAAATCATATAACGGGAAAGGGAATGATTAAATCTATAAGGGAGATGTATCCTAAGGCAAATATTATTCCCATAGATTATGATCCGGGAGCAAGTGAGGTAAACCAACTGAACAGATTAAAACTTATGCTTTCTACGGCTCGCCATAATGCTGACGAGGAAGAAGAAAAAGGAAATAAAGCATTGAATATTTAAAGATAAGGAGTCAGTGTCAAATTTATAGACGCTGACTCCTTTTTTTAGGATGTAGTTATACGTAAATATAAAATTTTCCCCTATTCTACCGACTTAAGTGATTCAATCATGTTGATTGTCTGCAACTTAAAATAAGTAATGATTTGCATGATTACAGAGAATATCAGAGTAATCAGACATGCCAGTACAAAGCTGAGCCATCCAATTTTTTTGAAAAATACAGTCGCATTTATTTCAATAATATCAATAACGAAGTGATGAAGGAAAATCCCCCCAATTAGGCCTATCCCAATACTAATTAAAGTCAGGATAAAGGTCTGACGGTAAATATATCCGTTTGTTTCCGTATCGGTAAAGCCCAATACTTTAAGAGTGGCAATTTCACGCGTTCGCTCGCTTATATTGATTGATGTTAAATTATACAGCACACTGATTGCTAAGAGGGAAGCAACCACCACAATCAAGACAATGATACCGTTTAGGCTTTCGCTAATCCCAAGGGCATTTTGCATCATATCGTTAGTAAAGACTACATTCAAAACCAAGTCGCTGTCTATTAGATGTTTGGCTAAAGCTTTTTCACCAGCTCTATGGTTTGATACAATTGCATTGTAGGATACAGGTTTGTCGAAAATTTTATTATACAAAGCGTTGTTCATGTAAATATAATCAGCATTATAGTTTTCAGCCACATCTGCAACAGTTAACTGATAAGCATTGTTATCAGCATCTTTTACAGTGATGTTATCTCCCTTATTAACTTTGAAAACCTTGGAGAGTCTTTGTGTAATCACGACGCCATTATCATTCAAAGCTAACTTACTTCCGGTATCCGCACTTTTTAGATTATAATATTTATAAAAAATATTTTCGTTCTTCGGCACGATCAAAAAGGCATCAAGTGATTTATCATTGGATTCACATTTTAGGGCAGTCTGTTTTATTAAAAGAGGTTCTTCTATTTTTTCTTTTGTTAAAAGATTTTCTAAATCTTTACTGATATTTTTGGTTTCATCTTTGAGAATTATCATGTCATCATAACGAAAAATTTCACCGTACTGCTTTTCCGCAACGCCATCCATGCTGTCCTTCAGCCCAAATCCTACAAGTAACAAAGAAGTACAACCTGACACGCCTATTATGGTCATAAGGGCTCTCTTTTTGTATCGAAACATGTTTCTCATGGTGATTTTCCATGTGAAGGAAAGGTGTTTCCATATTGGCCCAATTTTTTCGAGAAAAATTGTTTGCCCGTTTTTAGGCGGAACCGGACGCATTAAAGCTGCAGGATTCTGTTTTAATTCTTTATTGCATGAAATTATTGTCACCAAAGCCATAAGCGCTAATGTAATCGTCAAAATCAGCAAAAATGTCATCATATCATATTGGATGATAAGGGGCGGCAAATTAGATTTAAAATTTGAAAAATTTGAGTAGATAAGCGGTGGTATAATACGGCACCCCGCAAAAAATCCTACTGTTGCACCTAAGCCCGAAGCAGACAGAACATAGAAGATATATGTGGAAATAATACTGCTATTTTTATAGCCGAGTGAGGTTAATATGCCGAGTTCATTTCGCTCTTCCGCTATCATACGAGCCATTGAATTGGACGCCATAAGCATTCCGATCAGTATGAAAAAGAAGGGAAAAACAGCGGCGATCGAGGTGATCACATCTATACTGGATTTTAATTCGCTGTAGCCGATGGCGGCATCTCGGTCAAAAATATGCCATTGTGTTTTTTCAATATCAGAAAAATCTTTTTTGGCATCATCAATTTTTTCCTGTGCGTCAGCCATTTCTGTATTGAATTTTTCTAAATTCTTATTATATTCCGCATATCCGTCTTTCAATTTCTTTTCATTTTCCTCTATTTCACTTTTACCTTTTGCGATTTTGTCCTGAGCTTTTTTAATTTCGGAGTTAAAGTTTTCAATTCCCTTATTAAGTTTTGCTTCTTGAGCTGTTAATGTATCAACTGATTCTTTGAGTTTCAAGAGTCCTTCACGAGACTTGGAATATTGATCTATAGTTACACTGAGTTTGGCATATTCCTGACTTCCGGAAGGAAGCTGACTAAGTTGTGTTTTCATAGATCCAATAGCAGTATTCAACTTGTTGATTTTTGTGGGTAGTTCCTCTTTTTTAACGCCGTTTTGTATTAGCGCGGAATTGATTTCGTTCCAGCCATTTGCAATTTTAGCTTTAGAGGATTCAAACTCTGCATTTTGCCTTTTAATGTTTTTTTGTAAGTCTGTCTCGTTTTTAGCAAGTTCATTTTTTCCGTCTTTCAGCTTCTGTGTGCTGTCATCAAGCTTGGCTTTTGCATCAACCAGTTTTTTTTCACCTTTTGCCTTTTCATCGTTCAGTTTTTTTTCATTTTTGTTTATTTCCTGATTTGCTTTTTTATAAATTTCCTGATACCGTGTATTTTCCCTTTCCGGTTTAATTTTTATCAGTTCATTATTAAGTTGCGATGCCACACTATTATAATCTTTTGAATATGCAGTAGTGTTTTTAGTGCTTGCGGCAACGAGATAGATCTCGGTGTAAGCGTCTAACATAAAATTATCCTTGTTTATAAAAATAAAAGATGATAATTCTCCGTCGCCAATATTGGTACTCCCATAATTATTTGTCAAATATAGTACCGATTTTGCCGTACCAACAACGGTAAATTCGGTATTTTTTAATTTTCCGCCGACATCACTTGTTATTCTGATTTTATCACCGATTTTATAGGCTTTACTATCCGCAATGCATTCATTATCAGTCTTAGGCATCCGTCCGGAAATAAGTTGAACCCTATTGACTGATTTTTCAATTGCATGAACACGAATCGCTTTATTCTGATCCAAAACATCCAAAGAATAACTCGGAATAACGGTGTTTACATTTTTCAAAGTTTTTAGCGCATTGACATCACCATCTGTTAGACCCATTGAGCTGACGATTTTAAAATCCATTAAGTTATGGTCGCAATAATAATGATTGGCTACAGCAACTAAATCAGGCGCACTTTCCTGTACCCCTGCGAAAAAGCCTACACCCACCATAACAATAATAAACAATGACAGATATCTGCCAATAGATTTTTTTATTTTAATCAGGGTATTTTTATACAACAAACTGATCACCACACAATCTCTTCTGCTTTTTTGGGATTTTTATTTATAATAATATCTTTGACCGTTCCATTTTTGATTTTAATAACTTTATCTGCAACATCTGCAATTACGGTATTGTGAGTAATTATAACAGTAGTCATGCCCATTTTTTTACAATTTTTTTGTAAAAGTTCAATAATCCGTTGTCCTGTTACGCTGTCAAGTGCGCCGGTAGGTTCATCACACAAGAGAAGCTTCGGATTTTTTGCGACCGCTCTCGCTATGGCAACACGCTGCTGTTCTCCACCCGACAACTGAGAGGGAAAGTTGCTTATACGCTCCGATAAACCGACCTTTTCTAAAATTGTTTTGGGATCAAGTGAATTAGGACATATCTGACACGCAAGCTCAACATTTTCCAGTGCGGTTAGATTTTCCACAAGATTATAAAACTGAAATACAAACCCAATATCATTACGCCTGTAATTTATCAGTTCCTTTTTGTTATATTTATGGATTTCATTTCCGTCAACTGTAATATTGCCGTCGCTTGGACTATCCATCCCGCCGAGCAGATTCAACACCGTTGTTTTTCCCGCCCCCGACGGACCGAGTATAACAACCAATTCATTTTTTTCTATTGAAAAAGAGCAGTCATCAACTGCTGTAATCGCTAAATCACCGACTATATATTTTTTTTCAACATTTTCAAACTCAATAAATGCCATTTCTACACCTCCGATTTTAAACAACATAATGTTGACGATTAAACATTAATGCAATATACTAACATCATGGAACAAACACAACATGAATAAATTATACTAACATCATGAAATAAATACAACAATCAGATGTTTAATAAGTGTAGGTTTCACAGCAGATTTTCAAAAAATGTTTAGAAAACGACAAAATTGTTTATAAATTTTTTATAAGGGGGGGACTTAGATGGCGGCAGAAAAGATCGACAGGAGGGTAAAATATACCAAAATGGTTATTAAGGAGAGCTTTGTTAAATTTCTAAAACAAAAACCAATTTCAAAAATCTCTGTTAAAGAAATCTGTGATGATGCAGATATAAACCGCACGACCTTTTATGCACATTATGTAGATCAGTATGATTTGCTTCAGCAGATTGAAAATGAAGTAATTGATGATATTAATCAATATTTGAAGGGATACGATTTTAAAAACAATAAAGTTGTACCTACGGAGATGATTGAAAAAATCTTAGAATACATAAAGAAAAACTCAGAACTTTTTGACCTTTTACTAAATTCAAACAGAGATATGAAATTTCAACAGGAAATTATAAAGATTATTGGCAGGCAGCATTTTATATCCGTTATCGGAGATAATTCTTTAAATAAAGAAGATGCGGAATATATATTTTATTTTTTAGCAAGCGGTGCTGTCGGAGTCATTCAGATGTGGCTGAAGGGTGGGATGAAAAGGCATCCCAATGAAATGGCGGAATTGATATTAAAAATAGCGATTAACGGCAGATCATCGGTTATTTAAATGATAACTAACTTTTGCATTACAGCCACTTTTTGATTATCAATATTTTGAAGGCAGAAATTCAGGATAAAGCAAAGAACGAATCAGAATCAGTTCTTTGCTTTATCCTTTTGTTTTTAAGTTGTTAATTAGTATACCTTATTTTCTTATTGCTTTAAAAAGAGTGTATTAATTTAAGCTGCATTTAGATATATACTTTTTAATGTAAACAGAAAACTATTGAAAGAGAGGTGTAAAGATGTCAACAGACTGGTTAGGGATTTCCGGAAAAGTTGTAATTGTCACGGGAGGCTCTTCAGGAATCGGAGAAAGTATAATAACAGAATTATTGGAGCAAGGGGTAAAGGTAGTTAATGCAGATATTCATGATAATGGGAAAAAACATGATAATTTGTTGTTTGTAAAAACAGATGTATCGTCAAAAAAGGATGCGGAAAAAGTTGTTGAAGAAACTCTCAAGGCTTTAGGGACAATAGACGGCCTTGTAAATAATGCGGGAATAAATATTCCAAGGCTGTTAGTAGATAAAAAGCATTTTTATGGTAAATATGAGCTTTCTGAAGATGTATTTGATAAAATGACAACTATTAATCAAAAAGGTGTCTATTTAATGGCACAAGCTGTGGCGAGAGTTCTTGTCAGGAAAAATTCAGGAGTGATTATAAACATGTCTTCTGAAAGTGGCCTTGAAGGTTCAGAAGGTCAAAGCTGTTATGCTGCTACAAAGGCTGCCATAAACAGTTTTACCAGGTCCTGGGCGAAAGAACTGGGGAAATCAAATATAAGAGTAGTGGGGATTGCTCCCGGCATAATGGAAGAGACCGGCTTACGTACTTTGGAATATGAAACTGCCTTGGCATATACAAGAGGAATTACCGTAGAAAAACTAAGGGAAAATTATAGTAGGACAAGTACTATACCATTGGGGAGGAGTGGAAAGCTTTCTGAGATAGCGGATTTAGTATGCTATTATTTATCCGGCAGATCCAGTTATATTACAGGAATAACTACAAATGTTGCAGGAGGGAAAAGCAGAGGTTAAAGAATGGAGGAAGGTGTTAGTGTCTCTCGTAAAAAAGTGGTATCTAATTTTAAATACACTTTTAGTAAAGGAATATATTACTGTTGAAAAACTAAGTGACATTACTCAGACAACTTCTCAGACTTTAAAAAAGAATATTGAATTATTGAATGATCAACTTAAAGGAATAGCATCAATATTGTGGGAAAAAGGCAGCTATTATTTGTATATCGAAAATTATTCGGCGTTTAAAGAAATTATGAACGGAGAACTGAAAAAGGATATGGACTTTAATTCTTCAAGTAAGCGAATAGCTTTTATTTTAAAAACTTTGTTAAATACCAAGGGATTTGTTACAATGGACAGTTTGGCAGAAAGAATTGAAGTAAGCAGAGGAACGGTAAACAAAGATGTGAAGAATATAAAAAAAATAATTTCAGACTTTGGCATAAGTTTATATGGAATACCGAACAAAGGTATAAAAATTGTCGGGGACGAATTAAACAGACGGTTGTTATTGCT
Organism: Sporanaerobacter sp. PP17-6a; assembly: GCF_900095615.1. Classification (NCBI taxonomy): domain Bacteria; kingdom Bacillati; phylum Bacillota; class Tissierellia; order Tissierellales; family Sporanaerobacteraceae; genus Sporanaerobacter; species Sporanaerobacter sp. PP17-6a. Next base: position 104,755 of record NZ_FMIF01000009.1, on the reverse strand, counting down.
ATATTATGTTTATGATTATTATTTTGCGGATTACAAACTAAAGAAAAGCACAGTCGAATATATAGACAAAATTGCAGAAGAATACCAGTTAAGCAATTATAATACGGCTATCATGAAAAAAGTTGTAGGTATTACTTTAGACAGAGTAGGAAAAGGCTTTTATATAAACAAGGAAATACCTTACTATAATAATTATGAAGGAAATTCAAGCTTTATAAAGAGGTTTCTTTATCATTTGGAAAAAGAATATGACATAGCCTTGGGGCCGTATGATCGAGACTTTGTCATTTTCCCGGTTAATATCAGAAATTCCGCTTATGTAAAGAAGGAGAGTATGGAGAAATATGAAAAAGGCATAAAAGACCTTTTCAATGATATGATAAGGAAAATCAGGGCAAATTTTATGCTTGAATTAGATGACAATCAGTTATTTGAAGAAATGAAATATCATTTGATGTTTATGGTGAACAGGCTTGTATTTCATATAGAATCGTTTAATTTGTTCTATGACGAGATTGAAAAGAAATATCCTTTTTCTTATGAATTGGCGAAGATGGCTGCGAATGTTATAGAGTCACGTTTAATGATAAGTGTGGCACAACCGGAAATCAGTTATCTTGCCGTATATTTTGAATTAATTTTATACCATAAAGACAGAGAAAACAGGCAAAAACAGATTGCGATAGTAAGTAATTTTGGGAAAGGCACGTCAATGTTAATAAAGAAGCAGATTCAGGAAATTTTGGGACCTGAGGTGACTATATTGCAATTTTCGGAGCAAAATTACACAAAACAAAATTTTAAAATTTTTTTTGCAGTTTTTACCACGTTTCCCATAGAAATAGATAAAAGAATACCTGTAATTCAAGTGGCTAATTTATTTGATAACAACTGGGTTATTAGCGAGTGGAATAAAATAGAAGAGGAACAAAATTTTGATATTGCTTACATTGATTTTTCATTTACCGTTCTGGACGAAGAAAAAAGTTATTTTGATAATGTTAAGTTTATGATTTGTAGATTGATTAAAGATAAGAAGTTAAATCCTAATTTTATAAATTTATGGCAGGAAAGAGAAAAAAAACAGTCCACTATCTTTGAGCAGGGGATTGCGTTTCCCCATACGTTAAATAAAGGATTTAATAAAATAGTGTTGAGTGTAGGAGTATTTAAAAATCAACTATTTGTTGGAAATCAAAGTATTCAAATCGTATTTTTGGCAGGAATACCCGAAAATATAGATGATGGTGCTGAGAATTCTTTACTGGAAATGTATGATTTGATATTTCGAATAGCAAGAAGAAAAGAAATTCATCAGAAAATCGGAGAAACAACAAATGGAAAAGAATTTATTTCACTTTTAAAAAGGGAGGGAATATTGCGGTGAATATATATATATTTGGATTGTTTGTACTCTCGGCCTATTTATTGCAAGTGTTTTTTGGGGCAAAGCAAATTCGACATTTTAATGAAGAATACGGTAGATTGAAAAATAAAGGAAAAGTAGCGATAGGAAAAAGGCCGGGAAAATTTCATGTTGGTACTATTGTTATGCTGGCAACAGATGATAACGGGGAAATTTTAGAAGCTGTAAAAATGCAGGGAATTACAGTATTATCTAAGTTTAAACCTATTATCTCACTGACGGGACAATATATTCAGTTGATAAATGAGCATTCTTTAATTGATTGCGGAGAAAACAATCTGACTAAGAAAACCATATTAAATGCAAGAGATGTATATCTGCATGTTAGCCGGGGAGAGAAAATACCTGAAACAAAAAGTCCTCTTGCTCTGCTAACCTCGAAGATAAAATTATTAAAAATAAAAAATTAAAAGGATGGTGTTGAATAATGGCAGCAGTAGCAAAGATTGCTAAGGGATTTATGAATTTATTTGAAACAGGAGGGAATACCTTTTTAGGATGGATGAAAGGTATAGTGCCTGTTGTTTTAATGCTGATGGTATTAATGAATACCATAATCAGCCTCCTGGGGGAAGAAAGAGTAACAAAGATTGCAAAGGCTTCTTCAAAAAATCCGTTTACCCGATATTTAATATTACCCTTTTTAGCTGCATTTATGCTGGGAAACCCCATGTCCTTTACATTGGGCAGGTTTTTGCCGGAGTATTATAAGCCAAGCTATTTTGCATCTTTAGCACAATTTTGCCATACAAGCAATGGCATATTTCCTCATATTAATCCGGGAGAACTCTTCGTTTACCTCGGTATTGCTCAAGGAATAGAAAAGTTAGGATTAAACACCATGGATTTAGCAATTAGATATATGTTAGTCGGGATACTGATGAATTTTATTGGAGGCTGGGTCACAGATTTCACAACAGCTTATGTTTGTAAACAACAAAATATAATGTTAAGCAAACAACCGAAAGTAACAGCTGAATAAGAAAAAGGAGGAATTTTAGATGGCAAAGTACAGAAGTATAAAAATAAAAAAAGGAAGCGGTGGTTTTGGAGGACCTCTTATAATTACTCCGACCGAAGAAAGATATAAAATTTTATATGTAACAGGAGGAGGAGAAAAACCTGATATAGTTGATAAAATGGCAGAGTTATCAGGGATGGAAATAGTTAATGGTTTCAAGACGTCGATTCCCGATGAAGAAATCGCATTGGCTGTAATTGACTGTGGAGGGACATTAAGATGTGGGATTTATCCTCAGAAAGGAATACCGACAGTAAATATTGTACCTACAGGGAAGAGCGGACCTTTAGCAAAATATATTACAGATGATATATATGTGTCTGCCGTTGGCGTAAATCAAATAGAATTAACCGACAAATCAGAAGCTTCTTCCGAAAAAGCTGAAAAGAGCAATAAACAAGTAAAAAGAGAATATAAGTACGATACTACTAAAAAGATTACCGAACAAAAATCTGAGAAAAGTCTTATTGCCCGTATAGGAATGGGAGCAGGTAAAATTGTAGCTACTTTTAATCAAGCGGCAAGAAGTGCGGTTCAAACAATTTTAACTACAGTTATACCATTCATGGCTTTTGTATCTTTACTAATCGGAATAATAGAAGGTTCAGGAGTCGGAAATTGGTTTGCAAATATTATGACTCCTTTAGCGGGAAATATTATTGGATTAATTATAATCGGATTAATCTGCTCTCTGCCGGTTTTGTCTCCTTTATTGGGTCCGGGGGCAGTTATTGCACAAATTATCGGTACTTTAATAGGAGTGGAAATAGGAAAGGGAAATATTCCTCCTCAACTTGCTCTGCCAGCTTTATTTGCAATTAATACACAAAATGCTTGTGATTTTATTCCAGTTGGCTTAGGGTTAGAGGAAGCTGATGCGGAAACTGTTGAAGTAGGTGTTCCGTCTGTTTTATATTCGAGATTTTTAAACGGTGTGCCTCGGGTGATTGTTGCATGGCTTGCCAGTTTTGGGTTGTATAGCTAATAAAGTATAATTATAATATAGGAAGGAACAGGAATAACTGATGAAAATTTTTGAAACAACAGTAAAAGGAATTGGCTTGAATGCAGAATTGTTTAAACATGAAAACTTATTAATACTCTTTGGTGAAAATGCACCGGATACTTTGGCAGATTATTGTTTTAATATTGAAATGAATAAAAGCGAAAGGGAGATAAAGCCCGGTATGACCTTAAAATTTGATGAACAGGATTATAAAATAACAGCGGTGGGAGAAAAAGTAAAAAAGAATTTAGATGATTTAGGACATATTACAATAAAATTTGATGGTTCTACAAAAGCAAAACTGCCGGGTACTCTTTATGTAGAAGAGAAAGAATACCCAGTCGTTCAAATCGGAACGAAAATATCTATTATTTTGTAAAAAAATATAAAAATAGCAAAGGTTGTCATTCCTACACCTTCAAATGGAAAACTTGAATTTGTGGTATACATTATAATTTTGGCAAATGTATTGCTTTTGTATATATAATAGCATATAATTAATATATGGAGGGAGTGATTGGCAATGGCAAAAACAACAAATCTGTATATAAGGATTGAACCTAAACTTAAGGAACAGGCAGAGTTAGTTCTTAAGCAATTGGGAATTCCGGTATCTAATGCAGTGAATATGTTTTTAAAACAAGTTGTTATGCAAAGAGGAATTCCCTTTGATGTTAAGCTTCCTGCAACAAAGCCTGTGGGAACAGCCGGCTTAACAGAGAAAGAGCTAAATGCGGAACTTGAAGAAGGCTATGCGGATTTTGTTCAAGGGAATACAAAGTCGGCAGAGAAAACTTTTTCGGATATTCGCAAGGATTATGAGATATGAAATATAAAGTAGTATTAACGGAACAAACAGATGCAGATTTAAGAAGTATATATGAATACATTGCATTTACACTGCTTGAACCCGGAATAGCAGTTAAGCAATTAGAGAGAATTGAGAAAGCTATATAAAGTTTAGATGAAATGCCTGATAGATTTAGGGCATTTGAAAATGAGCCGTGGCATAGTAGAGGACTACATCAAATGGTAGTAGATAATTTCGTTGTATTCTATATTCCGAAGTTAGAGGATAAAGCAGTTACTGTCATTCGTGTTATGTATGGAGGACGGGTTAAAAAGATTAATCAATATTGATAAATAAAATTAGAATTTATATAATATCTTCATAGTAAAATAAATGGGATAATAAAAATAGCAAAGGATACCGTATTCTTTGCTATTTTTATATAAAAAATCTCTCAATTATTTTAACACCTTTTTAATAAATTTCAGTTTATCTCCATAAGGAGGATATCTTAAATTTATATCTATTTTAGTGCTTTTTCTTAGGACACTTTTATAGTGAGTAAAGGTATCGAAACTTTTCTTCCCATGATAGCTGCCTATTCCGCTCATTCCCACACCGCCAAAAGGAAGGTTTGAATTTGCGATATGCATTATAGTGTCATTTATACACCCACCGCCATAGAACGTATTTCTTATTATCCTTTGAATTTTTTTCTCGTTATTTGAAAAGAAATATAAAGCCAAAGGTTTTTCATGTTCATTTACTATGTCTATTACTTCATCTAAGGACTCATATTCGAGGATTGGAAGGATTGGACCGAATATTTCTTCTTTCATTACGGGTTCATCCCAAGTTACGTCCTTTAGTATTGTTGGAGAAAAATACAGATTATCTGAATTTATTTTTCCCCCGTATACGATATTGCTTTTTTCAATAAGTTTCTTTAATCTGTTTAAATGATTGAGATTTACTATTCTTCCGTATTCTTTATTGTTTTCGGGATCTTTTCCGTAAAATTCTTCTATATAATATATCATGTTATTTATAAGTTCATCTTTTACTTTTTTCTGGACTAAAATGTAATCAGGGGCTATACAAGTCTGTCCGCAGTTTAGAAATTTTCCCCATACTATTCTTTTAGCGAACAATTTTAAATCTCCTTCCCAGTCTACAATACAGGGGCTTTTTCCTCCAAGTTCAAGGGTTACGGGAGTTAAATTCTTTGAAGCTTTTTCCATTATCAATCTCCCTACAGAAGGGCTGCCTGTATAAAAAATATAATCAAATTTTTTCTCTATTGCCTTTCTCCCTTCTTCTCCTGTGACAACATACAAATATCCTTTGTCAAAATTATTATTTATGATTTCTTCGATTATTTTGGTAGTATTGACAGAAGTACTTGACAGCTTAATAATCGCGGTATTTCCGGCGGCCATAGCTCCTATGAGAGGCCCGAAAGCTAATTGAAAGGGGTAGTTCCAAGGAGATATTATAAGGGTGTTGCCGAAAGGCTCCGGATATATGCAGCTTTGTGATTTAAAATTTGTAATAGGAGTCCTTACTCTTTTTACGGCACTCCATTTATTTAAATTGGATACTGCATACGCTATTTCACTTAATATGAGCCCTACTTCGGTGGAATACCCTTCAAAAGGGGATTTACCAAGATCATAATTCAAGGCATCCAATATTTCTTTTTCATTTAAAATTATTAAATTTTTTAATTTATTTAAGGCGCCCTTTCTGAAATTTATGTCTATGGAAGCTTTTGACTTAAAAAAATTCCTTTGATTATCTAAAACAGCATCTAAATTATTCATTTTTATCACCTGCTTTTAATAATACTATACCCCTTTTCATAAAATTTGTAACTTTTTTGTAACTCATAACTGATTTAATTCTGGTATACTTAAAAAAGAATATAAATTTGAAAAAAATTTTTACTTTAGTATAATTGTATTAACAGGATACAAAGATTAATGAAAGAGGTAATGTTATGAGATGGAAAAAAGGGATAGCTTCATTTATTATCATATTATTAATAGTTATTTTAATAATAGGCTGTAATAAGAAGGAAGAAAATGGGGGAAATACAAATACAGGAGAAAATAAACCCAACGGATCCGAAAAACTGACCGAAAACAATGAGAAAAAAATTATGGAAGGATTTAGAAAACTCACCTCCGGCAATAAAAAACCTTTTGAAATAGCTAAATATATCGATGCCAATATTGCCAAAGTCAGCAAAGAAAATGCTCAGGAGATGATCATCGGCTTGGAAGAATCTCAGGAATATTTTTCACAGGAATACATAGATGAACTTTTTAAAGGAAACAGACAAGACCTTATCATTAAAGCTGGAGGACCTTTTAGCTTTGACTCATCTAAGATTGAAGCTATAGAAGATAAAAGCTTAAAATCTGTTATTACAAATATATATGACGGAAAATACAAATTGATGGCAGGAGAAGGAAGTTATTATCCTATTATTGATTATGACCGATATAAGGATTATGAAAAATATTTGCCGGATGAGATTAAGGAATATATTGATATAAAGTCAATGGAATCCTCAGATCCTTCTATGAGAGATGCAGAACTTGGAATATCCTGGGATGAACTTGGAGAGAGATTGTTGAAAACCGAAAACTATTTGAAAAAATATAAAGCAGGAGTTAAATCCGAAGAAGTGACCAGGCTGTACGGAGAATATCTGATAATGTATCTGCAGGGAGGCGATAATTCTCCCATATATGATTATCAAACAGGATTAATACACAACGAGGTAATGACAAGCTATAAAAAATTAGTAAACAATAATGCCGATACTATTTCCGGTGATATTGTTAATAAATATATAAAGGCAATAGAGCAAAATAAGTTGAAAATAGACAGCAGTATTACAGCAAAAGTGATTGAGCTGCATAACCAAGCAATAGCCAAAGCAGAAGAAAATAAATAAGCCACCACAGGCATAGTTTCTAAACCCCTTCAGAAAAATGTAGAAACTATGCTTATTTTTTATTATAGCCACCTTAATCCCTTAGGGTAATGATTTTTAAGGACTCCATTACTCATCTTTCCCCATCCTATGGAATATCCGTCTACCAAAACCAAATTCCATCCTTTTGTTCCATGAAAATTTAATGTTTCACCCTTTAAATATCTTATTATTTCATCGCTGTGGGAGGAAAATGATACTGAATTTTCAAAATCATCCTTTTTTAGATAAAGGGCAAGAGAATGAGAAGGCTCAAATCTGTTTTTTTTCAATATTCCTATATGAAGACCCGGTCTTAATACCTTTAAGCCTTTTATATCTATATTTTCCTTTAACATATATATATTATCTCCAAAAGGGAATATATTTCCGTTTAAATCCCTTTTAAGATAATTTTCCTTAAATTGATAAAAATCCTTCAACTTATTTTTATCAAGGGGATATTTAACTTTGTTGAAGTGGGCAGAACTACCTCCGTTTTTCCTCATTACCGCTATAAAATGGCCTTCTCCTTTCACTTTATGGGGCCATATTCTGATGGCTTTATCTATCTCTTCAAAATTACTTACAGTCCATTTATTTTGTCCATGTTCAAATGGATAAAAATCTTTTTGCTTTTCCAAAGAAAATTCTTTGTTTTTCTTTAAAAATTTTTCTATAACCTGTTCGTTTTCTTCAGGAGAAAAGGTACAGGTGGAATAGACCAATAATCCGCCCTTCATGACCGTATCTTTTGCATATTCTAAAATATTTAACTGCCTTTCTGCACAGGTACGAACATTTTCCAAACTCCATTCTTCTGATGACAAGGGCTCCTTTCTGAACATTCCCTCACCTGAACAGGGGGCATCTACCAATACCCTGTGGAAGAAATCCCTAAATTTTTTTGAAATAGTTTCAGGAGGCTCATTTGTTACTATAGTATTTTCAATTCCCATTCTTTCGATATTCTCCGAGAGAACCTTTGCTCTTTTAGGATTTATTTCATTAGATATTAAGATGCCTTCTCCTTTCATTTTTCCGGCAATTGCAGTGGACTTTCCGCCCGGAGCGGCACATAAATCAAGTATTTTCTCATTAGGCTGGGGATTTAGAAATTCGACTACTGCCATAGCGCTTGGCTCCTGTATGTAATACATTCCTGATTCGTGATAAGGATGTTTTCCTGGATTATCCCCAGGGAGATAATAAAAGCCTTCTTTACACCAAGGAATAGGGCTCAAAACAAAATCATTTATATTTAAAAAATTATCTGCCGATAATTTCAGGGTATTTACTCTTAAACCGTATGTTCTTTCACCTTCATAACTTTTTATGAAAGAAAGGTAATCTTCGCCCAACATTTTTTTCATTTTTTCTTTATATTCTAAAGGTAATATCATAGGTTTTCTCCTTTTATTTATAGTATATCACTTTACATTACTGATTTATAAATTTATTTTGTGGTATTATATAATAGTAATAGAAAGTTTTTAGGGAGGGATTTTTTTGAAAGAGATATTGGTACTATTAGCCGACGGATTTGAAGAAGTGGAAGCATTAACGGTTGTAGACTATTTAAGAAGAAAAGATATACTGGTTAAAACATGCTCCATAAGCAAGAGCAAAATAGTGATTGGAGCACATGATATTCCTGTGGAAGCTGATTTACTTATTGATAATATAAGAAATATTGAGGACTGCAATGGAGTAATAATCCCCGGGGGAATGCCGGGAGCTGAAAATTTGAAAAACAGTAAAGCGGTAATCAATACAGTGCAGAAATTTTATAAGGAAAATAAATTGATAGGAGCAATATGTGCAGGACCTATAGTATTAAAAGAAGCGGGAATTATTGAAGGAAAAGATATAACCAGCTATCCGGGATTTGAAGAAGATTTGAAGGGAGGCAACTATAAAGAAGACTTGGTAGTTCGGGACGGAAATATTATTACTGCAAGAGGACCTGCTGCGGCAGTATATTTTGCCCTTGAACTTATAGAATATATATCGGGGAAAGAAAAATCAGACGAATTAAAAAATGACATACTTTTAAATATGGTTGAGGAAAGGTATCAATAGAAATACTAAGATATCATCATGGCTTTTCTATATTTTTAATTTAGTATGGGAAAGCCTATTATTTTTTTAACATTAGGGTATATATATTAAAATAGGTTTAAAATCTTTAGAGATGCTAATTTATTGTGAAGGGGAGCTAATAGTGGAAGATTATGAAAAGCAGATAGAAGAAATAACTCGGTATTTCAGAAACAATGAAAAGAAAAAAGAAGATTTTAAGTTGGGAGTAGAATTAGAACATTTCATTATAGACAAAAATACATTGAAAACCGTTTCATATTATGGAGATAACGGAGTAGAAGAGACATTAAAGGATTTGCTTTTTAAAGGCTGGGAAGGAATGTATGAAGGAAACAACCTTCTTGGCCTTATAAATAAAAACAACACCACTGTAACTTTAGAGCCGGGAAGTCAAATTGAGCTGAGTATAGAGCCTCTTAAGGAAATAAAGGATATTGAAAAAGAGTATTTTGATTTTTTATATGATATAATTCCGATATTGGAGAAAAAAAATCAAAATATTATTGCTGTGGGGTACCAGCCCAATACGAAGATATCCGATATAAGGCTTATTCCCAAGCAGAGATACGACTTTATGTATGAATATTTTAAGACCAAAGGTTCCCATGCTCATAATATGATGAAAGGAACTGCTTCTCTTCAGGTATCCGTAGATTACAAGTCAGAGGAAGACTATATTAAAAAAACACGTATAGCTAATGCTTTAACACCTGTTATATACGATATGTTTGATAACTGTTTGTATTTTGAAGGGGGAATATGGAATAAGTTTAATCTCAGGACTTATATATGGGAAAATTGTGATAAAGACAGATGCGGTACTGTAGAGGGAGTCTTTGACGAAGATTTCGGATATGCAAAATATGCGGAGTATATTTTAAACAGGCCCATTATATTTACCGAAGATAAAAAAGGAGATCATTTTACCGGAGAAAAATTATTTAAAGAGATGTTTGACCCGAATCATTATTCAATAGAGGAACTGGAACATGCGCTGACCATGTTTTTCCCCGACGTAAGAACCAAAAAATATATTGAAATAAGGATTATGGACGGAGTCCCTTACCCTTTGAATTTTTCTGCCATAGCATTGTGGAAAGGTCTTCTTTATAATGAAGATAGTCTTAATTTTTTATATGACCATATAAAGAACATGAAAGCAGAAGATATAAAGAAAGGAAAGAAGGAGATAATCGAGAAGGGACTAGGCGGAATATACTTGGGAAGAAAAGTTAATGATTTGGAAAAATGGTTGTTGGATATTTCAAAGAAAGGGTTAAACGGCAAAGAATTAGATTATATTTTGCCTTTGGAGGAAATGGTAAGGGAAGAGAAAACGCCCCGCAAGATAACCGAGGGGAATATGAGACTTGGGAAAAGAGAGTCTTTGAATTGGTGTGTTATAAATAATATAATATAGCGGAGATGAATAAAGATGGACTGGGAAAAAATAAACAATGAATATATAAATTTGATTGAAAAGAATCCTTATGAATACTATGAAGATTATAAAAAAACATTGGAGGCAGTCAGAAATTCTACTGCCATATATAAAGGAGAACCTGTGCCCTTTTTATATCATCCTATGTTTTATACTCCGGAAGATGTGAAGGACTTCGAATATATAGGTAAGATCATCATGTCCATAGCCAACAAAGTGGCTAAGAGGTACATGGATTTTCCGGAGTACAGAACTAAATTTGAATATTCCAAATTATTGGAAGATCTCATATTGATTGATGAGGGATATCATATAAACGTACCTATCGGAAGATTTGATATATTTTATGGCGGGAAAGATAATTTCAAGTTCTGTGAATTTAATACGGACGGATCTTCTGCCATGAATGAAGACAATACATTGGCAAGAATACTGATGGATACAAAAGCCATCAATAATATGAAGAAGAAATATAATATAAGTTACTTTGAATTAATATATAAATGGGTCGAAGAAAGCACTAAAATATTTAAAAAATTTAATCCTGATATAGAAAAACCAAATGTAGCTATTGTGGACTTTAAAGAAAGCGGAACTCCCTATGAATTTGAAGAATTTAAAAAAGCTTACATAAATAAGGGGTTTAAGGCAGTAGTGGCAGATCCGAGAGAGCTGAAATATATTGACGGGAAATTGTATTTTAAGGATATAAAAATTGATTTAATATACAGGAGAATAGTAACCAAGGAATTCGTGGACAGAATCGATGAAATAGAGGATTTGGCCAATGCATATAAAGACGGCAGTGTCTGTATGATAGGATCCCTTAAATCTCAGATAATGCACAATAAAATAATATTTAAAGTACTTCATGAAAAGGAAACATTACAGTTTCTTACAGAAGAGGAAAGGAATTTTATAAAAAAGCATATCCCCTATACGGAGGAATTCAACGGAGAAGATATATACAAAGAGGTATTGAAAAATAAGGATAAATATATATTGAAGCCTAAAGACCTGTATGCATCAAAGGGAGTATATGCAGGGAAGAGTTTTTCTTCAGAAGATTGGAAAAGAATAGCAGACGAATCTTTGGGGAAGGAATATATATGCCAGGAATTCTGTGAGCCCTTTACCAGGGAATTTGTCAATTTCGAGGATGGAAAACTTAAAGTTAGCAAACTTAAAACGATAACGGGGATATTCATGTATAATGAAAAATTTGAAGGCCTTTATACAAGACTGGGGAAAAGTACTATTATTTCCGGACTTCATGATTACTATACCGTTCCTAATATAGTTGCAGAAGAAAAATGATTTTTTTATTATTTCGACATATAAAGGAAGATAAGAATGAAACTTAATGATAATTTTTATTTGGAAAATACCGAAACAGTAGCAAGGAAACTTTTGGGAAAGATTTTAGTTCATAATATAAACGGAAATATTCTCAAAGGAAAAATAGTAGAAACAGAAGCCTACATGGGAGTCACAGATAAAGGGGCCCATTCCTACGGAGGAAGAAGGACCAAAAGAGTGGAAATCATGTATGGGCCGCCGGGAAGAGCTTATATATATTTTATATACGGAATGTATTACTGCCTCAATGCTGTTACTCAAAAAGAAGGAATTCCGGAGGCAGTCCTCATAAGAGCATTGGAGCCCTTGGAAGGCCACGATATTATGGCATTAAACAGGTTTAATAAAGAATATAAAGATTTGACATCCACTCAAATAACAAATCTGACAAACGGACCGGGAAAGCTTTGTATGGCTATGGGAATAGATAAAAAATTAAACGGAAATATGCTTTCAGGGGATACTTTTTATATAGAAGAAGGAAATAACGATAAATTCGATATAATAAAGACCAAAAGAATAGGTATAGATTATGCGGAGGAAGCAAAAGATTTTCTTCTGAGATTTTATATTAAAGGCAGTCCTTTTGTATCAAAAAAGGGTTAAAATAAGATTAAATGTTACACATGATAATTATATAAAACAATGTGAGGAATACTATGAAAAACAACGGAGAATTTCATATAAGAAAGAAAAGAAAAAAGGAACATATAGATTATTTTCTTAAATCCAACCATAATAGAAGCAATTTGTTTGAAGACATATATATTGAACATAATGCATTGCCCGAGCTGAACTTGGAGGATATAGATACAAAATGTTTATTTCTCGGGAAATATGCAGAATATCCTATAATGATAGATGCAGTTACGGGAGGAACGGAATTTTCCCGGGAAATAAACGGAGATTTGTCAAAATTGGCTCGGAAATTTAGTATTCCCATGGCGGTAGGTTCCCAAACCATAGCTTTGGAAAATGAAGGGAGCAGGGAATCATTTAAAATAGTAAGAGAAAATATGGGAGAGGAAGGAATAGTCATAGCCAATTTAAATGCTCATTCTTCCTTAGATGATGTTTATTGTGCCATAGATATGATAGATGCCGATGCTGTTCAGCTTCATCTGAACACAGCTCAGGAATTGGTAATGAAAGAAGGGGACAAAGAATTTAAAGGCATTTTGGAAAATATCAAAAATATAGTTTCTTCTCTTTCCAAGCCTGTTATTGTAAAAGAAGTAGGGTTTGGAATATCGGGAAATGTATTATCAAGATTATATGATGCGGGAGTTAAATATGTTGATATATCAGGAGCAGGCGGAACAAATTTTATAGAAATAGAAAATGAAAGAAACGATGAAATGGATTTTTCGGATATTTATTCTTGGGGAATACCTACTGCTCTAAGCCTTATTCAGTGCAGAAGATTTAAAGATGATGTCCATATTATTTCCAGCGGAGGAATCAGAAATTCTCAGGATGTAGTTAAATCTTTAATATTGGGGGCCGAAATGGTAGGCATAACGGGAGAAATTTTAAAGCACCTTCTCTATAGCGGTTACGAAGGGGCCTATACATATATTCATGGGATTGTATATAAACTGAAAATGCTTATGCTTCTGTTGGGAAAAGAAAATTTATCGGAATTAAAAAATACCCCTTATAAAATTAAAGGGGTATTGAAAGATCTCATTTAAAATCCTCCGGCACCGCCACCTCCGGCACCGCCACCTCCGCCTCCGGAGAAGCCGCCGCCGCTGCCGATGTTTCCCGAAGAAGGAGCAACAGGGCTGAAGGCACTGTTAATACTTCTGTCAAACGTGTTATTTTTCGTTGAACTCATAAGAAAATACCAGTAAATCCATCCGTTATTATTATAATAATAGTCATCGGAAAATTGGACTTTATAATTGTTTAATGTTTTTCTGTTAATGCCTAAAGCCAAAGCATATATCAAAGCTGTATCCGGAGGATATTTAAAGATATTCTTTTCCTGTGTATTTTCTTTTTCTTTCATGTATTTTATAAACTCTTTCCATTTTCTTTGCTGGGATTTACCTAAATCCGACGGCCTAAGCAAAAGAATTATTCCATATATCAAGGAAAATATGGACATAATCAAAGGGAAAAATCCATACGGTTCCCCAAACACGAAATCCATAACTGATATAACCAATAACACAGGAAATAGTATGATGAACATAATTCCCCACGGTTTTCCCTTTCCGTCGAAATATCCTCTTTTTCTTGATTCTTCTTTAATCAATTTTTGCCATTGATAATATTCCTGTGAAAAGCTTTTGTATTTTTTCTTTCCGTAATCTTCAATTTCTTCCGTGGTGACTCTGCCTTTTTCTCCAATAGTGTCTATAATCCAATTCATAAAATATTTTTCATGGTCTAATAGATCAGCCTCTTCATTTTTAATTTTAGTTATGATTATATTATTTAAATTTTTCTTGTATTCCCCTCCGTCTTCGATTTTTAAGTACCCTCTTCTGGCTAAGTCCAATATCGTTGCAATTACCGCATTTGTTGTTACGGACATATTACAGAGATATGAAGCTACAGCAGGGCTGCACTTTTCAGGTATAAAATCAGGATTCACCTTTTCATACAAGTCATTTTCTCTTTTGAACTTACTCAGTGAAATAGAAATGAGAATTAAAACTATACCTCCCGATATCAGGGAAATATAATTAAAAACATTTCCCATATATTCGTTTCTGATGGTTTTTTCTCTTGCTGATTCTTGAAGCTGACTTTCCTCTTTTAATATTTCGTTGTAATTATTTTTGTCAACCGATTTTTCGGAGTTTAAAATAAATTCCGTGGGGAAAAGTATCCTGCCCTCAATAAATGTTCTATCAGGTACATTTTCTACTTCCAAATGAACAACATCATTGCCTTTAAAATTTATTGTTCCGTTTAAAGGCCCGTGAGCAAATATTTTAACTCTATCTGTTCTATCCTGAGGGAGTATTATATTTACAGAAAAATATTCTATGGGAGTTTCGTTTTCGTCTCCAAGAAATTTATAATACAATTCTCCCGTGTCATTATATTTAACGGCAACATTTTTAACGGTATATTTAATTCTGAATGTTTTTTCTTCGTTCTCCGAAGGAGAGTATATGGTTATAAGGCTGTTGTCTGATTTTCTATCTATATTGAATACCCTGCTATCTCCATTTTTAGCATTATCCTTTTCTTTGTATTCAATTTCTTTTCCGTTTACCATTTGAAAAACTTGAACACCTTTTATTCCGTCTGTTTTTTCTGAACTGACATCCCTGAATACCCCGTTAAAATCCCTATTGAATTTAAATGTCAAATCCTCTTCTATATATAAATCTCCGTTTTTCCTAAGCTGTGAATTTACTATCCATCTGTTAATAAGAATATCACTTTCCGCTGATACTCCTGGTGAAAAGGAAACAATCAAAAATAGTACAAAAACTATAGGCATAAAGTATCTGAATAACTTTTTAATTGATATCACTCCTTTTTGTACGGCATATTTTTTTCACTTATCTTGTAATATATTCATATCGATAAGATTTTATCAGCTTTTTGTAATAGATGCAATAATAATTGTTTTTAGAACATAATTATCTATATATTGGCAGTATATATATTAACAAAATAAATAGTAAAGCTTATTATATGAAAATAGAAAATCGGGGAGTGAAAATAATGTACATGAATGTTCTCACATGGAATATTAAAGCCGGACAGAATAAAGACGGCAGTTATCCAATCCCAAAGACGAAAAATTTGGACAGAATTGCAGAAGCTGTTAAGGATTCCAAAGCTTCAGCTGCCTGTTTTCAAGAGGTAGATGCCTGTACCTTGCGATCCGGTATAAAAATTCATCAGGCCGCATATATTGCCGACAAACTTACCTCAATTACCGGAAAGACCTGGAATTATGAGTATATTGTCTCTAAAAATATGAATCCGGGCTATTACGGGAATGCAATTTTAAGCTGTTATCCTTTGACAACTGCTTTAAAAATTTCTTTTCCCAAGGTAAACAGCAGAGAAGACCGCAGTTTTCTTCTCACAAGGGTTGATGGGGACAATTTTTATACATATGTAGGTACATTTCATTTGGGACTGCAAGGAGATCACAGTATTCAAGCACAGCAGATAAAGGATATATTAAACAATAAAGGTTATTTTAACAAAAGATTGATTCTTGGAGGAGATTTAAATGCCCGGGAAGGTTCGGGCACTTATAATATAATGATTAATCACGGTTTTCCCATGATTGACATCGGCCCCGCAGGAGTCTGTACTTTGAACTGCTATAATAACCCTGACAATCCGAAGATTGATTTTTTGTTTATGAGAGGACTTTCGACATATACTTTAAGAAGCGAAGTACTGTCCATTGATATATCGGATCATAGGCCGGTAATATTATGTCAATGCTGAAGGGAAATAATTTATGTTGATAAATAGACTGTTCATATTGATAAAAGTACTGTCTGTCCAAAGTTATTGTGATATTTTGGAGGAGTGATAAAATTAAGGTAGGAAAACGATATAGGGGGAAAATGGAAATAGTAAAATTTTAGAGATTAAATTAAGTGGAAAGTAGGGATGAAGCTAAAAACTTAATCCTGAAATATAGTAGTATAAAGCTCTTCGAATATTCGAGAACATATAAGATTATAAAAGGAGGCGGAATTCATGAAATCATATGAACTCAGGGAAATGATAGAAGAGGATGTTGATGTTGCATCTATGTTTGATTATTCTACAGTTGATTGTGCAACACAGGCAGTCGCAGTATGTTGTAATTCATAAAACAAAATAAGTAGAATTATATAGACAAGAATAGATTTTTTATTCTTGTCTATATAATTTATATAAGATGGAGGAATAAAACATGGAATTGTCAAAATACAATATTGATTTTAATTTCGAAGATAGATATGTAATATACAATTTATCTTCGAAAAAATTTATTATGTGTAATTTAGAAAAAAAACATAATATATTTAATTTATTAAATATATTAAATAAATTAGATACATGTAATCTTAAAAAAGAAGAGAAAATTATGCTGAGAAAAATGGCAAAACAAGGCATAATAGTAGATAATACTAAAGATGAAATTGAAAAAATTAAATTTCTATTTAATAAAACCAAATATCAGGAAGGCACATTTATATTAGTTATATCACCAACGATTAAATGCAATTTCGGGTGTCCATATTGTTTTGAAACTCGCAGAGATGAAACATGGGATGAAAATTTAAGATACAATTTAATTAAATTTGTTGAAAATATAACTCCAAAAGTAAAAACACTGCAAGTGTCTTGGTTTGGAGGAGAACCAACACTTGAATATGATAATATAAGAATAGTGACTGAAAAATTTAAGTCTATATGTGAGAAGAATAAATGTAATTATATTTCTACGATAACGACTAACGGCTATATGCTTAATGATGAAAGAATAAACGAATTGGAAAGCTTAGGTATAAATAAGATTCAAATAACTATTGACGGCGACGAAAAATATCATAATGAAAAAAGGCCATTAAACAACGGAGGAAAAACATTTCAAAAAATATTCGAAAATATACTTAAAATATCAGAAAAAAATATGATGGTTATTTTAAGAATAAACTTGGATGATAAAAACAAAGATTCAATTGTACCGCTTTTAGAGAGATTTCCTGAAAAATCAGTCCCTGTCAAATGTGCATAGAAGAAGGATTAAATTTCGGTAAATTAACAAATAAAGGTTCTTTTTTAATAAAAGACCCTGCTGTTTTTTATAAATTTAGGAATTCATCCCCCTTTAATAATGATAAATGTGTAGAATGTAAATATCTTCCTATGTGCTTAGGCGGATGTTCCTATCAAAGATATAAAAAACCCAGTGTATGTGATGGAGAAAAGATATTAAAACAAATCAGTATAGAAGAGATAGCTAAACTTGCTGTTTACAATCAGATAAAAAATGGAACTATGTCTGAATATAATACTATATAATGTCTGATTTATAATATATTTTTAAATATAGATACAGTAAAAATCAAATTTTTTAATAGGTTTCAGCTAAAATGTTAAAAGAAATTAATTCCTTATATTAGTTTTAAGCTCAAATTATATTTTAATAAAAAACGGCATCGTATTAATATAATAAAGCATGATACAACATTTCATTAATATATTTAAGCTTATAATAATAAAAATAAATATATATAATAATAAAGTTAAGTTTTTCTATTGATATATTTTTTAATAGTGATATAGTTGATTTAGGAAAGCAATATAGAAATTTTTAATATTAGGAGGTTATAATGAAAAAGTATATTTTTAAGTATAAGGGAACATTTTTTTTAAGTGTTTTTATAAGATGCTTAGAAGGGGCGGCAGATGTATCAATAGCATTTTTGCTTAGTTATATTTTAGATTTTGGCACCAACAAAGATATGTCAGGATTTACTAAGAATTTAAAATATATTGTATTGTACTTAATATGTTATTTTTTTATAATCTATTTCAGAAAAATAACTCAAGCAATGTTTGTTAAAAAAAATATACAAAGTTTGAGAAATGACATATACATTAATGTTATAGATAAAAACATACCGGATTTTATCAGTAAAAATAGTGCTTCTTATATTTCGACTTTAACAAATGATATAAATATATTGGAACAGGACTATTTTATAAATTTACTTGATTTGATTGGAGAATTAGCTACACTGGCAATCGGAACTTTTGCAATCTTTAAAGTAAATGTAGAAATTGCAGTAGGGGTATTTATAGTAGGAGCTATTACATTAATTATCCCTGTAATATTTTCTAAAACTGTAAGCAGCATGAGAAAAAAATATTCCGATTCATTATCAAACTTAACTATAAATATGAAAGATACATTCAGTGGTTTTGAAATAATAAAAGGCTTTAATATAGAAGACAGTATAAAAGAGGAATTTAGCAATTATAATTTCAAAACAGAGGATTCCAAATTCAAATTTGCAAAATTTAGTTCAGGCGTAGAAACTTTATCTCAAGGTACTGGCTTTTCTATATTTTTTGTAGCTATTTTATTGGGGACTTATTTTTTTATACAAGGGAAAATTACTTTTGGGCTTCTTTTTGCAGCGATACAGCTTATGAATAACGTAGTGCCGCCCATATCTAGGCTTTCGGAAAGAATCAATAAACTAAAATCCACTAAATTGATAACCGATAATATTGAATCCATTTGTACCAAAAAAGAACTGGCTTCAAAAGGAATATCTAAAGATGATTTTAACGATAAAATAGAAATTAGTAATCTAAGCTTTTCTTATAATAGTGATAAAAAAACATTAAGGGATATAAATTTAACTATAGAAAAAGGTAAAAAATATGCCATTGTAGGAAAGAGCGGTTGTGGAAAATCCACTTTTTTGAGGATATTATTCAGATATTATGATAACTTTTCCGGAAATATATTGATGGATGGTACGGATATAAGAAATATCAATATTGATGATATATATAAAATAATGTCTATAATACATCAAAATGTATTTATTTTTGATTCGACTGTAAAGGATAATATAACTTTATACAAAGATTATAGTGATGATGAAATAAATACCACCATTAAATTATGCGGACTGTATGATTTTGTAAACAGTAAGCCTAAAAAATTGCTTGAAAATGTAGGTGAAAACGGGGTACTCCTTTCAGGCGGTGAAAAACAACGTATTGCTATTGCAAGAGCTATTATAAAAAAGACGCCTATATTGATATTAGACGAGGCAACATCATCACTTGACAGTGAAACTGCCCACAGTATTGAAAATTCGCTGCTTGATATTGATGAGTTGACTTGCATAGTTGTTACTCATAACCTTTCGGAAAGTATACTGAAACGATATGATTCGATTATTGCTATGAAAGACGGTCAAATAGAAGAGCAGGGCAATTTTTATGATTTGTTGGACAAGAAGGGCTATTTTTATAGTTTGTATAATGTTTTTAAATAAGTATGGCATAGAGCCATCAGGTTGCATAGATGCTTTGAATATTGATATATTTTTTAAGGCGATATAATTAAAATCAGGGAAACGATATAGAGATTGGCAGCGAAACGTAAACTCTTGTTAAGGAGGTTAATTTAATGCTGAAGTATAATATGTTATCAAAACAATATAAGGACCATGTTGTTGTAAATAATTTAAATATTGAAATAAATGATAAAGATATTGTCGGATTTTTAGGCCCTAACGGTGCCGGAAAGACTACCACCATAAAGATGAGCTGCGGCTTGATTACACCTACAAAAGGGGACGTGGAATGTTGCGGTTATTCATTGAAGAAAGACAGAAAACAGTATTTAAAAAATATAGGAGCCGTATTGGAAGGAAACAGAAATATTTATTGGAAACTGTCTCCCGTTGAGAATATAGAATATTTTGCGGGCATGAAGGGCATCGGGAAGAAAAAAATAAGGAATCAGATGGATGAATACTTGGAAATGTTTAGCTTAACAGAAAAAAGAAATATGGAATGCGGCAAACTTTCAAGAGGGATGCAGCAGAAAGTTGCTATATGCTGCAGTTTAATTCATAATCCCAAGGTTTTATTTCTTGATGAACCTACATTGGGATTGGATGTTCAATCGGTTTTGCTTATACGTGATGTATTGAAGAATTTGATAAAAGAAGGCAGAACCATGATAATAACATCCCATGACCTTAATTTTATCAGCTCATTGTGCAATAGGATTATCATAATAAATAAGGGGACAATGGTATTAGACGAGGATATTGATTTTTTAAACAGGTATTCCGAAAATATTGTTTATGTTGTAGAAGCAGACGGCGTCCGTGATGATACAGAAAAAATCATAAAAGCAAAATTTGATGTGGAAATTGAAAAATTTGAAGATAGTGCTGAATTCATGGTTACATTGAATAATGACAATGAAATTCTTGATTTTTTAAATTTTTTGAAATCTAATGGAATGAATATAAAGGATATATATAAGAAAAAAAGCGACCTTGAAGATATATTTACCGAGGTTATAGGTAACAAAAAGACGGTGAAATCCGTACCGGAAAATTAAGTCGCCAAATTTTATGGAGGAATGAGTAATATGGAGATACTCAATATATTTAAAAGTGAAACCAAAAAGATGTTAATAATTCAAAGAAGATATTTTTTGAATTTTTTAGCGGATATGCTGGTATATTATTTTGTGTTTATAGGACTGTATATTTTTATTAAAAGCAATATGAACATAATGTCTGCCGAGGAAATAAACAGGGCGGTTACTACACAATTTGTAGGGTACATATGCTGGTTTTTCTTTTCATTTACAATTAGTTTTATGAATAACGGAATCTACAGAGAATTGTTGGAAGGGACCTTTGAACAGGTATGCATAAACCATCATAGTATAATGGAGATATATGTAATAAGATTAATAATATATTTTATAAGAAATATTGTATTGATACTGCTGCTGAGCTTGCTTCTGATGATTTCCACAAATATTAAATTAGATATAGGAATGGATACGATAATGATATTTATGATATCGTTATTGGGAATAGCAGGTTTTTCCTTTATGATAGGAGGGGCAACCTTGATATATAAAAATGTGGGACAACTGTCTTTTATTATCAGCATTCTTTTTCTTGGGACCAGCATTGTTGATCTTTCGGTACTGCCATCCAAAATTCAAAAGATTATATACTCTCTTCCATTTACTAAAAGTGTAAGCCTCCTAAAAAATATAGAAGGTGCGAATTATAATATAGGGGGACAAGATATATTGTTCTTATTTATAAATTCCATAGCATATTTAATCTTGGGAATAGTTATATTCAAATTGAGCTTTAAAAAGGCAGCAAAAGAAGGTTCTTTTTCAAGATTTTAAGTTTTTAATAGAGAATTTTATATCAGGTCATCCTTAGCATTATATCGTTGGAATTTCAATTCCTGTTTCTATTATTTCCTTTACTATTCCGACAGGTTGTCTATAGTCATCCATAGTAAATGGTTGCGGTTCAAGATCAATTTCATAATCCACTGCATTTAACAATAAAAAGTAAAGACCATCAATCCTATTCATGTTTTTAAAATAATCCGAAAAGATTGCTAAATCAACATCACTATATTTATGAGGAGTGCCTTTTGCATAAGATCCAAACAATATAGCTTTATCTATTACAATCTTCTTGTTTAATTTTCTAATATAATCTTTGATTATTTTTTGTATTGACTCAGGGATTCTATCCATTTGAATACCTCCTCTGTAGTAGCCAATGTTCTTTTAGCTCTATCTGAATTTATCAAATTAGACATTTTTTCCTTATAACTAGGATATCTGCCAGATATATAATAGGATAATAGTTCAGCGAAAAAACTTTTATAATTATTTAAATTGTATTCAAATTCATTTATAGATAAATACTCTTTAAAATTAATTTCTCTCTTTAGGTAATTGAATATACTCGAAATATTATGAATTAATGGTGGTTCGTTATTAGTATATAATGTATATATTCCTTTGGTGAGTTTTTCTATTGCCTGTTGACACATAAAAACAACATAAATATATCTTCCGTTATTCATCATTATCTTTGCTGTTTCTAAATCATATTTAGCAGTTTCTAACCAGTATTCATATTTTTCTCTGTTATCCATTATATATCACATCCTTATACATATTATATCCAATTTTCTAATAGGTTTCACTATTAAAATGAAAAAAGAAAAAATATTCCACAGTATAATCTGTTACTCTGTTACATTACATAAATTGAAGGCGATATTTATTATTGATATATTTTTCGATGGTGATATAGTTAAATAAGGAAAACAATGTAGATGTTGACAGCCAAATATAAACCCTTATAACATGAAAGAAGGACAGTTAATATGTTGAATATAAAAAGTAACATAAGTGAATACAAAGGTTTACCGAGAGAAATGTATGTATTGTTTTTTATAAGAATAATTAATGCTGTAGGAAATTTTGTTTA
This sequence comes from Sporanaerobacter sp. PP17-6a, assembly GCF_900095615.1. Lineage (NCBI taxonomy): Bacteria > Bacillati > Bacillota > Tissierellia > Tissierellales > Sporanaerobacteraceae > Sporanaerobacter > Sporanaerobacter sp. PP17-6a. The sequence continues at coordinate 81,614 of NZ_FMIF01000009.1, read as the reverse complement.
TCCGTTTCTTACATTAATATTAACCGAAAAAATGAATTACAGTCCTTTTGAAACAGGGATAATAATGTTGATCACATCGGTTATATATGTGCCTGCCTCGATATTGGGAGGAATATTGGCTGACAGGTGGAAGTATAAAAGCACATTCATGCTGTTTTCGGGGTTTACCGGAATATTATTTCTGATATGCGGATTTTTACTGAATTCAAGAATAATGATTATATTTTTAATATTAGCCAACGTATCAGATGGAATTTCTCAACCTTCCAATACTGCCATGGTTTCCAACTTCACTAATAATGAAAACAGAAGCACAGCTTTTTCTTTGTTGTATCTGGGGCATAATATAGGGCTTTCGGTAGGACAACTTGTTGGCGGTACTATATTTAATAATTATACAAAATATTTGTTTATAGGAAATGCGGCGACCATATTTTTATGTGTTATTTTGATAAAATTTTTAGTAAAGGAAGGTACAGAATATAATAATACGGAAAGTGATATTGACATAGGGGTTAATACTGAAGAAACTAATATAGATAAAAATGACAATAAAGGATTATTTAAAATTATAATTGAAAACAAAAAATTGATATTTTTTTCTTTAAATTCAATGTTATTGGCCTTTATATTTGCTCAGGAAAACTTTACATTACCTTTGCATGTAAGCGATATTTTCAAAGAAAACGGAGCAAAATATTTTGGCATGCTGACATCCATAAATAGTGTTACCGTCATTTTATTAACTTTACCTGTAACGGTTTTTACTAACAAGTTAAAACCCAGTCTAAATTTAAGTTTATCAGCCTTTTTTTCTTTGATAACAGCTTTACTTTTATGTGTATTTAAACAGCTATATGGATTTATATTGGCAATGATAATTTGGTCCGTCGGAGAGATATTTAAGGCCACAAATTTAGATGCATATGTGATGAACAATTCGCCAAAAGAATATCTGGGAAGGCTGTGTTCAGTATTTTCATTAATAAATGGTGCGGGATATGCAATTACCCCATTATTAATGGGAAAGTTTGTAGAAGTATTTGGTTTCAAAAGTTCATGGATACTTGTAAGTATTGTAGCTTTTACTGCCCTTAACGGTATGCTGTATTTGTATAGACAAGAAAAAAAGGAGAAATCGGAAACCATAGGGACGGTTTTTTCGGTTAACAAAAATATAAATAAATGATATTTTTGATAAGGGTGATAAATGTGCCAAGAACTGAAAGGGAAAAAATCAAAACAGGAATTTATCATAAACACCCATGTACATATTCTCATAAAAATTGGAATCCATAATAAAAGAATAATGGATAAGGTATTGAATAACGATTCAAGTTATGTTATTTTTATAGATTTATCAAGAAATCTTTATTTTTTCTTTATTATTTCTTTAAGTCTTAAATTTTCTTATTGAGTATAATAGACTCGACAAGAGATTTTAAGACTTAAAATTTATATAGCCCAGAAATTGACCATATGAAAGATTTAAAAGATGTGAAAAGTATTTTAGTGATTCAAAAATAAGTTCAGATGTTTAATAAATGAAAGTTAAGCTCAAGGAGGTCATAGTGTGATTCAAACTCAGCAACTGACAAAGAAATATGGTAATTATTTTGCGGTTAACAATGTTTCTATGTCTGTACAAAAAGGAGACATATATGGTTTAATAGGCAAAAATGGTGCCGGGAAAACCACTATTTTTAAACTCTTAATGGGACTTATCAAACCTTCGGGTGGTTCTATTACTTTTTTAGAAAGTTATAATTTGGAAATGGCTCGCCATTCTATTGGCTTTATGATGGAAGACGGATTTTTCTCTTATTTAAATGCTCATGATAATCTGATGTTTGCCGCTAAGCTTAAAGGAATCGAAGATGAAAAGGAAATCAACCGAATTTTACAGCTTGTAGGACTTAAAAATTCGACAAAAACATTCAGCACATTTTCAACGGGAATGAAACAAAGGCTATCAATTGGGCAGGCTTTATTGGGAAATCCTGATATGGTTATACTTGATGAACCGACCAATGGTTTAGATCCTCAGGGAATTGCGGATTTCAGGAACCTTGTGATGGAACTTAATCAAAAATATCAAACTACATTTTTGATCTCTTCTCATATTTTGGGAGAATTAAATCTCATAGGCACTCGTTTCGGATTCATAAACAAGGGTTATTTAGTGCAGGAAATTAGTGCAAAAGAACTGCATAATAACATACATCAAGGTCTTATATTTCAAGTAAACAAGCTTAAGAAGGCTTGTGAATTATTAGAAAATAAATTAAAAATCACTGATTACAGGGTAACTAAAAATAAGGAAATTATTTTGCCCGGTTATGAAGACAGACCTTATATCATTGCCAAATGTATGGTGGAAAACGGTCTTGACTTGATGCAGCTTAAGGTGAATCAGGTATCCTTGGAAGAATATTTCTTGAATCTTATAGGAGGCAATACGAATGTTTAATTATTTTAAATCTGAAATATGGCGTTTAACTCATAAACGAAGCAGCTTTATTTATTATGTTTTTTTGATTTTCATATATATTATAAGTATTTTGTTTTTGGCTATACAAGATCTTTATACACCTAACACATTGCTTGAAAGTGCACAGAGTATTATTTCCTTACTACCTGTATTTGTGGGTACACAGGTATTTTTAGCCGTTTACGGAGATGATTTAAAAGACAGAATGCTTATAAAGATTATAGGTACCGGACTGCATAGATTGGCATATCTGCTTGTTAAGACCGTTATGTTTATCTTATATTCGGCTATAGTATTTTTGATTTTGGGTGCTGTTTATCTTATTTCGTTTATGATTGCGGGTGGGCATCTAGCCGTATATGCACAGGATATTCAATCAATTGCGGTTATGGGGATTATAACCTATTTAAAAACACTTGCTTTTTCTCAGATTGCTGCTGCTTTTTTATTCTGCTTTCAAAAGACGGTTCCCGCATTGGTGTTATTTTTGACATTAATAATGGGTGTGGTACTTTTTGTATTTAATATCATGGCCTATGTATTTCCGATTATAGAAAAATTTACAAACTATTCCGTGTCAACATTATCCCAAAATGCCCAAACTATGTGGATCAACTTCCGACAGTTCGATACTTCTTTTATTATAGGCATAACGATATATATTGTTCTTGCATTTGCAAGTCAAATCATGATATTTAAAAATCGAGATATTAAAGGATGATGTAAATGAAAGCTACCCTCGAACTTTTATTTATAAGAATAAGGGGTTTCAGCTGAAATATTAAAATAAATTAATTCAATTCCCTGTATATATTATAAAATTGTTCTCTCTTTTTAGAGGAATTAGGAAAATAATGTAGAATTTAATAATTATAGAAGGGATTAAAAATTAAATAATGATTCCATGGAGGTTGAAAGAGAGCATAGTGAGCTTAATATCAATGAAAAATGTTTGTCAAAAGTATAAAGGGAATGATTTTTTCAGTTTAAAAAACATTGATTTGGAAATATCCAAAGGCGAAATATTGGGATTGATAGGGCCTAATGGTGCCGGCAAGACGACACTGATTAAAATATTGAGCGGATTGTTAGTGCCTACGAGTTATGATGAATTAAAATTACTTAAAAAGAATGATAAAAAAAATACGAGAGTCGGCTTGATATTGAATTCCAATCAACTGTATGACGAACTGACCGTTCTTGAGAATATAAAATTTTCTTTAAGCCTGTTCAAGCAGAAGAGGACGATGGATGAGATTGATTCAATGTTAAAGTTGGTAGATCTATATGACAGGAAATCAAAACTTGTCAGGACCCTTTCAACAGGAATGAAACAAAAGCTGAATATTATTAAAACCATGATGTTAAACGTGGAATTGTTGATTTTAGATGAGCCTACAAGCGGATTAGATCCCATATCAAAAGTGGAGATAAATAATTTGCTGTCAGAACTGTCGCAAAAATTTAAAGTCACTGTTATTATAAGTTCTCACGTTATGAATGAAGTGGAGAGATTATGCTCAAGAGTGGTATTTTTAAATAAAGGAATGATAATTGAAAATTGCAGTATGGGTGATTTGTTTGATAAATTTGGGAAAAAGATTTATGAAATTCATTTTCCATGTGAGGATGGGAAATTAAAGCCCTTTACAGAAAATATGAATCCGGAGGACTATATTGTATTTCATCAAAATAATTCAACGGTAATGATGATATTCCATGAATTAAGCGACTTTAAAAAGTTTTCATCAAATGATTTTATTGAATCTTTTCAGGAAAGAAGAATTCAGCTGGAGGATATCTTCTTTTATTATATATATAAAAACAAGGAGAGTGTGGTTTAGAATGTTTCGTCTATTGTTTTTAAGTTTGGCAAGAAATAAGTGGAATTTGGTAAAGATTTTTTTGCTTTCACCCTTTAATATGATTTTGCCGCCTTTATTTATAGGTATGGCAATAAGCGGTTATGTAGATGAAGGAACAACCTTAAGGTTATGCCTGTGGTCTTGCTTTTCTTTTTCTATATTTGAAGTAGTTAACAGGAGAATGGAAACTTTTAATACGGAAAAAATCCAAGATGTAATGATATCGGCAACATCACTGTTTTCTTTCAGTTTTTTTCAGACATGTGCAGTAAATGTATTATATATTCCTTCACTTTTTATAACGTTATTTTTGTATAATATTATTTTTAATTTAAAAATTGATTTTGCTTTTGCTTGCCTATGCGTTTTTCTGGTTTTTATAAATAATTTGTTGATGAGTTATATTCTACTGGCTGTTCAGATGAAAACACCGAATTATTTTAATAGCTTTAATTTTCTTATGGATGTGATTTATGCATTGTGTGGGGTTTTGTATCCCATTGAGATAATGCCTATATTTATTAAATATATTGCAAGGATTTTACCGATTACTAATATTATGGAATTCAGTTATTCTCCGTCTGTTGAAATAACTCACAGATTTGTCATGTGGGTAGGTTTTTTCGTATTATCATTTTTATTGGTGAGAAGCAGCAAAAGGAAATATTTGCATTCAGGAGGTTTTTATGGTTAGTTTGATAATGAAAGACATATTTTATTACAGAAGAAACTTAACTGAATACCTGCTGTCTTGTTTTAGAATGTTGTTATTTATAATTCCTTATTATATATATTCCGTGTATTTGAAAAATACTGATTTTAATATTCAATTTGCGGTTCTGACAATGACGGCTGTTAATTTTATTATGTCTGTTATTGTCGGCATTAATTTTGAATTATATAGAGAAATTATTCCCAATAAAATGGTTCAATTTAAGATGTCAAACTTGAGCATCGAAAAATATGTAGCGGCTCAGTCTCTCTTTTACTTTTTTTCCAATATGGTTCAGGTGGTTGTAATAATTATTCTGTTATCCCTATTAACTGAATTTAAATTGAAATTTAATGCTTTTCTTATATTAAGGGTTATATTGTTTTTAATATATCTTTTTCTTTTTATTTGCTTATTCGGTGCGGCGTTTTCCATGTTAACCATAGCTACAAAAAGATTTTCTTTCAGCGGTTTATTTATTAATATAATTTTTCTGTTCTCTTCTTGCTATACATATTATGCCGATTCCCCTAAGCTAATTCGAGTTATTTCATTAATTTCTCCTATAACATATTTATTCAATCTTTTTCGCAATTTTTTTGGATTGGAAAGTCTCATATTATCCGGAATTTTCACTTATTTTATCTTATCGGTCCAGTTAATCTTACTTTATCTTATTTTTAGAAAATTAATTGTTCCGAAGATAGATAAAGCAATTATAGATTCGATTTGATGAAGACAAATTAAGTAAAAATTATATATATTGAAAATGCATAATTTTTTATTTAAAAAATGGGATAAAATGATGGTATCAGGAATTAAGGGAACTCTTTTAACCGCCATGAGCATGAGAATGAAAGTTACACAATCGTCCTCATGGCTGTTAATTTATATTTTGTTAAAAGGGATGAATAGTTCCGTTTGCAATAAGAATAATGGATAATACAGCAAGAGCAATGATAAGTCCAAGTAATATCCTATCCCTGCTGTTATCGAAATATTTTTTATTCTGTTCTCTTTTACCCTTTATATAGACCAATGTACCCGGTGCATACAATATTGCCATTATAAGCAGAGACTGCCAACCGGTGGAATAAACAAGCCAGAAGGCGTATATAGTTGCAAGAACAGCCAATATTCTATTTTTTAGTACATCCGAGGAAGAATCTTTCTCGAACCCGTCCTTTTTAATTGTAATTTTAAGAAAATAAAGAGCACTTAATAGATAAGGAGGAATTATCATTCCTGCCGAAATTGTATAAAATATCTGATAAGTGCTTGCATTAAAAAATGTTATAATAAGGAAAAGCTGTATAATAGAATTTGTAAGTAAAAGTGAATTTATAGGGGCATGATTTTTGTTTTCTTTTGCAAATGCTTTTGAAAATACTCCGTTTTGAGCAGCTATATAAGGACATTCGGAAGCGATAATCGTATATCCCAATGTGGCACCGGCCAAAGACAGTATAACACCGAAATTTATAATTGAAGCTCCCCATTTTCCAACGGCTTTTTCAAATATAAAAGCTAAGGGCGGATTGCCGAGAGCTGCTAATTCTGTTCTTGTCATAATACCCATGCTTAGAATAGAAACAAGTAAATAGATTAAAAGTACTCCGAGAAATGCCGAAACTGTAGCTTTACCTACATCACTCGATTTTTTTGCCCTTCCGGATATAACTACGGCACCTTCAACTCCTATAAATGACCACACAGTAGTTATCATTGTAGCTTTTATCTGTTCCAAAAATGAAGGCCCTCCCGGCTCCCCCCAAAAGTTGCTCATAAATATTTTAGGATCAAAAGCTTTAATAAATAATACTGTTATAATAAATATTAGTATCGGAACTATTTTACTTATTGTAACAACAAGGTTTATACCTGCCGCTTGCTTTACTCCTTTTGAAACCATATAATTCATAATCCATATTAAAATAGAAGCGCAAATAATTGAAATAAGATTGTTTCCTTGCTCAAATACAGGTATGAAATACCCGATAGCCGAAAACAACAAGGTCGCATATGATACATTTGCCAGAAGAGCACTTATCCAATATCCCCATGCGGAATTAAATCCTATATAATCCCCGAAACCTTCCTTTGCATAGCTGTATATTCCGCCTGTCAAATTTGGTTTTCTTTTGTTCAATTCAAAGAAGCATAAAGTTAAGCAGAGCATTCCGATGCCACAGATTCCCCAGCCTGCCAATACTGCAGCAGTGTTTGCTCCGTTTGCCGCCATATCCCCTGAAAGACTGAATACTCCTCCTCCTATCGTTGCACCTAATGCAACGGCGGTGAGCCTGAGAAATCCTAATCCTTCGGTCTGCTGTACATTTTTAACTTTATTTTCAGTCATTTTTTAACCCCCTTATATTAAGAGTCCGTTTTATATAAGACGGACTCTGATATATTAAAAGATTTTGGATTAGAATCTCAAGGATAAACAACTGAGACCTCCATCTAATTTTCTGAACTCTGAAGTATCAACTATTTCAACTTTGTATCCCAATTTTTTTATTGCCTCTTGAGTTTTTGGATAACCCATGGGAACAAGAACATGATCGTTTACCCATATACAGTTTGCGGCATACCCTTCATCTTCGGGTATTATTATTTTGTTGAAATCTTTGAAAACAGGATTTTTGATGAATTCTCCCGCAATTAAAAGATTATTGTTTTCCAAGTATGCAAGTCCGCTTTTTAGATGGAGCATCTCATTAAGAGGAACTACAGAACCTGAAAAACCGTATTTTTCTAAGATTGATATCATTTGTTCTGCCCCATCTTTATTTGTTCTGGCAGACAATCCGATATAGAAATGATCTCCTACCATCATTATATCTCCTGCTTCTACTGTTCCAGGTTCTTTAATTTCTTCAATGTCCGAGTAGAACTTTTTCAAAACTTCTTTCATTTCTACTTCTTCACCGCGTCTGCTCAGAGCCCCGGGTCGTGTAATAATAGCGCATTTTTTTGTACACAATGCAACATCTTCAACAAAGCAGGAATCAGGGTATTTTTCGTCCGCATCCAATATTGTAACTTTCACTCCGCACTTTTTTAAAGTTTCAATATAAAATTCATGTTGCTTTTTTGCTAATTCAAAGTCGGGTTTACCCAAATTTGCGGAAGTTATTCCGTTTACAATTGCCTTACATGGTTTTCTTACAATTACGTTTTTAAACATTTTTTATTCCCCCTATTATATACGTGGTATATTGTATACAATATATTATATACTGAATACAATATACCACGTATTAATTTTAATTGCAAGTATAGAATTAATAAATAGGTTTGGTAAATAAGATTTTTTTGGAAAACTTCTAAAGTTGAACGAATCTTCCATATATGATATAGTTATTTGTATACAATATACATTTAAAAAGTTAATTAGGAGGAAAAATGAATATCTACAAAACATTAAAGGATTATGTTTATGAATATATATCCGAAGAAATAAGAAACAACAATATAAAACCGCGGGAAAAAATCAACGAAAGCAATATATGCCAGACCTTAAATGTAAGCAGAACTCCTGTAAGAGAGGCATTAATAGAATTAGCGAGCGATGGGATATTGGAAAGACATCCGAGAAGGGGTTTTATAGTGAAGGAAGTCCCTTTGGAGAAGATAAGAGAAATATATAAAATCTTAGGAGTGCTGGAAGGATTGGCGGGAAGACTTTCCGTAGATAATTTAACCGAAAAGGATATTATTAATATGGAGAAAATAGTTGAAGAAATAGACGAGGCCATTCAAAATGAAAGTTTCGAGGATTATTATAAACTACAGATGAAATTTCATTCAATATTTATATCAGCCTCAGAAAATTCTGAATTAATAAGGATTATAGATACTCTCAAAAAAAGCTTAATAAAGCAGGAGTATAATATTAAAGGTTCAGATAAAGAAGTAAATAATATTTTAAAGGAAACAAACAGTCAGCACAAAAAAATTATTGAATTATTTAAGAATAGGGATAAAGAAGGGATTGATAACTACTTAAGAAACATTCACTGGAATTTATCATATGCGAAATTTGATTCTGTTTGGGATTAACTGATTAAGAAAATAACTGATTATATTTTGTGTATGTTGACACATAATTTTATAAATAATATAATGGATTTAATAGCATTAGTTGAATAATCTGGAAGAGAGGTTTTTTATAATGGAAAATGCTCAGGATGTACAAAGCAATATGGACAAATTCTTAATGGACAAATTATTAAAATCCCGTTCTGTGTTTATAAGCGGCGAAATAAGTCAGGAACTTGCACAGAAAGTATGTTCGCAGTTGTTAATTTTGCAGGAATTAGGGGATGAGCCGATAAAGCTGTTTATTAACAGCCAGGGAGGCCATGTCGAATCAGGTGATACTATTCATGATATTATTCAGTTTATAAAACCGAAAGTATATATTATCGGTACAGGCTGGGTCGCAAGTGCAGGCATAACCATTTTTCTTGCATCCGAGAAACAATACCGTCTTTCATTACCTAATACAAGATATTTGATTCATCAACCTATGGGCGGAGCAAGCGGCACGAGTGCGGATATAGAGATTGAAGCAAATGAAATTGTACGTGTCCGCAGTCGTATAAATAAATTGATAAGTGATGCTACGGGTCAACCCCTTGAAAAGGTAAATAAAGATACGGACAGAAATTATTGGATGAGTGCTGAAGAAGCTATAGATTATGGTATCGTCGGTAAGATTATCACACGAAGTGATGAACTGTTAAATATATAATAAATAATTCCCATCTCAATTGAGATGGGAATTATTTATTATTTTTGATGCTATTTTAAATCAAATATTTCTACAGATCTGTCTAATATGCCGTTTAAATAAGCAAGGAGTATACCATAATTCGTAATAGGAATATTATTGTCCCTGCATATTTTTATTCTGCTTTGAATTTCCTTTCTGTTTACCATACATCCTCCGCAGTGGATTACAAGGCTGTACTCCTTCAACTCTTCCGTAAAATTATATCCTGTTTTATAAGTGTATTTAAAATTTTTCTTAGTTACTTTCGTTAACAGCTTTGGTATTTTAACTCTTCCTATATCATCGTGGAAGGTATTATGAGTACAGTTTTCGGCAATAAGTATATTTGCATTATCGGGAAGACCGGAAATTGCGTTTACACCCTTTATAAATTCCTCCAAATCTCCCTTTTGCCTTGCAAAGAGTATCGAAAAAGATGTCAATTTTATTTCTCTTGGAACTATTTCGGCTACTTCCTTAAAAGCCTGGGAATCTGTGATTACCAAATCTATATTTTTCAATTCCTTTATGGTGCTTTCAAGCTCGGTATTTCTTACTACGTGGGTCTTGATTCCGTAGTCGAGGAGATCTCTTATTACCTGAACCTGAGGCAATATAAGCCTTCCCTTGGGGGCCTCTTTATCTATGGGAACAACTAAGACGGCATCCCCATTATAAGGAAGGAGATTTCCTATAATAGGCTGATCTTCTTCAATAGACTGTATTCTTCTGACTAATTCGTCCTTAAGCATATTCACGTTTATTTTTTTTGTTGATGAAGTAAATATGGCATTTTTATATTTATCTTTTACTTTATTTAAATATTCTTCACTGACTTTATCTATTTTGTTCATAACGAGAATATATGGAATACTGTATTTGTTGAAATTGTGAACCATAGAATTTAATGAATCTTCGTCTATATCCGTTATGTCCATTACATATAGTGCTATGTCGGTTCTTCTTGCAGTTTCTATACTTTTTTTCATCCTCAAAGCACCAAGTTCTCCCTCATCGTCAATTCCGGCCGTATCGATGAACAGTACCGGGCCTACGGGTATTAACTCCATAGCTTTTTTTACAGGATCTGTAGTAGTTCCGGCTACATTGCTTACAATAGATATTTCTTGTTCTGCTAAGGCGTTTAAAAGGGAAGATTTGCCCGCATTTCTTTTCCCATATATTGATATGGTAATTCTGTTGGAATTTGGTGTGGAATTCATAGTGTTTTCACTATACATATATATCCCTTTCTCCTTTTTCCAGTAAGGCTATTTTTTCTTCTATCATTTTTCTTCTTTCCGGATCAGACTCTCCTATTTCTTCGAGTTCTTTATTAATCAGTGCTTCTCCGTTTTTTCTTGTTTTTTCCGAGGCATAGTCCAGAAGGTATTCCTTAAATGTGAGTATACCGTTGGGAACGCAGAATTTTTGAATCAGTCCAGGTTTTGCCATATCCATAAAATCCTCTCCAGTTCTTCCGCTTCGGTAACAGGCCGTACAGAAGGAAGTGATATGGCCGTTTTCACACATTTCGTTTACTACCGTATCAAGGGCACGGATATCTCCGAGATGGAATTGTTCCTTTTCCGGAATGTAGTCATCTTTGGTGTATCCTCCTATACCTACTTTTGAACCTGCATCTATCTGTGATATTCCAAGAGGAATTATTTCTCTTCTTACTTCCGGGGTTTCTCTTGCAGTAAGTATCATTCCCGTATATGGTACGGAAAGGCGAAGGATTGACACTACCCGTTTGAAATCTTCATCGGAAACTTTATATTTTGTTTGATCGTAAAATTCTGTATTTATCGCCGGTTCAATTCGTGGGAATGAAATAGTATGGGGACCTACTCCGAAGGTTTTTTCCAAGTGAATGGCGTGATATAAAAGTCCCATTACTTCAAATTTCCAATCGAACAGCCCAAACAATGCTCCTATTCCCACATCGTCTATTCCTCCCTGCATTGCCCTGTCCAGTCCATATAATCTCCAAGGATAATTTCCTTTCATATCATTTTGCGGGTGAAGAATGTTGTAGGTCTTGTGATGATATGTTTCCTGAAATATTTGGAAAGTCCCTATTCCGACTTTTTTTAGTTTTCTATATCCCTCTACATCCATAGGTGCAGCGTTTATATTAACTCTCCTGATTTCTCCATTATGATTTTTTGTATTATATACGATTTTTACGGTATTCGCTATAAAATCCGCATTGTAATTTGGATGCTCTCCATATACGAGAATCAGTCTTTTATGGCCTTTGCTTTCCAAAATCTTTACTTGTTCTACAAGTTCTTCTTCTGTAAGAGTTTTGCGGACTATGGCTTTGTTGTCTCTTCTGAAACCGCAATATAAACAGTTGTTTATACATTTGTTTCCTATATACAGAGGGGCAAAAAATACTATTCTGTTTCCGTATATCCTTTCCTTTAATTTTCTTGCAGCAGCAAATATTTCTTCTTGAAGTTCCTTATCTTCTGTTTGAAGCAGTTTAGCTGTTTCTATAGGTTCAAGACGGATTTTTTGAAGAGACTTATTGATTATTTCTCTTATTTCGCTCTTTTCGGCATTTTTTCCTTCCTCTAAAAGCTTGAATATCTCATCATCGTTGATAAAATCTTCCGAATACATTTTAATTCCCCCTATTCGTGATTTAATTATATGTCCAACTCTTTTTTTGAAATTGAAGTTTTAACTATACATTCATGTAAATTTCCAAGCTTGCCTGTAAGGCTGTTGATCTCGTCTAAAGTACCTACAACGGTGATGGATATTACCGAAATGTCTTCTTCATCAAAGGGAATCCCCATTCTGCCTTTAATTATCCGTTTATATTCAGAGACTATTTTATTGAACTCATACTGAGAACTTTTAGGGTTTTCAAGGATGGCACTTATTACACCAATTCTTTCTTTCAAGAATTTTCCTCCTTTCTCCATAAAAAAACTTCCTCTCAAAGGAAGTCAGGTGTAGTCAGAGACCCGATTCCCTTTCAGGTAAGATCATTCTCAACCCGTCAGGTATTGGCTGTATTTTTTATCCGAATGACTCAAGAATACTCTCGAAAAACTCGGATTATGTTTCTGATAATATATTAACAATATTATATCTAAAAGTCAATAAGGATTACAAATATTAAATAAATGTATCAAAGCTGTGAAACTTTTTTAGAGGAAATAATCAACAGATTTGAGTTGCAAGAATTTAAATGACTGGAATATAAAAAAAGGCTTCTATTAAAATATATATAAAGAAGCCTTTTTATAAAATATTTAAGTTCTTTTTATAAATTTGGTTTTACAACTGGGACATGTAATGCATATCTTTCCTTTTCCTCTTGGTACCCGAAGCTTATTTGAACAATTGGGGCATTTATAATATTTATATATCTTCATATCCCTTATTCTGTCTCTTTTATTGTAAAATCCATATTTTACTTTATTATAATATCCCATAAAAATATTATTTTCCTGATAACGCTTCTGTATATTTTTGGAAAACATTCTGAAAAAGCAAAACACAAGGGGAATCAAAGAAATAACGGAAAGTACATAAACATTGGTAAACCGTGACAATAACGATAATACCATATAAAGAATCATCAAGGCAATAGATAACTGATCGGGTCCGTATCTTCCTAACATTACTCTTCTGAGCCAGTTCATAAATCATATCTCCTTTTTCAAGATAGTTATATAAATACATTATACTATGACTGTTTTTACATTACAATAAAACCCGATAAAAACAATAGGAAAAAAATTAATATATGCTATTATTAATGTATGACAGTATATCAATAATGGTATAATCCTATGAAGGGAACCGTCAAAAGTTTAAGGAGGAGTATAAATGAAACTGACTAAACCAAAACTGTCAAAGGTACTTAAGGAAGATGTTGATCTTCAATCTGCCATACAGCAAGGAATTGAAGACGAAGAGGATATCGAAGGGTCTCATTTTGACAATAGCTATGTAGAAAATGTACAAGTACGTAATATTGAATTTAACGACTGCATATTTGAAAATTGTAACTTTATAAAGTGTAAATTGAATAAGGTATTTTTTGTTGATGTTGTATTTGAAAGCTGCGATATTTCCAATATTGATTTTGAAAGCTGTATTTTTCACCGGGTTGAATTTAGAAATTGCAAGGCAGTAGGGGCTAATTTTGCCAGTACTGATTTAAACAATATGCTAATGACTAATTGTAATTGTAAATATATAAATCTATTTTCCGCCAATTTAAAAAATACATCATTCGATGATTCTGATTTAACAAATGGAAATGTGCAGGACTGTCAATTGAAATTTATTGAATTTCATAAATGCAAACTAAATGGAGCTGATTTTTTGCATACTTCTTTAAAGGATGTTGATTTTACCACAGATGATATTGAAGGAATTGTGGTTTCGGGATATGAACTGAAAGGGGCGGTTGTTACTCCCTCCCAGGCATGTGAGCTGTCTCAACTCTTGGGCTTAATTATTAAATCATAGAATAAATATGATAATGGGAAACCTGATTTTACGGTTTGATGAAAAAGCTTGAAAAGTAGAAGAACATTTTTTCATTCCTTTTGGAATATATATCAATGGTCTTTTCCAACTTAAAATTTTCTAAGTTATATACATATAAATTTTCTAAATCAGCAGAATAAAGCGTATTTCCAAATACATAAATTTGACCGATGGAGTTTTTAAAAGTAGTTAATTTCTGCAAGTGATCCGTAGGATCAAATATGGTTAAGTCATTTCCTCTGTTTTGAACAAGGTCATAATGAGAAATTAAAAGTTTATTGTTATATTCAAAGATTTGATAGGGAAAAGGCGATTTAAGCTCATAGTTTTCAGCTTTTTTATTGTTTATATCAAATACGCTTAATTTATAACCCGGGTTTCCATCTATATCATATTGATTTGTAAAATATATTTTATCATTTATTTTTAAACTATAATATTGTCCCGTTCCGCATTCTGTAATATCTATAATATCATTTATTTTTAAACTCACGGGATCAATCAAATATAGGAAGGATTTATGCGCCGGTTCATCATTCATCTCTTCGCCGAAAGCATATAGAGTATTATCGTAGGCATCTAATCTGCTGATGTAGACATTATTTATATTCAGTGTCTCCAATTTATTTGTTGATTTATTGCATTTGGTGATAATTGAACTCATATTTAAAGTATTTGCGGTGTAAAGAAAATTTTCATCTACAGCAAAGGTATTTATATTGTGCTGTTTCACGTCATAAGTGTTTGTATTTCCATTGCTTAAGCCATATTCGAATACGACAGTCAGGTCCTTTGTTATTAGGCCCTTTGGTACAACATACATACTGCCGTTGAATATTCTGGGAAGATCAAAGGGAGAACCCATGGAACCCAATTCAATCTTTTCCCGTTTGATTATTTTCAGATTTTGATCTAAAAGTGTTAAGTATGTTTCATTTGATTGCCCTGTTGTTTCAATAATACCCATATGAAGATTTGAATTACTGTTTACCATATTTCCCGTATTTGTACATCCTATAAGCACAATAGCAGATAAAAATGTAATTCCCAAGAATTTTTTGATCATTTGATTTCCTCCTTATTATTTTCTTAAAGTTAAAATTAGGCACTCCAAAAACAACGGTATTGAAAATAAGATTGTTTGAGAAGTGCCCTAATATATTAATGCTTCAATAGAAGCCCTTTCTATTTTTTATTATTTTTCATATATGGTCATTGTTTTATCCGTATTTACTAATTCCATAGGATGGACTGCAATAGCGAATGCAGCTGTGTCGAGATTTATATCATATAAATCTAAAAATGCGGCATAAACAAGCTGCGAACAATAAAATTTACTTCTTGTATAAGGATTGAGATAGTTAAAATTATAAGGCAAACCTATTTTGTTGTAACAATAATTTGCAGCCGATGCATCTTCAGATATAGTTGTACTTGTCACAGTAACTCCGTAACATGTACCTCTGGTACGGTTCCAATCATTATTTCCGGTGGTCACGCCATTTGACAAAGATTCCACAACTGTACCGGAACTGTATATTATAGCTGCATGGCCTGTCGGAATTATTCCCTTGAGTTTATCTGCCGTAACAAGAATTACACCTTTTCTTGTAGGATATGTTCCAAAGGAATTATTTTGTTCTTTATCCGCGTCTTCTGTTTTATCCGGTACGATTACTAAATTTTTTTCTATTTCTTCTTTTATTTTTTCCACAGTTTCCGAATCAAATACTTCCTCAGCCGTTAAAATTTTTTCTTTTTCTGCAAAGGATGGAATGGATAAACTTAAAAATAGAACTGCAATAATGATAAATGAAATACATTTTTTAAAATTTTTCATAGGACACCCCCAGTATTATTTGTTAATAAATTATATTCCTGTAGGGTGTTATTTATTACAAATCAATTCCCAATACCTGTTTAACGATTATACCTACAATAAAGGATATCACCGCTACACCCATGCTGATGCCTGCCATTTCAAAAAAGTTACGCTTAAATGGTTCATCTTTAGCAACGGAAATATAAAAATTAAACCCTGCGATTATGGAAATAGCAATAAGCATTGTTACAATCAATGCCGGAATATAATTGTCTTTAGAGAACAGCAAATAAGGTATAATTAACAGCACTACAGTAATCAAATAGGCAATACCTGTATAGGCAGAAGATTTTACGGCATTTTTGTTCCCTGATGCCCGAGATGATAGGTATCCTGATGCACTCATGGAAAGAGTAGCGGAAATTCCGGTAATCAAGCCGGCCATAGCTATAACCGACGTATTCTGCATGGCAAGGGTATATCCGGCCAATGATCCCGTTAATTCCACAAGAGCATCATTCATGCCCAATACCATATCTCCTACATATTGCAATCTTTCTTCATCCAATAGATCAATGAGTTTTGCCTCGTGGGCTTCCTCATCACGAAGGATGGTTTCCAACATAGGTATTTCCGCTATATGGGCTTTATATGAATTGATTGCCTTTTCTTCTC
The DNA here is from genome assembly GCF_900095615.1 of Sporanaerobacter sp. PP17-6a. Taxonomy (NCBI): domain Bacteria; kingdom Bacillati; phylum Bacillota; class Tissierellia; order Tissierellales; family Sporanaerobacteraceae; genus Sporanaerobacter; species Sporanaerobacter sp. PP17-6a. The sequence goes on along the minus strand of NZ_FMIF01000009.1, from coordinate 64,745 downwards.
CTCTTTCAAACATTTTAAGCATAAATGTATATCCCAACATAATTGCTATGAAGTTGTAGAACCTTATCCGACTCATATTAGGTTTGAGAATTTGGTTAGAATATGAAGCAAATTTTTCGGCATGGGAGTTTTCATCCTGAGATATGGATTTTAAGATTTTTTTTGCTTCAGGATCCTTGATGCGATCGGAAATTCTTTTATACAGTTCTGCTTCATCCCGTTCCCGCTGTTGACAACTTAACAAAAAATAATTTTTTTCTTTATTATTTTGTTCCATTAAACTTTTGCTCCTTTCTTTAATCATATCTTGAATATATTATATTTCTATTATAAAATAACATCAAGACACTGGATATATTCGGGACCAGTGAAAAAGTCCAATTTTTTAATTTTTTGTATCTCCAAATCCGCATTTTTACTGAGTAATTTTTAAAAATAACGACTTTATCAGTAGTCCCGATATATTCACTGGAACTTTATTACTGCATTAAATTTTGCACTTGACACATTATATAGATACTTGTTATCATATAATAACAACATATAGTATATGCTGTTATTATTTTTTTGTCATATTATCCTATTCATTATAAAAATAAGGAGATGCTAAAATGATTACGAAGATCAAAAAAAGAGATGGAAGAGAGGTCCCCTTTAATATTGAAAAGATTTCAAATGCTATATTTAAAGCAGCAAAAGCGGCCGGAGGACAGGATTATGATATGGCAGTTGCTTTATCGGAAGAAGTTGCTGAAATACTAGAACGGGATTATATACATAAGGTACCCGAAGTTGAAGAAATACAGGATATAGTGGAAAAGGTACTTATAGAGTCAGGTCATGCCCGTACGGCAAAAGAGTATATTCTCTACAGAGCCGAAAGAAACAGAGTAAGGGAAATGAACACAAGACTTATGAAGGTATACGAAGATCTGACCTTTAAAGATGCCAAGGATAATGACTTAAAGAGGGAAAATGCCAACATAGACGGAGATACGGCTATGGGTACCATGCTTAAATTTGGTTCCGAAGGGGCGAAACAGTTTTATGATTTGTTTATATTAAAGCCTGAACATTCCAAAGCTCACAAAGAAGGGGATATTCATATACATGATTTGGATTTTCTTATGCTGACTACTACCTGCTGCCAGATAGATATCGTAAAGCTGTTTAAAGGAGGGTTTTGTACCGGCCATGGATTTTTGAGAGAACCTAACGACATTCAAAGTTATGCCGCTTTAGCCTGTATTGCTATACAGTCCAATCAGAATGACCAGCACGGTGGTCAGAGCATACCGAATTTTGACTACGGAATGGCACCGGGGGTTAAAAAAACATATGTAAAATTATATAGAGTAAATTTATTAAAAGCCTTTGAGTTGTTGACGGAGGATGGAGAAATTCAAGATAAAATTATAGATATCTTTGATAACATTCACAAAGAAAAGGGATTGAAGCCCTCCATTGCAAATAACGAGAAGTATAAAGAAGCGGAATTTAATTATCTTTCTGATCTTATAAAAGATCCTTTATTGATAAAAAAAGCCCAAAAATTTGCAGAAAAAAATGCGTTGAAAGAAACGGACAGAAAAACTTTTCAGGCAATAGAAGCATTTATACACAATTTAAATACTATGCATTCCAGAGCGGGAGCTCAGATACCTTTTAGTTCCGTTAACTATGGAACCGATACGTCTCCGGAAGGCAGAATGGTTATGAAAAATCTTCTTCTTGCTACGGAAGCCGGCCTCGGAAACGGAGAAACTCCCATATTTCCGATACAGATTTTTAAAGTTAAGGAAGGAGTTAATTATAATGAAGGGGAGCCAAATTATGACCTGTTCAGATTATCATGCAGAGTAAGTGCAAAGAGACTGTTTCCTAATTTTTCGTTCTTGGATGCACCGTATAATCTTCAGTATTATAAACAGGGCCATCCGGAAACGGAGATTGCATATATGGGATGCAGAACAAGAGTTGTAGGAAATGTTTATGACCCCGACAGAGAAATAATATACGGAAGAGGGAATTTAAGCTTTACTACTGTCAATTTGCCGAGATTGGGGCTGAAAAGCAAAGGTAATCTGGATATATTCTTTAAGGAACTTGATAAGGTTATAGATTTAGTTATCGATCAATTGTTGGAAAGATTTGAGATGCAAGGGCGCAAAAAGGTAAAAAATTACCCCTTCCTCATGGGGCAGGGAATATGGATTGATTCGGATAAATTAGGAGAAGAAGACGAGGTAAGAGAAGTATTGAAACATGGGACTTTGACTATGGGATTTATAGGCCTTGCCGAATGTTTGAAAGCACTTACGGGAAAACATCATGGGGAATCCGAGGAATCGCAAAGATTAGGCCTTGAAATTATAGGGCATATGAGAAAGAGAATGGACGAAGCAAGCCAAAAATATAAGATGAATTTTTCCCTTCTTGCTACTCCGGCGGAAGGAACGGCAGGAAGATTTGTTAAAATGGACAAAGAAATATTCGGTTCCATTGAAGGAATAACGGACAGGGAATATTATACAAACAGTTTCCATGTTCCTGTATATTACGAAACAACCGCTTTTCACAAGATAAAAACGGAAGCTCCATATCATTCTCTTACAAATGGGGGACATATAACATATGTGGAGTTAGACGGAGATCCGACTCAAAACTTAGAAGCCTTTGAAAAAATTATAAGAGTAATGAAGGAATCCGGAGTAGGCTATGGTTCAATAAATCATCCCGTGGACAGAGATCCCGTCTGCGGATATACCGGAATTATCGGTGATACCTGTCCCAAATGCGGAAGGGAAGAAGGAAATATACCTTTTGAGAGGATCAGACGTATTACAGGGTATCTGGTGGGAACCTTAGACCGTTTCAATGATGCAAAGAGAGCAGAGGAAAGGGACAGAGTCAAACATTTTTCCTGCTCTGTAAAATAGGGAGAAAGATATGACTGATTTTTTAAGAATAGCAGGAATAATTAAAGAATCTATAGTTGACGGACCCGGTATAAGACTGGTAGTTTTTTCTCAAGGGTGTAAACACAACTGTAAAGGATGCCATAATCCGGAGACTCATTCCTTTACCGGCGGCAGACTGATAGATATTAAAGATATCTTGAAAATGGTAAAGGATAATCCTCTCTTAGACGGAGTAACCTTTAGCGGAGGAGAACCTCTTGAGCAAGCCGAAAATTTTGCGGTTTTAGGAGAAAGAATAAAGGAAATGGGGCTAAATGTTATAACTTATACGGGATATACTTGTGAGAAAATAATTGAAAGTTTCAATGACAGACCGGGTTGGGAGAGATTAATGAAATGTACGGATATTCTCATAGACGGCCCCTTTGAGATAGATAAAAAAAGCCTTATGCTGAAATTCAGAGGTTCTTCAAACCAAAGGATTATAGACATGAAAGCTTCTATACTTTGCGGGAAACCTATAGTTATAACTCCTTGACAATGTTAATTTGTATGGAATATAATGTTGATGAAAGTAATTTAATATATGGAAAAGATAAAATATAGCACAATAAGGAAAAGGGTGAAAAACCCTTGCTGTAGTCGCAGCTGTAATCAGGAATTTAGGTTGATGTTTTTGCCACTGTTTGTATACAAATGGGAAGGTTCGGCCTAAAGATGATCTGAAAGCCAGAAAACTTGGTGTTGTATTTCTTCTCGATACTCCGACTTAGAGGAAAGGGAAGGTTGAGTGAAATGAATTTAAACCCTCTTCCTTGGAAGAGGGTTTTATTTTTAAAGGGAAGTGTGGGAATGTGAAAAAATTAGTTGGAATAGGTTTGTTAATTTTTATAATATTATCTTCATGGGGGATATCCTATGGAAGCGGCGAAACAAGAATTACAGGAATCATCGGATTTGGCGGAAAAGTAAAGCTGAAAAGTGTAAATCCGTTAAAAATCACCGTAAGTACCGGAAATTCAGGTATAGATGAAGGTATAATCCGCATAGAAACTGAAAACAGGAAATATTATGAACCCGTAAAGATAGATGATAATAGTGAAAAAGTATATTATTTTTCCATTCCCATACCTGATTCCGAGGGTAAAATAAAAGTAACGTTAGAGAATAAAGGAAAGAAGATAAATTCCGTCGAAATCCCATTTGAACCTATTTCCGAGAAAACAACCATCTTAGGAATATTATCCGATGAACCGGAGAGATTGAATTATCTCAGCCAATTGAAACTAAATTTTATTCCCATGGAAGATATAGAAATAGTTGATTTGACCAAATACCTCAGCCTGAATGAAGAAGAACTTGAAAATTTAGATATGGTTTTTATAGAGAACTACAATTCAGAACAATTACCGGAAGAATTCGGGCAAAATCTTATTCAATGGGTTAAAAGAGGACACAATATTTTCATTGGAAACAAAACCTACAAATATAAAACTTTAACCGGAATATTTAAAAATTTAAATCAAGAAGAGATTTGGCATTTGGGAGAAGGTAACGTTGTATCCATAAACGAAAATTTGGAAACGATATCCTTAGATAACATAAAAGAATCAATTGAAAAATATGCTACATATTTAAATCTTAACGATTTGATCAAACCTGAAAATATTTTTAACAGGGAAAATGAGTGGAAAAATATGTTTTTTATAGGAAATTCTCTGTTGAAACCCAGTTATAATTTGGTTTATATATTTCTGTCCTTACTGATAGTTTATTTAATATTTCTTATTATAGGATTGGGAGAAAAAAGAGGTAAAATATTTGGAATATCAATAGGAGCCTTTTCTTTGATATTTTTAATAGCTTTTTTTAGAGAAAATATCTATGGAAGCAATGTGGGAAAGGTTGAGATAAAGGAATACGGAGAAGGAGTTTTCTCTACAGGAGTTGCATATGTGAAGGGAACTAAAGAGAATTCGGAATTTCAGCTGAATGATGGATTCTTGGACGGATATGGAGAAGACAATATTCATGTTATGCCTTTAAGCCAAAAGGTTCTTGCATTGAAAAAAGAGGTGTATCCTATATTTTTTCAGAATCGGGATGAAAAAGAAAGTTATGTGCAGAAACTTTCTATAGACGAAAATTCAATTGTATCAGGTGAAATACAAAATATTCTCCCTTATGATTTGGATAGCAGCTTCATCATAATAGGAGATACGGTTATAAATATTGGAACATTAAACGGAAAACAAGAATTGGATATTAAATATAGATTGGATGAAAATTTAAAGAATACCGGCGATTTTAATTATTTGGACAAGGTTTCTACTGCTGCCAAATTAGATGACGAAGAAAAACAGCTGTTTGAACAGTATTACTATGCTGAAAGTAATCCTAAGAACTGCTATCTGATAGGATTTAGCACAATAAAGGATAAAGATGAAAAGACATATACAATGAATGTCTTTCAAATTGATTTTGAAGAAAAAGAACATTTAAACATTCCCTTCGGAGTTATTTGTCCGGTTAAAAACTATACTAAATACTCGGAAGATGAATATATAAGGGAATATACGTTAGAAGAGGGAGAAGAACTTCTTTTATACTATCCTATGCCTGTGCGAGGGGATATTGAATCCCTGAGTCTTAGAGCAAAGATTGATTATGGCAACTTAAAAATAGAAGCATTAAATCAAAAAGATAAAAAATGGGAAAAATTATCATCTCAGTTATTTCAGGGTGACAGAGTGAAGGATTTTACGGAAAATGGTCCGTTGACCATTAAGATAACCGGCAAAGGAAGAATTATGCTTCCTCAAATATCCCTTCGTGGGAAATTAAAATCAGGTGAAAATAATGAATGATTTTTTAGAGATGAATAAAAAAAACAGAGAGTTGATATTCAGTTATGTGTTGATTAATACCATAGTTCTTTTAGGGTGTTTTTTCATGATAATTTTAACGGATAATTCCTACGAGGAAGATTTAACGGGTAAAATGTATCTTTATTATTCCGTATTTCAATTAATATTGAATTCGATTCTTATAACATTGTGGGAATGGGAAAAGAACGGATTTTTTCATATTGCCATGTTTACCTTATCTTCTTTTCCTCATCTGATTTTACTCTTATCGGTAAACAATATGAGCGGATTGTACGGCCTTTTCCCTCTTATTATCCAATATATATGGGCAACGGTAATTATCAGCATTAAAAACATGATGAGACATAAAGGGAAAAGTGATTTTCACATACAGCTCATACTCAAGATATTTATATGTACGGTAATAATATTCAGCTTGATATTCCTTTATTATTATTATGAATATAGGAATTTAGTCGTAGTATCGATATTCGACAGGAGGATTCCTCTTGTATTTTTCTTAAATCCAGTGATGACTTCGGCAGGAACGGCTGCTTCTCAGCTGGGTCAGCCAAATTATCTGGGATACAAGCCTTTGGGTATTTTCTGCATATTCTGGATTTCAATATCCTTTGGGATAAATATACTTATTAAACATGGAAGGCCTTACTATGAAAAAAAATGATGTTTTTAACGTTTTAAAAAAATTGAGGAAAAAGATATGGCTGAATAGGTTTTTAAATATCATCATCTATTTTGGATTGGGAATTTCCGGCACGGTTTTTTTGATGGCCATTTTAAGCCATATATTTCCGATAGTTTATGTAGGGAAAAAGATTTTTTATATTGTTGAAGGGGGATTATTATTGGGAGTGCTTTATTCTCTCTTCAAAATTCCGTCCGTTGAAGAAACAGCAGAAATCGGAGACGATACAGGGTTTAAAGAAAGGTTTTCAACTTATTTGGAATACAGAAACTGTCATGGAGAAATATATGATGCTTTTTTTGATGAGATGAGGGAAGCTCTTTCAGAGGAAGATATAGGGAAGAAATATCATATTAAGATAGATAAAAAGATGATTTTAATATCATTGATTATTTTTTTTATTTCACTGGGGATATTTTTTATTCCTTCAAATAAACGGGATATTGCACAAAGCAGAGAAGAAATAAATAAGGATTTAAAAGAGGAAGGAAAAAAAGTAGAAAATATTGTGGAAGATCTTAAAAAAGAAGAAAAAAACGGCAATATTACATCAGAAGAAGAAAAAGAGATGAAGAAAACATTAAAAAAACTGATAGATAAACTTTCGGATACTTATGATTATGAAGAAGGAGCCTATCATATTTTAGATGCCCAACGGGATTTGGATAATATAAATAAGAAATATGATCAAGATAATAGTATAATAGCAAGTATTTTTAACGGGACGGGGATTCAATCCTCCCTTAATAAAGAAGTGAGCAACATTTCCGGCGATTTGTCGGAAGAATATAGGCAAAAAGCCTTAAAAAATATTCAAGATATGAAATCCAATGGAGAAGAAAAGATGTCTCAAAAGGACTTAAATGTTATAAATCAAATGGAAAGGGAATTGAAGTCCGATGATTGGAAGGAGAATGTTAGGAATATTGCTGATGGAAAATCTCTTTCAAATTCCGTAGAGACAGCTCAGGTGGATTTGAATGACATGAAGGAGAGATTTTTGGACAAGGACGGGAACGGATTTGAGAGTATCGGAGGTAAGGATAAAACCGAAAGTTTTACCTCTGGAGAAAGGGATAATTACGAAGAAGGTGAAAGAAATAAGGGAGACTACAAAGAATCCATAGCAGGAAAAGGCCTTGGGGATTATGAGGATAGCGGAGGAATCGGAGGAGACGGCAAAGGGGAAAATGATGTTTCTTTGCAAGAAGGGAATGTGAAAAAAAGTACGAAGTCCACAAGAATAGACAATGAAAAATCCAACCTTTTAAATATACAGGGAGTCCAGGGAGAAAAAGGAGATATAATTACAAACTCCAATGAAAATGGTATAGGAACATCGGGAATTGATAATTTACTTACCGGAAGCTATAGAGAATTTGAGAAGGACAAATTAAAGTACATTAATAAATATAAGATACCAGAGAAAAATAAAGAGCTTGTAAACAGATATTTTGAAATATTAACGGAGGAAAAATAGATGGAAGAAAATATGATACTGAATTTCAAGGGAAAATTTGAGAGTGTACTGAAAGAAGTAAAAAAGCAGATTATAGGTCAGGATGAAGTGGTGACCAATACACTGATAGGAATAATTTGCAGCGGTAATATACTTATGGAGGGAGCACCAGGTCTTGGGAAGACCCTCTTAATAAAAACTTTGTCAAAGGTATTGGATCTTCCCTTTTCAAGAATACAGTTTACTCCCGATTTGATGCCTATGGATATTATCGGTACCGAGATAATAAAAAATAACGGAAACGGTATGGATATTTCCTTTGAAAAAGGACCCATATTCAGTTCCTTGATATTAGCAGACGAGATAAACAGAGGGACTCCCAAAACTCAAAGCGCACTTCTTCAAGCCATGGCCGAAAAATCCATAACTGTAGGCAAAAATACTTATATGCTGGAGGAGCCCTTCTTTGTTCTTGCCACCCAAAATCCTATTGAAATGGAAGGAACTTATCTTCTTCCCGAAGCTCAGCTGGACAGGTTCATGTTTAAGCTGAATATAGATATGCCTGATGAAAAGGTACTGATGGATATAGTGAATTTGACTGTGGGAGACAATGAAGAATTAAATATAGAGAAAAAGGCCGGAAAAGATGATGTTCTTCAGATGAAGGAAGTAGTAAGACATGTGGCTTTATGTCAAAGAGTAAAGGAAAAGGCCGTAGAAATAACACTTGAAACTCATCCGGAAAAGACCGGTTCGGATATTGTCAGGGAATATGTAAAATGGGGGTCAAGTCCGAGAGGAACTCAATCAATGATTTTGGGAGCCAAAGCTAAAGCTTTAATTGAAGGAAGGTATAACGTATCGTTGGAGGATTTATATTATTCCGCTTATTTATCCTTGAGACATAGGATTTGCTTGAATTTCAGAGCAATGTCCGACGGAATGACAGCAGATCATATAATAGAGGAAGTGCTGAAGAAGGTGAAATAAATGGATGATTTTCTCAGACAGATAAGTGATTTAAAGATCAAACCGAGGAAAAAGCTAACTTATGGGGAGATAGGAAATTATAGATCCCAGAGTCTTGGAAATTCCATGGATTTCTATGATCATAGACAATATATTCCTCAGGATGATGTCAGAAGAATCGATTGGAAGGCATACATGAGAACCAAAAATTTATATATAAGGCAGTTTACAGAAGAAAAGACAATACATATAAAAGTGATAATGGATAACAGCCTTTCAATGGACTATGGAACTTCCGTGAAATTCGATCTTGCAAAGGCCTTAACTAAAGGGATAGGATATCTGACATTGAACCAAGGAGATATATTCAGTTTTATTCCCCTTAATAATAGAACATATGGGGAAACATCAATTAAAGGTAAAGATAAATTTTATCAACTTTTTAAAGTGTTGGATAGCATAAGTTGTGAGGGCATGACCGATTATGAAAATATCATAAGATTAAATGAATTCAACAGAGAAAGAGGAGGAATAACCTTTCTCATAACAGACGGATTTGGTGAGAATATTGATAAAGTATTGGATTTTTTATGCGGCAGAGGAGAGGAAGTTTTATTTATTCAAATATTATCCGAAGATGAAGTAGAACCTGAAGTTAACGATAAGTTAAAGTTAATTGATAAGGAAACTAATAAAATTGTAAAGATAGATATTAACAGGACTATGAAGGATATGTACAAAAAAAAGATTAACTCCTTTATAGACAATAACAGGAACATGTCTCTTAACAGGGATATAGTTTATACTTTTGCATTAAGCAGCGATTCTCCTCAGGAAATTTTAAGAAAAACTATTGGAGGTATATAAATGAAACTTTTGAATATGCAGGGCCTCTGGCCGGTACTCCTTATACCTCTTATTTTGCTTCTTTATTTTAAAAAACATCAGGAAAAGGAAATAAAGATATCAAGTATAAAAATATGGGATGAAGTTTTAAAAGAAGCGGAAGGAATCAGGACAAAAAATATCAATAAATATCTTCTTCTGTTCTTAGAGATTATGATTGTAATATCAATAGCTTTGGCATTATCGGATCCGTATTTGGTTAAAGGAAAAGCTGAAGATGAAATAACGGTATTTTTGGATTCTTCCATCTCCATGAATTCTGTGGAGAAGGGAGAAAGCCACTTCCAATTGGCTAAAGAAGAAATAAACAAATTTCTTCATACTTTAAAGGATGATGTAAGGATAAATTTAGTCCTTATAGACAGTGATGAAAATGTACTTCTTGAGAGGGGAAGTAAAAAGGAAGGAATTGATATACTAAAAAAAATAAACTGCTCGGATCTTCCGCTGAATTTGAACAAGTTCTCGGAGATAAAATCTCAATTTAGTGGAGAAAAAGTTCTCATAACGGATAAGGATGTAAATTTTGACGGCAGTGTAATAAAAGTGGGGAAGGATTTTGATAATCTGGGAATTACATATGGTTACTATGATTATTATAACGGGGATTTGATATATAAAATAAAAAATTATTCTTCAAAGAAAAAAGAAGTTCATATATCAATATCCGATGAAGAAGGGAACAAGGCTATAGATAAATCGTCAATCGGACCTAAAGAAGAAAAGGATATGTTCTTTCACCCTGAAAATGAAGAAAATGTATTTATTGTCAGCATAGAAAATGAGGATTCCTTATCGGAAGACAATAAATATACGATTCCTGTGGGACAGAAATATAAGAAGAGCGTTGTTTTAGTAGGGGATAACCCTTTTTTTGACAGTGCATTGAAAAGTATTCCTCAAATTAATTATGTAAAGAAGGATAAGATTTCTTCCGGTGATGAAGAATTTGATTTATATATATTTGCCGATAATCAATCCGCTGCAAATAATATTAAAGATTCAGGCATGTGGTATTTAGATCCCGAACGGGAAATTTCCGGGTTAAAAACCCGGGCTGAAGAAATCCACGAAGATGATGGAAGTTTTTTATCCGATTTGGATATGAGCAAGACATATGTAAACAATGCTAAGTATTTAAAGGATATAAAGAATTTCCATCCTTTGCTGAAAGGAGAAGGGGGTTCCTTCATGGTTTACGGCATGGAGAGAGGCAAAAAGGTCATATATTCTTCATTGGACTTCAATAATACCAATTTTGCAATGACTCCATATTTTCCCGTAGTTATAAAGGAAAGTATCGACTGGTTTTTTGATGAAGATTATCTTTTAGATAAAGAAGAATTTATAAATCCACCTTTTCAGTTGGTTGTAGGGGATATGAATAATAAAGCTGCCAACGAAAGAAAAGCCGTTTCCTATACTCCTTTAAAGCCGATTAGAAATTATTTGATTCTTTTGGCTTTGGTATTGTTAGCACTGGAATGGAAGGTGTACAAAAATGCTTTCTAAAATTAAAAAGAATCTGTGGATTATTTTAAGAACGGGAGTTTTTATTCTTTTGATTCTTTCTCTTTTTGACATAAGAATTCACAGAGTTAATAAAAAAGACGATACCGTATTTTTGGTTGATCGATCCTTAAGCACGGCTGAAAATAAAGAATCAATAGAAAAATATATAAACGAACAAATTCAGAAGAAGGATAAAAAAAACCTTACAGAGGTTATTTCCTTCGGGGAAAACGCAATGACGGACATGCCTTTGACCGATAAGAAAGAAAAATTTGCATTTAATACAAATATAAACCCTGATTTTACAAATATTGAGAACGGAATTCGGTTTGCTTTGGACTCTTTTCCTCAGGATGTTAATAAAAATCTTGTGTTATTCACAGATGGGATTGAAAATTTGGGAAGTTATCAACAGGTAGAAGAAAAATTAAAAGAAGAAAATGTTAATTTGTTCATATATCCTTTAAAAAGAGCGGATAAAAATGACTGCCAGCTGAAATCCATGAAAGTACCTGCAAAAATTTATAATAACGAGGAATTTCCGCTGTCGGTAGAAATTTATTCAAATTACGGTACAACTGCCGATTTTCATCTCTATGGAGATGAGAAGGAGATACTGAATAAAAGAATAGAAATAAGAAAAGGCTTGAATTCATTAAAATATGATATCTCCCCCAAGGACAGCGATTGGAAGAGCTTAAAGGGAGAGATAAAAGCTGACGGAGATGCAAACTCTTATAATAATGTATTCACCATAGGATTAAATCCCGCCGGGAGCCCAAAGATATTGATTTTGGGCACAAAGGAAGATACGAAAAATGTGACTAATCTCTTAAACAGTATAGGTATTCAGATATCCCGTTATACTCCGAAAGAAGTGAACGGTTCTGTTGATTATTTGATACAGTTTGACGAAATAATATTGACCAATGTTTCCCATGATGATATATCGGAGGAATTGGAAAAAAATTTGGAATACTGTGTTAAGGAAGAGGGGACGGGCCTTCTGGTAATAGGAGGAGAGAACACCTTCTCCATGGGAAATTATAAGGATACCTTATTGGAATCGATGCTTCCCGTTAAAAGTCAGATAAAGGGAAATGAAAAGAAGCCCAATTCGGGAATTGTTCTGGCAATAGATACTTCGGGAAGTATGGAAGATGAAACGGGAGGAGTAAAAAAGATAGAAATTGCCAAAGAAGCGGCTATATCCTCTTTAGATATATTGGATGACAATGATTGGGCAGGAGTAATAGGATTTTCGGATAGAGCCGAATGGGTTGTTCCCTATGGGAAAATCAAGGATAAAAAAAATATTGAAGAAAGTATAGGAAAATTGAAAGCTCAGGGAGGGACCTTGATAATGCCTTCTTTAAAGGAAAGTATAAAGTCACTGTCTTCAGGTAATACCAAAATAAATCACATAATACTCCTGAGCGACGGGGAAGGGGAAAAGGAAGGGTATGAAGATATATTAAAGGAGATGGAAGAAAAGGAAATTACCTTATCGACAATTGCCGTGGGAAAGGATTCCGATGAGAAGTTTTTAAAATATCTAAGTGAAGAAACAAAGGGGAGAAGTTATTATGTAGAAGATCCGGCAGATATTCCTAAAATATTTGCCAAGGAAACTTATATGGCCACAAGAAAGTATATAAACGAAAGAGCCTTTTATCCCCAATTGGTCAATAGTCTGGGAATAATAAACGAAAATTTTCTGCCTAAAATAAAAGGGTATATTTCCACCAGCTTAAAGGACAGGGCAAATTTAATATTGAAAACCGATTTGGATGAACCCCTTTTGGCAGAATGGCAATACGGATCAGGCAATGTCTTGGTATGGACTTCCGATTTAAACGGAAAGTGGAGCAAATATTGGATAGAATGGGAAGAGTTTGAGAAAAACTGGTCTAATATAATAGACTATCTTTTAAGTCAAAGAAATTCGGGAGAAGATCATATTGAGATTATCCAAAAAGGTGGGAATGCTGATATATATGTGGATACTGAAAAAAATGGGGAAAAAGCCGATATATCCGTTACGGAACCCGACGGAAAGAAGTACGAACTCACTATGAAACAGTATGAAAAAGGAAAATTCAATCAAAATATAATATTAGATAAAAAAGGAAGTTATATAGTTAATTTAAAGGTAAGCAATGAAGACGGTTCAAATTCATTATATACAAGAGTGTTGTACTTAGATTATTCTCCGGAATATTTTTTGGAGGAAGAAAAGGATAAAAATTTGGAACTTATGAGTAAATACACTGTAATAAACGGTGAAACGGAAATTTTTTCACTTCCTATAAAGGATAAAAGCTATTCTGATATAAATATGAATTATATATTTTTACCTTTGGCTGGAATTTTATTTGTATCGGATCTTTGGGTCAGAAAAAAGTTTGGAGGGAATTAGTGTGAGAAAGAAAGTAATAAGGTTTATATCTGTTTTGTTGATTTTAATAATGTCCTTTTCAATTCTTACGGGATGCGGGAAAAGCAATACTAAAGAAATAACTAATATTGAAGATAAGGGAAATAAAGAAAACAATGACATATCAGGGTCAAAGGGAGAAAGTCCTGTAGAAATTTTAGAAAATAAAGAAGAGGATAAAAAGGAAGAAAAGGATAAAAATACGGAAGAAACAAAAGAAGAACAAGACAAATCTCAGGACAAAAAGACTGAAGAGACAAAAAAAGAAGAGAATGTGGTAGTGATAGACGGTGTAACATACAAAAATTATAAAGGGCCTGTCCAGGGAGAAAAGAAGTACAAGGAAGGCACACCGGCAAAGGAGAATTCCGATGAATATAAAGCAACGGGAGATATTGAAAGTCCATATAAGGTTAATCTGATAGTTACTACAGGATTTGGGCATAAAAAAGTTTTTGCGAAAAATGTGGGAATGGTAAAAGACGAAGTGGGAATGGAAGTCCTGTTTAGAAATCTTGATATTCAAACCGCATATGGGGGAGGATTCGTTAATGCCATTAACGGCATTGAATCAAAATATACATTTTTTACGGGAGACGAAAGAAAGGAAGAAGACTGGTTTTATTGGGTCAACGGCATCCTTGCTCCTATAGGGGTAGCGGAATACAGGCCTAAACCCGGAGATGTAATATGGTGGGATTATCACGATTGGAGTATAACAATGTTTATACCCGCAGTAATAGGCTCTTATCCTCAACCTTTTAAGAGCGGATTTCAGGGAAAAAATCCGGGAACCGTAATATTGTATACGTCTCCTTATGCCAATGAGGCTGAGAAGTTAAAGAAAAGCTTGCAAAAACAAGGAGTTACACAAATAGATATAGGAAAGTATGATGCAGCACTTATCGAAAACCCCAAAAAATATTATATTGTGCTGGGCGTTTGGAATGATTTGGTTGCCCAAAGCAATATAACAAACAGCAAGGGAAAAGAAATAAATCTGATGAAGGATATCAATGAAAAAAATAAATTTGTCGGAGTTAATTCAAAATTTGAAGGGGGGAAAGTCCATGCGTTAAACTTTAAAGGGGAAACTGTTTCTTCCTATGATCAGGGAGGGGCAATATATGCTTATGCAGCAGGAATAGGAAGCACAAAGCCCATATGGATGATAACCGGAACTGATGATGAAGGATTTAAAATGGCGTATAACGTGCTTCTCAATGAACCCCAAAAGATCAAGGATTGTTTCGGAGCAGTGGTTTCTAAGAATGGAGTTGAAAAAGTACCGTATTTAAAATAATGGGAGGGATATGAATGAATAGAAGGAAAAGAATAATTGTATCGTTATTGCTCGTTTTAGTTATATCGGCAAATATATGCACAGGTGTTTTTGCCGCTAACGAATCCTCGTTAACAAGGGAAGAGCTTTATAAGGCGGCTCAGAAAACAATAGAATATTATCATAAAACCTATAAATCAGGGAAATATCAAGGAATAATGGATTGGCCTGCCCTTGGATTATTCGGATTCGGAGAAGATGTAAGCAGTCCTAAGTGGACCGTAGACGGAAAAAATGCAGCTTATTTCAGAGAAGAAGAAGCTAAAAACGGGGTCGGTCTTTCCAAAACCAAGAATACCGATTTTCAGAGAACCATTATCGGTATTTGTGCGGCGGGAAAGGATCCGAGAAACTTTGCCGGGATGAATTTGGTTCAGATTGTAAAAGATACAATGCTTCCAAACGGGCATTTTGCAGATTCCGTAGCGGATAACAAAACAGGGAAACCCGTGGGGGACAATTTAATAAATGCTCATATATTTGGGGTTATTGCTCTACATTGTGCTGGGGAACCAGTACCGAATAGGGATAAATGTGTTGAATGGCTGGAAAATCAACAGCATAAGGATGGAGGATTTACTTGGGATGTAAAATACTTTGATAATCCTAAGGATTATGATTATATTGTTTCCGATGTGGATATGACGGCGGCAGCACTGATGGCTTTTGCCATACTTGGGGAAGATGAATCGAATCCTGTAGTTGCCAAAGCAATACAGTTTTTACATGATGAACAGCTTCCAAATGGGGGATTTCATTCCTGGGGGACTGACAATCCCGAAAGCTGTGCATGGACCATACAGGCATTGACCTTACTCGGACAGGATCCCATGGGGCCTGAATGGACAAACGCAAAGGGACAAAACCCCGTTACATCTCTTCTGAGATTTCAGAATTCCGACGGAAGCTTTGTTCATGTGTTGGAAGAAGATGATATGATGGATGTATATGAAAACAGTATGTCTACTTATGAAGCTTTATACGGAATGGCAGATGCCTATAACAATAAGTCGGCTTATGATATGCTTTATGAAAAGTACAGACCTGAAGGGGAAAAATATCTTTTTAAGGATTATAAACCGGGAGATTATGCATTTAAAGAAACGGCGGATTTGGTTTATGACTATATCATATCGGGATATACCGACGGTACTTTTAAACCGGATAATAACGTAACAAGAGCTGAATTTACAAAGATGCTGAACAACGGGAAGGGATTCAGAAACGAAGCGAGAGATTATTCGGGAGAAAGTAAATTTAATGATGTACCTGAAGACCACTGGGCCTACGGGAATATAGGAGTAAGTGCGGAAAAGGGATATATCACCGGAGTTACCGAAGATACATTTAAACCGGAAGATCCCATAACGGGAGAACAGCTTATGATAATTTTAATAAGAGCGGC
Organism: Sporanaerobacter sp. PP17-6a; assembly: GCF_900095615.1. Classification (NCBI taxonomy): domain Bacteria; kingdom Bacillati; phylum Bacillota; class Tissierellia; order Tissierellales; family Sporanaerobacteraceae; genus Sporanaerobacter; species Sporanaerobacter sp. PP17-6a. Next base: position 48,218 of record NZ_FMIF01000009.1, on the reverse strand, counting down.
AAGTCTTGAAGAAGAGGCCGACAAACTGAAAACAGGAGGCGGAGATTGGGTTGAAGGGTATATAAATTTGGCAAAGGAAAAAGGTCTTGTATATGAAAACTTTCAGCCTAAAGAACCCGTTACAAGAGCTCAATGTGCATGGAGCTTATATCAATTTTTGAATATTAACAATTAAATCTAATTGGAGGGAAGAACAGATGGAAAATATAGCTGAAAGTCAAAAAAAATATTTAGCCCGTGACAGGAATATTGGATTTTCATCTGTGCACCCCCTCCCTTGTTTAATATATTACATAGGAGTAATAATTTTTTCCATGATGATAAAGCATCCTTTATTTATATTTACGGGTTTGGTTTTAACCATATTTATCAATTATATAGGAGATGAAGGAAAAGCCTTAAAAAAAAGTTTAAAGTTTTATCTCTTTATAGGAATGATGGTAGCCTTGATAAACCCTTTCATATCCCATGAAGGAAATACAACGATTTTTTATTTTTTCAGCCGTCCTATCACTTTGGAATCAGTAGTATACGGGATTGTAATGATGTTTTCTCTCTTAATCATACTTTTTGTATTTATATCATTTAATCAGATAATGACCAATGAAAAAATTTTGTTTCTTTTTTCAAATATATCACCGAATACGGGACTGATTGTCATGATGATATTGAGATTTGTGCCTCTTTTAAAGGATAGAATTCAAGATATATCACTGATTCAGGAGCAAAGGGGAATCAGTACAAAAGAGGGAAAAATTAAAAAAAGGCTGGAAAACGGAATGAAAATACTAAATGTCCTTATCGCCTGGTCCTTGGAAGAATCCATTGAGACGGCAAGATCCATGAAAGGGAGAGGATACGGAGTTGTACACAGGAGAACTTTTTATAATAACTACAAGATGGATAAAAGGGACTGGACGGTTTTTTCGATGCTTTTGTTTTTAATATTCTTGATAATTGTTTTGCACGGTTTAGGTTACGGAAAATTTGAAATTTATCCGAAAGTGGGATATATATTGTTTAATTTAAAAGATGTATTTTTGTACATATTATTTATTTTATATATGAGTATTCCTATTGTTTTGGAAGGGACGGACAGATTGAAATGGAACAAATTCAGATAAAAAATTTATCCTTTACTTATCCCAATCAAAAGAAGAAGGCTTTGGATAATATCTCCTTTTCGGTAAAAGAGGGGGAATTTTTAGTATTATGCGGTCCTTCCGGGGGCGGAAAGACTACCCTTTTAAATCAGTTGAAAAGGGAAATTGTACCTTCCGGAGAAAAAAGGGGAGAGATATTGTATAAAGGGCAGTCAATTGAAGAAATGGATAGAAAAATCTCAGCCGAAGAAATAGGTATGGTATTTCAGGAACCTGAGACTCAAATTGTGACGGATACAGTATGCCATGAATTGTCTTTTTCTTTAGGAAATTTAGGATATTCCCCGGAGGAGATGAAAAAGAGGATCGGAGAGATAGTCAATTTTTTTGGAATGGAAAATAAGTTTTACGATGAGATAAAAAACATGTCGGGAGGACAGAAACAGATACTCAATTTAGCATCGGTACTGTGTCTTCATCCGAAAGTACTTCTTCTCGATGAACCTACTTCTCAGCTTGACCCGGTTTCGGCCAAAGATTTTATTCAGATGGTATATAGGTTGAACAGGGATTTCTTTATGACGGTTTTAATGACTGAGCATAGGTTGGAAGAAGTTTTTCCTATAGCCGACAGGATTATTATGATTAAGAATGGGAGAATAGAGTATGACGGAAGGCCTAAGGAGGTTGCCAAAAGTATATATGATAAGAAAGATAAATTATATATGAAATTTCTTCCGACAATAACCCAATTTTATTTTCAAAAGGAGAAGAATCCGGCAATCAGCAATATTCCCACTACGGTCAGGGAAGGGAGAAGATGGCTCAGCGGCATAGATATAAATAAAATAAAAGGAAAAGAAATTAATTCAAAAAATTTCGATTTCGTCATTATGGATTTGAAGGATATTTCATTTAAGTATGTAAGAGAAGGTCCATATATTTTAAACAAATTAGACCTGAAAATATACAAGGGAGAAGTATTATCAGTATTGGGGGGCAACGGAGCTGGAAAATCGACTCTTCTTAAAATAATAGGGAAAATGCTCAAACCTCAAAGGGGAAAGATCTTATCGAATGATTTTAAAATAGGATATCTCCCTCAGAATCCAATGAGCTATTTTCTTTATGACACCGTGGAAGAAGAAATATGTAAGGAAAAAGAAAATAAGGATTTTAGAAATGAAAAATTCGAAAGGATTATAGAACTTTTTTCTATAAAAGATTTATTGAAGAGGCATCCCTATGATTTGAGCGGAGGAGAAAAACAAAAGGTGATATTGGCTTCCATACTCATGACAAATCCAGATGTGATTCTCTTAGATGAGCCCACTAAGGGGATGGATGTTATATCTAAAGATGTTCTTAAACATATTATAGGTAAATTGAAAAACAAAGGGATGACTGTAATTATGTCCATTCATGACTTGGAATTTGCAGCGGAAAATTCCGACAGATGTGCTTTACTGTTTAACGGAGAAATAGCCGTTGAAGATATTCCCTCTCTGTTTTTCAGCAGAAATTATTTCTACACAACAGCTATTAACAGGATATTCAGAGATATAATACCTCAAGGGGTTATCAAGGAGGATTTGATAATTGATGATTAATTCGAAAAAATATATCATTTTAATTTTGCTTGGAAGTATACTTATATTGATATTTTCGGTATTGTGGACGGATAAACATTATATGATTTTCAGTATTCTGATAATTTTTTTGTCATTAGTTCCATTTTTTCTTAAGTTTGAAAGGAAAGAATTGAAAGCAGAAAACACGGTACTGATTGCCATACTGGCATCGACAGCGGTTCTTGGCAGGGTTCCCTTTGCAGCCATACCCAGTGTACAAGCCACATCCTTTGTTATAATAATGACTGCTCTTTCCTTTGGAGAGGAAACAGGATTCATGGTCGGCTCATTGGGGGCATTTGCTTCAAATATGTTTATGAGTCAAGGACCTTGGACCATATGGCAGATGTTTTGCTGGGGAATGATGGGGGTTTCGGCGGGAATATTGAGGAATACAAAATTTATGAAAAATATAATCGGACAGAGTATATTTGGATTTATATGGGGATTTTTATTTGGCTGGATAATGAATATATGGTATGTCCTATATTTCGGTGCTGACTCATTTTCCTTTCAGGTATTTTTAATGTCATGTATAACCAGCTTTAAGGTGGATTTGAACCATGCAATTTCCAATGTGGTATTTATACTCCTGTTCAGTAAGAGCTGGAAAAAGATTTTCGACAGAGTTAAAATAAAATACGATTTATAAGATAAAGATTAATTTTTTCTCTTTTTTCTTTTGTGATATTATTAGTATGAATAATCGTTATGTAATATTTCAGTTTATTGTCTTAATAGGTTTATTTTTCTAAATTGTATTGAGTAAGGAGGAATTATTGTTGATTGTTATAACCGTGATTATGGGAGTAATCGGAATACTTTTATTCATGTTTATAGCCTGCTCATTTAAAAGATTATTGTTAGCCAATGAAAGTGGGTTTTTACACTTGTTAATGTCATTAATGTTTCTTTGTTGGCTTCCAATCCCTTTTGCAATTTATATTAAAATGAAGGAATATGACTTTTTGCTGATTGGAACAATATTTGGCGTATTGTCACTTTTACTTTTTATATTTACGATGCTGTTACAAGCAGGTCATTTATCATATTCTGCAAAGGTTCAAGGTACAGACAAGATTTTATGGGAGAACAGAGATGAATGGATGTTGAATGGTCTTTTAGGCGGATTAGTTGAATTAATGGCGGGGTTTCTTAAAGGCATATGGGCTATATTTCTTACGATTTGCTTTAAATTAAACGGACAAACAATATTTTTCATGACAGGTATTGTTTATTGTATATTGACTCTTTTTTATTTAAGTATGTTATTTAACAGTAGTATCAATAAAAAACCAAAATTTTTAAAATACTTAAAACTTAATACTGCAGTTATGAATTTAGAAAATGTGGTATGGTTTGCCGTTTTATTGATATGGCTGGTAACGGAATAAGTAAAAAAGAGAAAATTCAAAATTGTTTTATGTTTACTTTTGTAGTCATATCAACCACCTCCCACCACATCCTGCTTTTTCCCGATTGCCTTTCTTTTATTTTACCAAAATATTCATGCTTGTACAATAAAATATCATTTAAAGAAAGTTTAAAAAATATTACAAAATTTGATTGTTAAATATTGAAGTAATTAGATTTATATGGTATACTGATTATAGTAAAAGAATTAAACTTTTAATAACTTAATAATAAATTGTTTAAGTTCTTTATCTCAAGACAAAGATTAAAAGGGAATCAGGTGAAAATCCTGAACGATCCGGTCACTGTAAGTGGGGAGCGTTCCTTCAAGAAGTCACTGTTTAAAAAATAAATGGGAAGACGAAGGAAAACGTTGTTTTGATCCACAAGTCAGGATACCTGCTTAGACATATTGCATTACCTTCCGATGAAAGGGATATGTAAAACTATACTTAACCTGTTTAATATGATAGATATCGTAAATTATAATATATGATGAGTTTAACAGCTCTGACTTTTATCGGAAGTTAGGGCTGTTTATTTTTATAATTTATTTTATAAAATTAGGGTAAGGGGGGACAAGGGATAAACATAAGATTTCAGAAGGGAGGAGATACAGAATATCAAAAGGTATCTTACTTTAAAAAATAAAAAATTTAAGGAGGAAATATCATGAAAAAATTTAGAGGAATTAACAAGTTTAAGAGTATTAGTATACTGGTTTTGGTGTTAACTTTATTTTTATCCAATATGGCTTTTGGAGCTCCTACCACAGTAAGCTATAAAATAGTGAGCACCTCGGATAAAGGCGGCATTGTATTTGAGAGTGAAGAAGTTGCTGCAGATACAAATGAGACATATTTTGACGTTCTGGAGAGGATTTGTTCGGATAATGACATTCCTTTAGATGCTTCCGGTTCGGGTTCCGGAATTTATGTCAGAGGAATAAACGGAGAATATGAAAAGAGATATCTTCCCAATGAAGATTATTATTCCGGATGGATGTTCAGGGTGAATAATGTTCTTCACGGATATTCCGCAGGAGATCCGGCTAATTCTAAAGTTGCAGAAGGAGATAAGATTACATGGTACTATGCATGTCCGTCTTATACCTATTTCCCAATCCTTGACGATAGTGATGTAAATTTTGATTCATCAGGAAACATGACAGTAGATGTTGATGCAGAGATATTTGAAGATGTATGGAATTGGCAGATAATTACGGTTCCGTTAGATGAAGGCAGAGTTGTATTAGAAGGCGAATCAGGAAATAAAATATATGCCACAATAAACGATGGAGAAGCTGTATTTGACGAAACTGATTTAGAAGATTTTGAGGAAGAAAATGTAAAAGTTTATGTTGAAGGAAAATGGTATGGGACAACAGAGAATCCAGACCATTGTCCAAAGATTGTCAAATCGGAGATAGTAAGAGTACAGTTATAGAATAATTTTATATCAATATATTTATTTTTATTAAAAGTTTTTAAGAGGAATTCAGTAAAAAATAAAGAAGATATCCGGGCGATATCTTCTTTATTTTTTATAAATATTATATTTTTGAATAATATTAATTTTGTATGATGTTGTTTATAATTAAAACATATTATCCTCATCTTTGACACTTACAAGGCATAAAAACTCTGATAAGTCTTGAGAATGGGACGTTCCAGTTTTTTTAACTTTTAAAAAGTACGTAATGTTTTTATCCTTTAAAATTTTTTTCTCCAAATAATATATTATTACACATTGTGCAACAACAATATTTGGAAGTTGACAAAAAAATAAAGTATTTTCAACGACTTCAGCGATTTTTTTTATTATTCGAATGTCAAAGACCCAAAAGAAAATCATTTCTCCCTCTTATTAAAATAAGAAAAGTGTAAAACTATCTGACACTTTTTTATTTTGCCAAAATATTTGCATATATGCAATAATAGATGTCATTTTTTAAAGAATGATATAAAATTTGATTATTAAATATTGAAGCAGTTAGATTTATATGGTATACTCATTCTAATAAAAAGATTAATTTTATAATAATTTAATAATCAACGGTTTAAGTTTTTTATCTCAAGACAAAGATTAAAAGGGAATCAGGTGAAAGTCCTGAACGATCCGGTCACTGTAAGTGGGGAGCGTTTCTTCAAGAAGTCACTGTTTAGATAATAAATGGGAAGGCGAAGGAAAACGTTGCTTTGATCCACAAGTCAGGATACCTGCTTAGACATGTGCATTACCTTCCGATGAAAGGGATATGTGAAATTATATTTGGTTGTTTTTTGATATAATAAATAATATTGTAGATTATAACACATGATGAGTTTAGCAGCTCTGACTTTTATCGGAAGTTAGGGCTGTTTATTTTTTTGAATTTCAAAATAGGAAAGGAAGAAAGTGAAGGAGGGATTACACGCAAAGGAAAATAAGATATCGTTTCTTATCGCTTGTTTTAGCATAATCCGTATAATTAAGTACCAATGAAGAACGATATGATTCTTACAACCTGGAAGAATTAAAATTCTATATAGGTGATGAAGAAGTGAAGACGAGGGATAATATAACCTGTAAAATTAGGTTGAATATTTAACATGTAAATCCTTTTGAAAGGGGGGAATGTTCAAGAGAGAAAATTATCCGTGATACACGGAAAGGGCGGCGCCGTATCATGGAAAGTAAGAAGCCGCTGATTAACTTAGTTTTTTCATCTTATTAAAATAAAAAAAGGAGTGTAGAAACAATGATAAGAAGGAAACGACAGTTGTTGTCAATAGTCCTGGTAGGGATCATGATGTTGGCCTCTTTTCCATTTTTCGTATTTGCTGAAGATGTTGGGCTGGATATACAGCAAAATGTAGAAACAGGTGCAGAAGCTCCGGAGAAAGAAGAAACGGAAGGTGAAATCCCTGAGGAACCTGAATCGGAGCCGGAAACTTTTGCTGCCGCTTCGGAAGAAGAAGTTCCAACTCCTGAAGAACTGGGATATGAATTTGATGCGGGAAAGAGAGAGATTACGAAATATACAGGGACTGAAACGGAAATTGTCATACCCAGTGAATTTAAAGTAAATGGGGAAGTAATTCCTGTTGAAAGTATCGGTACAGATGCTTTTAGTAGTTGTACAACCTTAAATAAAGTGACTTTAAATGAGGGGTTAAAAACAATAGGCGTTGGTGCATTTCAAGGAACGGCAATAGAAGAAATAGATATTCCGGGAAGTGTTGAAATTATCGATGAAAAAGCCTTTTATAGTTGTGTAAACCTAAAAGAAGCGACTTTAAATGAGGGGTTAAAAACAATAGGAAATGGTACATTTCAAGGAACGGCAATAAAAGAAATAGATATTCCGGGAAGTGTTGAAAGCATCCGTGAAAAAGCCTTTTATAGTTGTATAAATCTAAAAGAAGTGATTTTAAATGAGGGGTTAAAAACAATAAGCCGTCTTGCATTTGGTTCTACGGCAGTAGAAGAAATAGATATTCCGGGAAGTATTGGAAGTATCGATACCTCTGCTTTTTATAGTTGTACAAGCCTAAAAGAAGTGACTTTACATGAAGGGTTAAAAACAATAGGCTATGGTGCATTTCAAGGAGTGGCAATAGAAGAAATAGATATTCCTTCAACTATTGAGAAAATAGGGAGTAAAATATTTGATAAGGCAAAAATACAAAAGATAACGGTTTTAAATAAAAAAGAAAACATAGATATTGCGGAAGATGCTTTCCCGGCAGAAATTGAAGTTGTATATAAGGAGGATGAAGTGGAACCGGGAAAACCCTAGGAACCTGAGAAACCTGAAGGACCAGGAAAACCCGATAATTCAGACGACTCGAATTCAAATACGTCGAACGGTTCGGGAAAAACAACAACCGATTCGGATAAATCGACATCGACGGAAACAAAAGAAAGTGTAAAAGAACCGTTGGAAGTGGAAATACCCGTAGGTTTGAAAACCGAAAAAGAAATAAAATTAGAGAACGGAAAAATCAAGATTTCACCGGACACCTTTGGGGTAAAAGTAAAGCTTACGGCTAAGCAAGACGGTTCGACTTTGGAGTTAAATGCTGTGGATGAAAAAGGAAATACTGCAGAAATTAAGAAACCCATAGAGGTTCAAATAGCATTTGATGGAGAAGTAAAAAATCCTGACAATGTAACAGCAGTACTGATAAATGAAGACGGAACCGAAGAGTCTGTAGGCGGAGTTTATGATGAGGCGACTAAGACTATAAAGTTCTTGACAAACAAATGCGGAAAATTCGTAGTAAAAGAAGGAAGTAAGGAATTTAAAGATACGTCGGATGTGGAATGGGCGAAATCTGCAATAGAGTCTATGACGGTAAAGGGTATAATAAAAGGGAAAACGGAAAGTGAGTTTGTGCCATCGGATAATATTACAAGAGCGGAATTTGCCGCATTGGTTTCCAGAATGTTGAAATTAAATGAAAATTCAAATGGAGACATTCCTTTTGCGGATGTGGATAAAGATGAATGGTACTATGATTCGGTATCTGCAGTATACCAGAGTGGCCTGATCAACGGGAAATCAGATACGTCCTTTGATCCGAAAGGGAATATTACGAGAGAAGAAATGATTAAAATAATAGGAAATATATTGAAAAATAAATCATATGACAATAAAGATGAAAAAGCATTAGATAGATTTGAAGATAAAGATTCCATAGCATCATGGGCAAAGGACTCTGCAGCCATAGCAGTTCAGAATGGAGTTGTCGGAGGATTTGACGGTAACTTTATGCCGAAGAAAAATGTAACCCGTGCTGAAACCGCAGTGATGTTATATAGATTGTATGAATTGATCATGAGATAAATAAGGAATCCCGATTCGAGGATTGACCTTGAATCGGGATTCCTTATTTAGTAATGGGTAATGTAAAATAATCTGTGCTTTTGTGAAAATAAATAATTTTCTTTGTAATCTATTAGTTGTTATTTATACTAATTATTGACAAAAATGAGTGTTATTTTATTATAATGTTTACATAAAATATTTTACATTACTTTTTTAATAATTGGCATATATTGTTTATATAAATTATTTATTCTGTAATTCTTTTATTTCTTTTTACTTTAACTTCGGCAGTTCCAAAAAGTGAATCTGAAGGTCTTCGGTCAGCGGAAAATATTTATCCTTTTCCAATATCTTAAAACTGCTGTGAAGCTTTTTATTTTGAGGAATCATATCATAATCCGTTATATTCACGGATATTGTTTTCTTTAAAGCAGAATAATCTTCCGATTTGTTTATATATTTTATCATGTTATTCAGAATTTTTATACCGAAATATTTTAAAAATATCAACTGTTAAAAAGGAGAATATTTGACGATCACTTCGTGTTTTTCTTTTTATGATGTTGTTTATAATCAAAATATGTTATATAATAAAGATAGATTTGAAAGTAAACTATTGAAATAATTGAATATTACCTTTAGGTTCTCTGTTTTTAGAGATTAAAAGGGAATCAGGTGAAAATCCTGAGCGATCCGGTCACTGTAAGTGGGGAGCGGCCTTTCAAATATACCACTGAAAATTTTATTTTTGGGAAGGGGAAAGGTAACGTTGAGCCATAAGTCAGGAGACCTGCCTATATGGGGATAACGTTAACCTTCCGGGATTGAGGTAAAATGAAATTTATTATAAAGTGCTGACTGTTAAAAAGTCTCGGATTCTATGTGAAACCGGGGCTTTTATTTTTTTAGTTATAAAGAGGGGGAATATTAATGAAAAGGTTCAAACGTATTTTATCATTATGTATAATACTGACAATGATATTTACTAACGGGAGTTCTTTTTATGGAGAAATCTTTCGTTCTAAGGATTTTCCGAAGAGTATATCATATGCACAGGACAATTTAAATACGGAAAATCCTACAGATGAAGAAAACAGCGTAATTTCTGAGAAATCCAACAAGGAAAATACAACAATTCCGGAGAAGGGAGAGGAAGGAACGGAGGATACCGTGACTTCGGAAGAATCCGAGGAAAACAAGGATATTGTTCCTAATGAGGAGAGTCAAGAAAAGTCCGAACAGAATGATGAAATTAAAGAACAGTCGGAAGTGTCTGAAGGGATAAGCTTTGATAAAGATACATTTTCGGCAGAGGAAAATATAACAGGAGCCATAAATTATCCTGAACATAAAAACGAAAATGTGGATGTAATTTTTTATGATAGCTATACCGGAGAAGATAAAGGTTCGGTAGGCAATGTAACATTGGATGACAACGGGACAGGTAATATTGACATTTCGATACCGGGAGATCTTGCATCCAACGACATAAATGACAATATGTATGCTCTGAAATTTGTCATTGGAGATTCGGAGCTGTCCGTCAAAAAGGTAAATGTAGATTTCAGCGGTATGGTTAAATATGATAAAGAAGAAGTTTATGCTTCTAGGGATAACAGCATTGCCGTTTCCATAGATGAAAAAATTTTTAATGAGAATTTAAAAGTATATCTGGTAAATCCGGATAATGATGAAACAATACTGATTGCGGAAAAACCAGAGTCCAAGGATATGATTTTATCCGTTCCTGAGGATTTAAAATGGGGGAAAGCTCTTTTAAGAATAGAATCGGATTTGGAAACCTATACTTTGCCTTTCCCACTGAAAGAAAATGTTCTTCTCCATGAACAGACCGAAATACCCGAAGGGATAAGCTTTGATAAAGATATATTTTCGTCAGGGGAAAATATAACAGGTACTATAAATTATCCCGAGCATGTAAACGAAGATGTTGATATAATTTTTTATGATAGCTATACCGGAGAAGATAAAGGTTCGGTAGACAGTGTAACATTGGATGATAACGGGACGGGCCGTATTGACATTTCAATACCGGGAAATCTTGTATCCAACGACATAAATGACAATATGTATGCTTTAAAATTTGCCGTTGGTGATTCGGAACTGTCTGTCGAAAAAGTAAATATAGATTTTACTGATATTGTTACTTATGATAAAGATAGAATTAATACCTATGATGATACCGGAAAATTTGCCAATGACAGCATAACTGCCACTATAAATGAAGAAATTTATAACCCTGATTTAAAAATATATTTGGTTAATTCTTATACGAATGAATCAAGACCAGTAGAAAATACTGGTTCGGATATAGAGATATCTATTCCTGAAGATTTAAAATGGGCTAAAGCCGTTCTGAAAATAGAATCGGGCTCGGATATTTACACTGTACCGTTTCCGCTGAATCCGATAGTTACTTACAATAAAGGCAGTGTAGGCGCAGGAGAAAGCTTTGTTATAAATTTAAATATTCCTGAAAAAGCCAATAGCACTATTACTTATGTAAACATTATAGATACAACAGATTCCTCTTCAAAATTGAAGATTATAGGAGACAAACCATCTTTAGATAATGAGGGCAGATATACTTCCAATGAAATTGTTCTCAGTGATGAGGTATTAAAATATGGAACTCCGGGATTGAGGATTCGTTTATCCTCTCCAACCAAAGATTACTATGTTCCCTTTATCAATGTTGAAAATCCCGTTTCGAAATTTGATATAGGAGAAAACAGAATATTTGAGGCCAATAAGGATACTATAACGGCTGATATCGAAGCTACTGATTTAGCGGGAAAAGATTTTGAATTGGTTATTAAAGGTGAAACCGAAGATGGAGAGGATGAAAACAAGACCTTAAAGGAAGGACAATTTGACAGTAGTGGGAAAGCCAGTGTAGAGATTTTTCTAACTAAAGATATAAAGCCACTCAAATACGACTTAGTTCTTGAATCGGAGGGAATCGAGTATAAGCAGATTCCCATAAGAATAGTATATAGTCCTATGACCTTTGAGGCGGACAGATATGATCAAAATAATTTTATTCAGGGAAAATTCTATGCGGTATATGGTGAACCTGACTCTGAAGACGGATATGAGCCGGTTGATTCTTATAAAGCAGTATGGGGAAAAGATGTTGAATTTAATATAAATGTAAATTTAGGAGAGAAAGTCAACAAAGATTTTACTGTCACGCTGTCACCAGCGCTAGGTAGTGGAATAGAAACAGATGAAATTGAGGTTTCCGGCAGTACAGATTCTAATGGACTAGCAACTGTAAAGTTTACTTTGCCTCGTGATTTGAAATTAAGGGAAGACCAAGGGTCTACCAATTATTTATTTAATTTGGTTGTAGATGGCGAAACGTTATATAGTACAAGTTTAGAATGGGTTTTTTCCGTAAGAGAGTATTCGAAAATAAATAAAACAACTGACGGAAACAAATTGTATGTGGAACTTAATACTCCGGCCTGGGTTGACGGAGAAGTTACCTTGTCTCTCAATAATGAAAGTTCGGGGCAGGGAATCCCAATAGACGGAAAATCCATATATTCTTTAAATTTAGACGAAAAAGGGAAATATGAAGGAGAAATTCCTCTTCCCGACAAACTCGAGGGAGGTTCTTATAGCCTCCAGATAAGATACGGGGAAATTTATACTGCTGCTCTACAAGTACGCTATACGGCGGATATCACGATTAGTGTAGACAGTCTGATATTTAAGGATACCACATTTGACTTGAGCGTTAGATTAGATAGAGAGTCTTATAAAGGGAAAGAATACGAACTCAAAGTTTATGATTATATAAATAGGAAATATCCGTTGATTAGTGGGGAAGAAGTAGTGTTATCCCAAGGGATTTTGGAGGGCAATATTAATACAGGATTAAATACTCCCGAGAACATGGAAAAACTGAACCAACTTCCCAGCGGAAAATATGCTTTGGAGTTTTCAATTGATGGTGATAAATATTACGGATATTTTACATTGCTGGGCAGATTCGTAATTAACAAAAACTTTATAGTTGAGGGAAAAGAAACGGCAGTTGAGTTCCAATTCGGAGTTAAGGGTATTAATCCAAATACAGATTATAATGTATATTTATATAATGCCAATAATGAACCTGTAACGGATGAGGGAGGAAATCCGATAGGCATTGAAGGGAAGACTTCATTTACCAACTCAGGATATAATTCCGGAAGTATAGATATTCCTTCTACATTGGAAAAAGGTCTATATAAATTTATCTTAAAAATAAATGGGGAGGAATATCCAGCTTCTTTCCAAATAAGTGATGCTATTATTGATGAAGTGAGAAGTACTGTTGATGTCCTTTCCGACGTGGTACTTACTAATCATTACAGCATGGACTGGGTGTCCGTGGGAGTGAACAGGGCAGGAAAGAGTCTTCCGAGCAGTTATTTGGAATCGACGGAAAACTATATTGTAATGAATAAAGGAATTCTTCCCAACATAACAGATTACGAAAGAATAACTTTGGGAGTTACGGCAGCGGGAGGAGATCCTACCAATATAGGCGGGTATAACCTTATAGAAAAGATATATAACGGAGATATAGAAGGACAAGGGAACAACGGAGTTGCTTTCGGACTTATAGCAGTGGACAGTAAAAAATATGATATCCCAGCTGATGCAAAGTGGAATAGAGACAGGATGATTCAGTATCTTCTTAATAATGAATGTACAAATGGCGGTTGGCAATTAGCGGGGAAAGGAACAGATCCGGATCCCGATATGAGCGGAATGGTAATGACTGCTCTTGCACCCTATAACAATAAAGATTATCCTCAGGTACAAGCTGCCATCGCAAGAGCCGTAGATGCTCTTTCACAAATTCAAAGACCTGAAGGAGGATTTGTTTCTTGGGGGACGGTAAATTCGGAATCATGCTCTCAAGTGATAATGGGACTTTGTACCAACGGGGTAGATCCGACGGGACCTGAATTTACAAAGAATAAAAATTTAGTGGAAGCCCTTTTAAGCTTTAAGACTGCTGATGGAGGAATAGCCCATACGGAAGTAGGTGGAAGTCTGGCAACTAACGGTATGGCATCGGAACAGGCTCTTTATGCATTGGATCAATATATATTCTTTGTGGAGGGCAAAGGCTCCATTTACGACTGGACTCATGATGATGAAGATGAACATGACAGAATTGAACTGGGTAAAAAAGTAAAAATTTCTCAAGACGGTAAAATGTATTTTGCCGGAGGGATAGATGCTGAATTTCCTCAATCCTCATATAATCCCGATTCTTCTACTATAATGGTTTCAGATGTGACGGATTCAAAAAAACCGGGAGAAGAGAGTTCCCTAAAATTACACGGAAAGATAATAGAAATTTCTCTTGAAGGTGTAGATGAATCGGATGATATTTTACTTAGAATGCCTGTAAATTCAGGAGAAGATTTAACCAAATCCGCCATATATATTTTTAACAATGCTTCCAACAAATTTGAATATCTCGGGAATGATGTTTCCAATAAAAAGTTAACCGTAAACATTACCAATAATTCTTCAATATACGGAGTATTCGGGGATGAAACAAAACCGACGGGAGTAAAATTTGATTATGAAGTAAGTAAAAATAAAGTAACATTAAAAAATATAACGGCAGTAAGCCAATCGGGAATAAAGTATTTTGAAATCTATAGAGACGGCAAATATTTAGGAAATGCCGAGGGAGATTCTTTTGTTGATCCCGATGCCTTAAGTTATAATACGGAATATAAATATAAAATAAGAGCAGTTGATAATCTTGGAAATATTTCGGATTTTAGTGATGAAATCATAATAAAAACTAAAGATATAAATGATCCGACGGATCCAAACAATCCTAATCCTCCGGCGGATCCTAACGATAAAGAAGTTACCGTACAGATAAGAATTGAGGGATATGATCATACGGTAGTACCTATGAGAGATATAAAGGTATCAAGATTCGGATTGGATGATTATTTAGGACCGGCAAGCGGAAGTTCCGCCACACCGTCAAAAGGCTGGGGAAAAGAAAAATTCAAAGGATCTACTGTTGCCCATGCTACGATAAAGGCTATGGAAGCTGAAGGAGTTGATTATGATTATCAGGACTATGGTTGGTCTCTGTATCTTGCCATGGTGGACGGAGACAGGGAATTCGATTACAGATCTACATCAGGTTGGATGTACAGGGTAAACGGATGGCTTCCCAACTATGGATCCAATGCATATTATCTTAAAGACGGGGATGTAATAGAATGGTATTTCGGTGCCTATGGGTTTGAAAATTGGTATACAAAGATTTCCACCAACAAAACAAGTGTTAAAACTGGAGAAGAGGTAACCGTAACTCTCACGGGAGAGGCAACGGATTTAAACGATGAAAGCGGAAGAGGACCTACTATAAAAGAGAAAGTCGATAATGCGGAAATATACGTAAACGAAAGTGCATTTTCGGTAGATGGTGAGCCTGCAGTTACTGATGAAAACGGAAAAGCAGTATTGAAATTTAACAGCCCAGGGACATATTATGTATCGGCAGAAAGGTTTAGCGGAGAAGGTATAAGGAATATAGTCCGTCCCGTACCTGTAAAAATAACGGTAACAGGGGAAGAGATACCTCAGAAAGAAGTTATCAAAGAAGAGGAAGGAAAAGAGCAGGTAAAACCGATAAAGAATCCCGAATATGAAATAGAATACAAAACGGTAACAGATCCTAATTCCACGGAAGATCAGATATTAAGAGCGGTGGAATCGGCAGCAGGGAAATTAGCAAGAGACGGAAAAGAGATAAAAGAAGAAAAAACTGCATTAAAGATAGCTCAAGATATGAGAGACGTACTAACAATAATGAATAAAGCAACAGATAGGATAACTACAGAAGAAGGGATAAATATAATATTATCAAAGAATACGCAGATACAATCTATACTTATTAGAGCATCGGAAAAAGCTAAGTTGCAGGAGAGCAGAAAAGAAATAGAAGAAACTTCGGAAAAGGTACTGGAATTTGTACTCAAACTGATAAACAAAACACCATCGGAAACGAAAACGGAAGAATTAATAAATGAAACCATAACAAACCAAGGTAAGATAGTCAAAAATATAGGAAAGGAATATGGGAAGAAAATAGAAACAATATCTGCAAAATTAGTAGAAAAAGGAGCAGAAAAACTTTCAAGAGTAAAACTTTCAAAAGACGAAAAGACGATAGGAGAAGATTATATAAATAATAAATTTATAACTACAGCAAAAAAAATAGACCAAAAACTTAAAGAACAAAACATAGAACCTACAAGGAACATACAAAATAAGGAAGTAATAGAAATAGGGAAAGGACAGGAGTATGAAATAGGACTGTTCATAACAAAAGAAGCATTAAATAAAGCTAAAGAGGAAGGAATAGAAACAATAGAAATAAAAACAGAACTGGGGATAGTATCCTTATCTGAAGAATTGATAAACAGAGGTGAAAAATTAGATATAAAAATTATTAAAATAGCAGATGGAGTAGAAATATCAATAAAAGATGAGGCTGGTAAAGAGATAGTGCTAAACAAGCCAATAGAAATATCGATTCCTTATACAAAAGAAATAAAAGTACAGTCTAATATAGGAGTATTGCAGATAGGCAATGAAGGGAATAAAGAAGAACTGGGAGGAGTATATGACAATACAGACAATACGGTTAAATTCATAACAATGAATACAGGAAGATTTATTGCACAGGAGGGAGATAGAGAATTTGAAGACATTAAGGGAAACGATATAATAGGAGAATCAGTAAGAAGCTTGAGTTCAAAAGGGATAATCAAAGGAAGAACAGAAAAAGAATATGCTCCCAATGAGAACATAACAAGAGGAGAATTTGCAGCCTTAATATCAAGGATGATGAAATATGACGAAGAAGGAAATAAAGAATTGCCATTCAAAGATGTATCAAAAGATAAATGGTATTACAAATCAGTATGTGCAGTATATGGAGAAGGGCTTATAGATGGAAAAACGAAGGAAACCTTCGAGCCTCAAGCCAATATAACCAACGAAGAGATGGCAAAGATAATAGGAAACATACTGAAAAATAACTTTTATAGGGAACAGAAAGAAGAAGAAATAAAATATACGGATGCAGACGAAATATCGGATTGGGCAAGAAAAGGAGTAGCAATAGGAAAATATAACGGGATATTTGAGGGATTGGACGAAAACAGTTTTAATCCTAAGAAAGAGGCAACAAGAGGAAATACCGCAGTGATGTTGTACAGATTGTATGAATTGATCATGAAATAGATAAGAAATGCCGATTTGAGGGTTGACCTTGAATTGGCATTTCTTTATTTTGACAAGATATTTGCACATATGCAATAAAAAATGTCATTTTTAAAGAATCCCACAAATTCGGTTTTTAGATATTGCGGTAGTTAGATTTATATGCTATGCTGATTATAGGCAAAAGAATTAAATTTCATAATAACTTAATAATAAAATGTTTAAGTTCTTTATCTCAAGATAAAGATTAAAGGGGAATCAGGTGAAAGTCCTGTACGATCCGGTCACTGTAAGTGGGGAGCATTTCTTCAAGATGTCACTGTTTATACAATAAATGGGAAGGCGAAGGAAAACGTTGCTTTGATCCACAAGTCAGGATACCTGCTTAGGCATATTTGCATTACCTTCCGACGAAAGGCATATGTAAATTATACTTAGCTGTTTGATATAATAAATATTATAAATTATAGTATATAATGAGTTTAACAGCTCTGACTTTTACTGGAAGCCAGAGCTGTTTATTTTTTGTAAAATTTATTAGAGTGAGAAAGGATAAATAATAGACATGAGATTTTAGAAAGGAGGAGGCATAGAACAGCGAAAGATATTCTATCTTAAAAATAAAGAATACGAGGAGGTTGACTATGAAAAGTATAACTAAAGTATTGCTTGGCAGTATTATGGCATTGGTTATAATACTGTCAAGTATACCTGTGGCAGATATGAACGGTTATGCTGATAAATTAGGTGTGTTAGGATATCATGGGAATCAATTGGAAGATGATAGATTGAGTGCCGCAATAGAGGATATGAAAACATATTATTCTAAAGAAATAAAAGAATATACTTATTCTGAAGCAATGACATTAAAGAGTTTAGGTGTAGATGAAAAAACTATACGGGGGAAATTAAGATTAGAAGATTTATCTTTTGAAATAGGTGATAGTTATAGAGATTCAACTTCTAAAGAATATGCAAAATCTATTATGAGTCTTATTGCAGCAGGTTTTAATCCTGCAAGCTATGGGGGAAAAGATTATTTAAGCTTTTTAGCAGAGTCCCAAACGAAAGAAGGATTTTTTGAAACTAAAACGGATACGGGAGATGAGGCGGAAGATATAGCCTATTCCATAATAGCTTTGGATATGGCAGGGGCAGAATATGATGTGGATAAAGCTGTTAAATTGTTGGAAACCAAATTTACCGTTGAAGGGGATAAGGCCTTTGTAAAAGAATGGAGCTGGAGTTCGGATGGAGATCTGGAACTGACGGCTGTATCTTTAACAGCCCTTTCCAATCATCAAGATATTATTGGTACCGACTTGATTGATAAAACTATAAACTATATTGAATCCGAACGTTTTAACTCAGGAATGTATGGAGAAATAGATTGGTCTGGCAAAGAAGTAGAAAGTGCAAAGCTTACATCCAAAATGGTACAAGCTCTGATGGCCGTTAAAGAAAATATACCTGTTGAAACCATAAAAGGCCTTTTAGATTTAAGGGATGGAAATCAATTTAAAGAAAGTAAAAGTTCATATAATGATTATGCTACAGCTGAAGTTTTCTCAGCTTTAACGGATGTATATACTGAAAAATCCATGTTCAAAGAGATAAACGCAGGAATTGGAGACCCTACTGCTGTAAAAATATTTTTACCAGGGGGTTCCGGTGATTTAAAGATTGGAAAGAAAATGCAGTTGTTGGCTAAAACTTATGATGCAAATGGAAAATATGACTTTTCACAATCTTACATATGGTCATCGGATAATACTGAGATAGCAACCATAGATGAGATGGGAACAATCACGGGTCATAAGATTGGTACGGCTAATATTACCGTTAAAATAAAGGGATTTGAAAATGTGGAAAAATCAATTGCGATAAATATAGTTGGAGTAGAACTTAATAGCATAGATATAAAAATTGACGGAGAACTGTCAGAAATAGAGGTAGGTAAAAAAACAAAAATATCGGCTGATGTTTTAGATGCGGAAGGAGAAATGCTTGAGCAAATTGATATAAAGTGGAAATTATCACCGGAAGGATTGGCGGAATTAGACGAGGGCGGTATTTTGACTGCATTAAAATCAGGAAATATTACAATTACAGCATCGGTCGAAAAAAATGAAGACGAAGTGTTATCAGATAGTGTTGATTTAAAAATAGTAACAAGACAGGAGAGAATTGGTGAAGCATTAGAAGAAGTTAAAGAAGGCATTGTAAACAATCCCGACAAATATGAATACACTACGGCTATGGGTTTAAAGCTTATGGGAGTTGACGAAGACCATATAACCGAGAAAGCATCAAAATATAGCTATTTTCCCAATGCCAATACGAGGGCAGAGGATATAATGATGGCTATTGCCATTGGAAAAGATCCAAAGGATTATTATGATAAAAATTATGTTCAAGAAATATTGGATAGCAATTTTTATGAGGATACAAATCCAGAATGGTTAATCAATGCCATAATAGCCTTAGATATGGCGGGAGCAGATTATGACGAACAAAGAGCCGTAAATTCATTATTAAGTAAATTTATAAATAGTTCGGGAAGATATTATATAAAGAATACAAGTAATGATGACCCAAACAATGAACTTAACTCATTAGCCCTTATAGCTCTTTCAAAACATGAGGATTTGGAAGGTGTTGAAGAAGCTGTTCAAGGTATAAAAAACCATCTGAAATTTGTGCAAAATGAAAATGCATTAATAGAAAACTGTAAAACCCACTCTTTTGCAATTCAAGGATTAATAGCATCCGGTGAAGATATATATTCTGATGAATGGACAAAAGAAGATAAGTATGGGAATAAAATTACTCTATTAGATACATTATTGAGCTTAAAAGTAGGGGATCAATTTAAAGTATTGCCTGATAATGCATATCCAAAAAGCGGGCAAGAGGTATATGGATTTGCAGCTTTGGTGGATTTAAGTGCGAATAAATCCATGTATTATGAACTGGGTAATGAAAAACCTAAAGATTTCACCATAGAAATACAGGGAGAATCAAAAGAACTGACTTTGAAGCAAGGAGAAACAATTAAATTAGAAGCTAAAGTATTTGAAAATGGAGAACCTGTGAATAAGGAAGTTGTCTGGGAAAGTTTAGACAATACTATAGTGGAAGTTCAAGATGGAAATGTAAAGGGATTAAAAGAAGGACAGACCAAAGTAAGAGTAAAGGTAAAGTTCTTTGAAGATATATATGATGAAATAACTATTAGAGTAGAACAAATAATTGGTAAACCTGCAAAGATAATTATCAAAGGATTGAAAGATACTCCGATAGTAAAGGGAGATAAATTTAAATTAGAAGCTACTGTACTGGATGTTAATGGAAATGAATTGGAAGACAATGGGGTTGAATGGACGAGTTCTGATTTTGAAATAGTTTCTATTGATGAAAATGGCGATGCTGAGGCACATAAGGCCGGTTCTGTAAATATCACCGCAAAGATTAAGAATACAGATATTAAAGATAGTACTGCAATAGCAGTTTTCGAGAATGAAGAAGAAGCGGATAATACCCTTGATAAATTTATTGAAGCTGTAAAGGCTTATTATGAAACCGTATATTATACGGAAAACCAAGGTAACCTTGACGCGTGGGAAACCGCAACCCTTACCAGGGCAGGAATGAATTTAGATAAATGGTATGCCAATAAAAACTATGAACCGTCATATGATATAAATCTACAATACTTAGCAAGTAAGGCTAACCAAGCCCTTATTATGCTGGATATAGGTGAAAATCCGGCTGATTTTAAAGGCAGAAATTTAATAGAAGAAATAGTCCAAGAAATAAACAAAGGGGATTATGGCTACGGAAATCAAAATTATTTAAAGGCTGTAATAGCTGTAGACAGATACAATGAAAAATATGAAGACCAAAAAATTCCTTATGATGAAAGTGTAGTTATAAATAATATACTTTTGGCACAGACCGGGGAAGGTGGATTTAAAGAAAGGGGAGAATCTTCGGTACCGATAAATACCGGATATGCTTTGAAGGCTTTAAGCAGACATAAAAATTTTAACGGTGTGGGAGAAAGTATCAACAAAGCTATAGGATATTTACACTCCATACAGAAAGACGACGGAGCTTTTTATACGGAAACATATATCACAGGGAATAATGCCGAAGTAATCAGCGGCCTGTTATCCGTAGGGGAAGATCTGACATCCGAGAAATGGACTAAAGGAGATAGAAATCCGATAGAATCCATGTTTATATTATGGAAAGATAACGGCTCATTTGATAATTTGGAAGGGGAAAGTGAAAACAACAGGGGATGGATTGCTGCAACACAAAAATCCCTTTATACATTGGTGGATTTAAAAAAAGCGGGATACTCCGATTATATTGTAAGGTCAAGGACATTGTCGGATAAACCTGAAGAACCGGAAAAAATTTTAGATGTATATACAGCCATAGCTGTAGACAAGGGAGAAGACTATGAAATGAAATCCGACCCTAAACAAGTTACGATAAGTACTAAATCTCATAGTGCAGGATTAACAGCCTTAGGATCCTTGCAGGCAACTACATCATTATATGAAATGACGGGGAGTATGGTAACATCCATATACGGAATCGAAAATAAAGGTATGGGCGGATGGATATATGCTGTTAACGATAAAATTCCTGATGTTACTCCGGATAAGGCAACCTTAAAAGAAGGAGATAAGGTGGTATGGTTTTATAGCCCCAAAGGTATGGATGGACAGGTACCGACATGGGCAGAGCTTACAGAAGGGGAAGGAGATGAAAATGACAAGAATTTCAAAATAGAATCTTTATCAGGGGAAGCTATAGTTAACGGCAAACATACCGAATTGAAATACAAGGTGACCAATCTTACCGATGAAAGCAGAAAAGTAACATTTACAGTAGGTTTATATGACAAAAAGACGGATAAGTTGATTAACTATTCGTCAATAAACAGAGAATTTGGTCCGAAAGAAGAAATTGATATGGAAACCGTATTTTTAATACCATCAACCGGTGAGTATTATATTAAAAAATTTATTTCAAATATTTAGTAAAATAGATTCGAATAATAAAAGATGAGGAGTGAGGATATGCAAAAAAGATTCAGATTTTTATCTATATTGGTAGCATTGAGTATAATTTTATCTCCGATTTCTTTGGTTGTCAGCAATATGGCCGATGCCCGGGAAGCCAATATAGGTATAACGGAAGAACTCCAAGGAACAAAGGAATCAACAAATTCCGAAGAAACAAAACCTTCCGAGGAAGAAGAACAGGGAATAACGGGAAAGACAGAAGAACCAAAAGAAGAAGAGTTTGAACTTCAGGGTTCGGAGGATACACCATTTGAATTTGATGAAGAGACAGGAACTATAACAGGATATAAAGATGGAAACCCGCCGGCGGATTTAGTAATACCGGCAGAGATAAACGGTGTACCGGTAAAACATATAGGAGATAATGCGTTTTATTATTCACAGTATGGCGGGGGAATAAATAAACAGCTTAATAGTGTGGTATTGCCGGAAGGTTTAGAGTCTTTAGGGTATATGGCATTTCAAAAAAATAATTTTACAAGTATAGAATTACCTAGCACATTGACTACGCTGGGGAAAAGGTCTTTAGCTTATAATCAATTGACAGCTATAGAATTTCCTGAAAGTCTTACATCCATAGGTGAAGAAGCTCTGATGGAAAATAAGTTTACAGAAATAGAAATACCTTCGCATATAGAAGAAATACAGGCAGGGGCATTTAAGACAAACTTATTAACTAATATAATATTGCATGAAGGCTTAAAAAACATAGGCGCAAAGGCATTTGAAGACAACTCTGTAGAAGAAATAAATATACCGAGTACAGTACAAAATTGGCCCACAGGAAAAGATGAGCCGATATTTAGAAGAAACAACAGAGACATTAATAATAAAAGTGCTACAGATTTAATATTAGCAAAAGTATACAACAATTCAGGAGCAACAGCTAAGAATACTTTTGGAATAGTAAATCCGGCATCTGTAACTATAGAATATAAAGATAGTAAAGGTGCAGAAATAGCTTCAAGCAAAACCATAGTAGGAAAAGAATTAAAAAGGGCAGAAAAACAAGGTTCAACATGGATAGCGGTAGAAGGTTCAGGAAAAGATTTATCGAATTATGATGTGGATAAAAGTGTTGGATATAATTTAATAAATGTAATAGATGAAATATCGGAAAATTACTACCAAATGAATAAGCAATACACATTCGCACCGGAAGAAATAGAAGAATATATAACGCCGGAATCGCAAACGGTAACATTAAATGACAGGCAAAATATTATAGCATTCACATATACAAAAGAAGGAGAAGAACCGGTAGAAGATCCGACAAAACCGGCAAGTATAGAATTAAGCTTTCCGGGAGGGCAGCAGATAACACCGCTTTACCCGGGGGATAAACAAATAATATTCGCTAAAGTTTTAAACGGTGACGGAGAAGAATTAGAAAAAGAAGAAGTAACATTTGAGAGTTCAAATCCTGCTGTATTACGATATTTATATTTAGATACTTTTAAAGCCGGAGAAGTCTCGGAAGAAACCACCGTAACCGTAATAGCAAGACTGGACTCAAATCCGGAAATAACAGGGAGTATTGATGTAACGGTAACGCCTAGGGAAGAGGAAACTTCATTTGAGTTCGACGAAGAAACAGGTACTATAACAGGATATAAAGAAAGCGAAGAAATACCGGAAAACTTAGTAATACCGGAAGAGATATATGGTGTACAAGTAAAACATATAGGGAATAAAGCATTTTCCAACAAAAAAAATATAAAGGAAATTTCTTTTCCTAATACCTTAGAAACAATAGGAGAAGAAGCTTTCAGGTATTGTGAATTGGGAGAAGTTTATATACCCGGAAATATTAAAGAGATTAAGAAAGATGCTTTCAATAATGCCGGGTTAACAAAAATTACTTTTGAAGAAGGTATAGAAAAGCTGGAAATCAATTCTTTTGCCAACAACTCAATTAATGAAGTTATCATTCCGAATACGGTGGAAGAATGGCCGGAAGAAGGTGCCAATGCCGTATTTAGTGCAAATAAGATAAAAATAGATGATTGGACAGGAAAAGTTAAATTTGCAAGGGTATACAATAATTCGGGAGCAACACCTGAAAATACCTTCGGAATAGTAAATCCCGCATCAGTAACAATGGAGTATAAAGATGAGGAAGGTAAGGGTATAAAGAATAATAAAACGGTTGTAGGAAAAGAATTAAAAAAGGCTGAAAATATAGGTACCAGCTGGGAACCAAATCTGGTAATTGAAGAAGGGAGTAAGGAATACCTGTTAGATTATAATGATCCTTATGATATCGGCTGGGGTATAGTTTTAGGATTAGACGAATTATCTCCAAACTATTATCAAATGAATAAACAATACACCTTTGAGCCGGAAGATATAGAAGGTTATATAACACCGGAATCACAAACAGTAACATTAAATAATAAAGAAAACACAATAGTTTTCACATACACAAAAGAAGGAGAAGAACCAGTAGAACCTGTGACACCGATAGATTTAGACGAAGAAATAGAATTCCTGAAGCAATGCTATGAAGCATATATGACAGAAGACAGCAGCGGAAGCACAGGAAATGCAGGTTTAGAAATGATGGCACCGGGAGCGGCAAGATTGGCCGGAATGGATGTAGACAATATTCAAAAGCATCTTTATATAGATGAAGACAACAAATCCTCATATCAGTTGTCTCAATCCATAATAACATTAATAGGAGCCGATTTAGACCCAAGACAGTATAACGATAAAGGTAAAATCAGAAATTTAGTAAAAGAATTAGAAGAATCACAACAGTCGGACGGAGAAAATGAAGGGGAATTTGTAAAAGCAGATAGTGATAAAAACTCCGTAGAAGCACAGGCAAGGTCGGTCATAGCTCTGGACATGGCCGGCGGAAACTATAACAAAGAAAAAATAGTTTCAAAATTGATAGAGATATATGATAAAAAAGGTGACTCTCATACCTATAAAGATATAAAGACAGAGGGAATAGTATTGTTAGCCTTATCAAACCATAAAGATATAGATGGTGTACATGTTAAAATAGATGAGATACTGGCTTATTTGAAGACTAAACAAAATAAAGACGGAGGATTTGATATTGAATCTGGATTTGAAAAGGGAACCAACAGTCCGACAGCAACAGGAAGAGTTATTCAGGGCTTAATAGCAAATGGAATAAACCCATTGGAAGATGAGGAATGGATAAAGAACGGTTCAACTATGCTTAATGCCATAGTAAAGAGCAAAACCGTAAAGGATAATATGAAAAACAGTGGCTATGGAAAAGGCGAAGAAGATGAATATACTTATTATGAAGCAACATACACTGCTTTCGGTGCATTAATGGATTTAAAGAACCAAAGGTCCATGTTTGAACTATTAAGATTACAGACAGACCCGGGTGTGGTACCTGACAGAGTGGAGATAGTTAAACCTGATAGAACCGAAATGGAAGTGGGACAGTCTTTACCGTTAACGTCAAAGGTATATGATAAAGACGGGAAAATACTGTCGGGTCAAGAGTTGATTTGGACAAGTTCAAATGAAAATATAGCTGCTGTAACGGATGGAAACGTGGAAGCTAAAAGTGTAGGAGAAGCTACGATAACCGTTACGGTTAATGATACTGAAATCAGAGATAACCTTAAAATAACTGTTGTAGAAGAATTAAAGACATTGGAAGTAAATACGGCCATAATAGTATTTAACGAAGACGGAGATTATGAAATAAAATCCGCTCCGCAAAAAGTGATTATAGACAAAGACGAATATGACGGAGGGTTTACTGTATTTGGTTCGTTACAGGCGACTACTGATGAATATGAAGGAACGGCCGGTTGGATAACTTCCATATACGGAATTACGGGGCCGGATACAGGTGGCTGGATGTTTACTGTTAATGATAAGATTCCGGATACAACTGCTGATAAAGTAAAACTTAAAGAAGGAGATAAGGTTATTTGGTTCTGTACTTATGATTATATGAGGGATGAAGCACCAACTTGGAAAGAACTGACAGGTGAAGAACCGGAAGAATTAACTATAAGAATAATAGCTGACAGAACATCCGTAAAAGTAGGAGAAGAATTACCGCTGACGGCGGAAGTCCGTAAAGGAGATGCGATATTAACCGATAAAGAGATAATGTGGTTAAGCTCCAATGCTGAAGTAGCCACAATAGATAAAAGCGGAAAGTTAACGGCACATAAAGAGGGAGAAGTAAATATAACGGCAGCTCTCGCAGAAAATAAAAATATAAAAGATACTGTGAAGATAAGAGTGGCGGAAAAAGATTTAACAATAGAAGATGCAATAGAAGCCTTAAGAAAATATTACTTCTATAAAGATGAATTTACTTTCAGAGCTGCACTTGGATATAATTTCACAAGTGATAATTTAGAAGAAGATTTAATTGAAATAAATTCTAAATTTGAAACCAATGAAAATCCTGAATCCGTATCAGAACATGTATCTAATATAATGGGATTAATAGCAGCGGGGGAAAATCCCTATAGTCATAACAACAAAGACTATGTAAAATCTTTAGTAGATGCACAAAATGAAGAAGGTAAATTCATCATAGGGAAATATGATGATTATTCTACAATCCTTGCCTTTAGTGTATCGGCATTGGATATGGCAGATGCGGATTACAATAAAGATAATGCGGTAAAGGCCTTATTAAGTTATCAGAAGGCTGACGGCAGTTTCGGAGGAGTTGATGAAACCGGGATGGTATTGACGGCGCTGGCAAGACATAGAGACAAATCCGGGGTTCAAACCGCAATTGACACGAGTCTAAACTATCTAAGAGGAGAACAGGATGCAAATACTGGTGGATTTATAGTATGGGGTTCGGAAAACCCATATTCTGCATCGGCAGTTCTCCAAGGATTAATAGCAGCAGGAGAAGATCCCTTGTCTGAAAAATGGACTAAAGGTGGAAAAACCATGGTGGACTCCTTGATGAATTTCTATAAAGACGGACATTTTGAAAAAGAATCGGAATGGAATCCGGAGGAACCGGAAATAGACAGTGTAACGGAACAGGCATTTATTGCATTGGCAGATGTATATAAAGGTAAATCCATGTTTAATGAAATAAGGCTTAATACCAATGAAGTAGCCGGGATAAAGATAAATAAACCCGACACAGATAAAATAACGGAGGGTGAAACGATAAAATTATTTGTAACAGGATATGATGAAAAAGGACAAATAGTACCCGTCAAGGAAATTGAATGGACCAGTTCCGATAATGAAATTGCAGAAGTAGATAAAAGCGGCAGAGTAACAACTAAAAAACCGGGAAATGTGACAATAACGGCAAAAGTAAAAGGTAATGATATAAAAGATAGCATAGTGTTGGAAATACATGAAAAAGAATTCGAAATAGAGTACATCGGAGACATAGAGGTTAAAAACGGACAGCAAGCCAACGCAAAGGTAAAGCTGAGAAATCTAACGGAAGAAAGAAGGCCGGCAACACTGATAATTACTTTATATGATAATGAAACCAATAGACTGTTGAATTATTCAATAGTCAAAAAAGAACTGGAAGGCAAAGAGGAGCTGGAGCTGACTGCAGGTTTCTTAGTACCGGATACGGGAAACTATTGTATAAAGGCTTTTCTGTGGGATGATTTAAAATATCAAAATATAATAATGCAGGATGCAAAAGAGATAAAAGTAGCCAGTTAGTAATACTGATAATGACCTCAGGCTAAACCTAAGGTCATTTCAGCATTAAATCAAAGGAGTGGTAAGATGAGAAAAAATATGCGACGTATAATGCCTATAATGTTGATTTTATTTTTATTGACCTCTTCATTAGTTGTTGCGGAAACAAGCATAGATATCAATTATATTCAAAAAGGCAGTGAGGCAGTAATAAATATAAAGGGCGATAGAAACAGACCTGTAAGCATAACTGTAAAGGATGAATTCAGATATTATTACATGGATCAAGGAGTTACGGATGATTTAGGGAAGATACAGTTTAGGGCCAATTTGGATACGGAGAAAACTTATGATTGCCAAGTAAATATAGACGGTAAAACAGCAGCAAAACAAATAGTCATGGAAAAAACTATCATAGATCCTGATCCGGAAGGCCCTGATCCTACTAAACCGGAAGTAGCCAATATATATATAAAGGGATATAGAGGAACTATATTGGATGAATCAAATGTTAAAATTGAAAAGGGAGATACGGTATTAAGGTTTACTAAAAGAGAATTGGACAGACATAATATAACATATGAAGATCGTGCAGGATATATAGCCAGCATAGATGGACAGGGAGAATTTGACCAAGGACCGGACAGCGGATGGATGTATTCTGTAAACGGCAGATTTCCTAATGTAGGCGCAGGACAAGTAAGAGTCAACAATGGAGATAATATATCTTGGCTATATACTTACGATTTAGGAAAGGACATTGGGAATCCCCATGAAAGAGGGGATTCAAGTGGAGGTAGCACTGCGAACGGCATAATAGACCAAGCATTTAATACTGTAAACAGTAAAGATATCAGCCAAAAAAGAATAGGAGAAATAATAGACGAGATTACCAAATATTTTAAAGATAAAACAGCGGATAGCTTAAAGCCGGAAGAACTAGAAGGACTGTTAGCCGATGGAAAGAAAGCTACTCAAATTTTACTGATATCATTACAGAAGGTAAAAACACAAGAGCTAGTGGCAAAGGTAGCTAATAGTTCTCTGGAAATAACTCAAAATTTAGGCAACCTTATAGACAATAAAACAGAAGGTAATATTATAGAAGAAATTTGTACAATATCTCAAGAAAATATGGGAATTGCATTAGAGGCAGTTAATAGGTTAAGAAATAAAAATGAAGGTAATAAGATAATTGATAGTATGTTACAAATTTCCGAAAAGATAGAAAGTAAATTATCCGATATTACATTAGAACCAAATAGATTAAGCAAAAAGACAGTTGCAATAAAAGTGGTAGAAAAGGAAGAAAACAAAAATAATATAGTATTACCTCATATATTATTAAAAAAAGCAATGGAACAAAACATAGATAACATAAGAATAGTGTCAAGTTTAGGTGTGTTTGAAATAACTCCCGATTTTTTAGGCAGGGATATAGGTGAAGATATAAATATCAATATAAGTAAACAAGTAA
The DNA here is from genome assembly GCF_900095615.1 of Sporanaerobacter sp. PP17-6a. Lineage (NCBI taxonomy): Bacteria > Bacillati > Bacillota > Tissierellia > Tissierellales > Sporanaerobacteraceae > Sporanaerobacter > Sporanaerobacter sp. PP17-6a. The sequence continues at coordinate 18,738 of NZ_FMIF01000009.1, read as the reverse complement.
ACATATTGATTGTTGAATTCAAGCTGGGGGATAAAGTATTAACCCAATTTGAAAAACCGATAAAAATTATTATACCTTATGATAAGATAGTTACCGATAAAAACAAAATAACGGCTGTATTAATAAGAGAAAACGGGGAAAAAGAAACAATAGGCGGAGTATATGATGAAGGTAAGAAAGTAATTAAGCTTTTAACCAATAAACCCGGCAAGTTAACAGTAGAAGAAGGGAAAAATGACTTTAAAGATATATCTGAATACAAATGGGCGGAAGAAGCTATAGAATCCATGGAGGCAAAAGGAATTATATACGGAAAGACTGCTACGGAATTTGCTCCGAATTTAAACATAACGAGGGCAGAATTTGCAGCTTTGGTATCCAGAATGTTTAAATATAAAGAAGGGTCTGATGAGAAGATTATATTTAAAGATGTGCCCGACAATAAATGGTACTATAGTTCGGTAACAGCAGTATATGAAAATAGTCTAATGAGTGGTAAATCACTGACAAAATTTGATCCGGATGGATATATTACTAGGGAAGAAATGGCAAAGATTATAGGACAAATACTGGAAAATAGTTTTTATAAAGCACAGGACAAGGAAGAGCTAACTAAATTTAATGATAATGAATCTGTAGCTTCATGGGCTGAAAAGGGAGCGGCAACAGCAGTTCATAATGGAATTATAGATGGAAGCGAAGGAAAGTTCATGCCGAAACAAAAAGCAACTAGAGCAGAAGCAGCTGCAATGTTATATAGGTTGTACGAATTGGTCATGAGATAAATAAGCAATACCGATTCGAGGGTCGACACCTTGGGTCGGTATTGCTTTTGTATAACGGGAGAGCTCTTGTAAACTTGTCTTTAAATGGATTTAAAAGGCTTCAAATAAAGGAAGTCCTTTTGATTACCTTTGGCTCGCGTATCCGGGATTTATGTCAGAGAAATAAACGAAGAATTGAAATAAGATATTTTTAAATAATAATTAAAATTTTATGATGTTGTTTATAATTAAAATATGTTATATAATATAAATGGATTTAAAAGTAAGTTATTAAGTAATTGAATATTATCATTTAGGTTCTCTGTTTTTAGAGATTAAAAGGGAATCAGGTGAAAATCCTGAACGATCCGGTCACTGTAAGTGGAAAGCGGCTTTTCAAATATACCACTGAAAATTTTATTTTTGGGAAGGTGAAAGGCAGTGTTGAACCATAAGTCAGGAGACCTGCCTATATGGAGATAGCGTTAACCTTCCGGGATTGAGGTAAAATGAAATTTATTATAGACTGTTGACTGTTCGAAAGCCTCGGATTCTGTGTGGAAACCGGGGCTTTATTTTTTAGTTATAAATATTGGATAAGATATGCAGAGGAAATACAGCAGTGATGCTTTACAGACTGTATGACTTGATATTAAACAAGTAGGCTCTCTTATATTAATATAGAGGAAGATATTACAAAATATCTTCTATAGCGGGTTCTTAGAACCCGCATTTTTTATGAAATTTTCATGATATTGATTTTTTCATTTCCATTATATATACTATAAAGTGTTATAGTAATATTGATTTTTAGGCGTTTATGTTCGTTTTTAAATTATTCTTTGTCTTTGTAAATTCTTTTCTATAATTTATTGCAAAAGTATATAATAAAAATAGAGAATAAGAAATATTTTATAGAAGGAAATGAGAAAAGTGTGGATAGCAAAGTTAATTAACTCATTAGCCGGGTTTATTTCTTTAAACACAAGTTTGTCTTGTGGATTTTTGTTTGTGGAAAAAAACACAAAAGATAATATCAAAAAAATAACATGTTTTTCATTTATATTATATGTTTTATATTATATATCTTCTGTATTTTTGTATTATAACAATATAATTATATTAATAATGTTGGTACTATCGATTCCCGTGCTGAAAAAAATTTTACAATCTACATATTTACAAACCGCTGCGGGAATTTTGATTTCATCTGTCTTAAATTTATCTGTTTTGTGTCTTTTAAGTCTTATTTATTCCATAAGCAGATATATCGGAATAGAAGCTGTGAATCATTTATTCCTGAATATAATCTGTATATTGATTTATATACTTATAAATTATTTTATTTACAGGAAAGATGAAGAAAGCTTAGAAAGCCTTTTCATTGATCCGGATAATAATAGAATTAGTCAATACGGATTGACAATTGTTATCTTGCTGATATGTATTTTGATATGGCTTTATTTTGTTCTGACCGATTTTAACTTGTATTTAATAAAGAGTCAGGTTATTATTGTAACCTTTACATATATTTTTATTGCCTTTTTTATGTATTATATAAAAAGAATTTATATTTACCAAATGAAACAGATTGAAATATTTACGGATAAGCAGTATCAGAAGGAAATGACTAATTTTATGGAAATGATCAGATCACAGCGCCATGATTTTAATTTTCATATTCAGGCTATTTCGGGAATGTTGAGAAACGAAAAATATAATGAATGCAGAGAATATGTTGATACCATGGTTAAGAGCACCCAGAGCGTAAATGAGGTACTCCCTATTTATCATCCAGCTGTTAGTGCTTTTCTAAGTAATTTCAGAGAAATATTGTTACGTAAAGGAATTGAACTTAAAATTCAAATATATTATGATTTGAAAAATACTTCTTGTACGGTATATGAGATTAATAAAATACTGGGAAATTTAATTCAAAATGCAGTAGACGAGGTGGAAGATTCAAAGAATAGGCCGTGGATAGAAGTTATGTTTTTTAAACGGGGCGGTAATAGGTTATAAAGGTTTCAAATGAATTGAAAGATGCTGACAAGGATTTTGGAAATATATTTAAATTCGGTTATTCTACCAAAAGCAATCATGAAGGAATCGGATTAAATACAATTCAGAAAATTATCCAAAAACACGACGGAGCATTGTATACTGAATTGGAAGGAAATATTATTCATTTTATCGCCCAGATTCCGAATAGATATCAATAATTATTTCGAGGAGAAGATAATATATGGATTTGAAATTAAAAGTGTTGCTGGTGGATGATGAACAGATTTCTTTAGATGTTTTAAATGACGATTTAAAAAATTTTGATTTTGTTGAAGTCGTCGGCTTATTAAAAAGCGGTGAAGAAGTTATTAAATTTTTGCAGAACAATAAAGTGGATGTAATATTTTTGGATATAGAGATGAATGATATAGACGGATTTGAAGTGGCCAATCATATAAGAAAATATTACAGTGATACGATGATAGTGTTTTTAACAGGCCATACTGATTTTGCCCTCGAAAGCTATGAATATTATCCGACCGATTTCTTAACGAAACCTTTAAATTTGTTAAGGCTTGACCAAACTTTATCGAGAATTAAAAATATCAAAAGTCAAAAAATGAAAGAAAGAAAAATAAAAATAGGGGTAAATGTAGAAGGTGGATTTGAGCTGATAGATGTTGATGAAATATCTTATATAGAAAGAAGGGGAAGGAAAACTTGCATTATATGCAGCAATGGGGAAGTATTTAATGCAAAGGATTCTTTACAACAACTGGAGATGATATTTGAAAATTATGATTTCTTTCGTTCACATCAATCTTTTATAATACCTATAAAAAAAATAAAAAAGATAACCTTGGATGAATTTAAGAGAACTTATAATATCCAATTGAAAGGCGTGAAGGAGCTTCTACCGTTAAGCCGTGATAAATACGGGGAATTAAAACATCTGCTTTTAAAAAGAGGAATGAAATTTTTTTAATAAAGGCATAAAAGAGAATAGAAGATGAACCGATCTGTTATAGATTGGCTCATTTTTTTTCATCAATTATTATAAATTTATACATCAAAATATACGAAATAGACCGTATAAATACCCAAATAGACAAAGTCGATTGATAGAGGCACCTTAAAGTTATAAACTAAAATTAAATAATTGTTTAGAATGTTTGTTATTATCGGAGAAATAAAATTCCTGGGAAACATCTGATAATGGATTTGAAAAGAAGGGAAGTGAATAGCAGAGCAGAAAGAAAATTAATGTTTTTTTGAGGAAAAGGATATCATTTTGAGGGGGAATTATGATGAAGGAAAATGAAGCAGAGGTCAGGATAAATCCAAATAAAGGAATTTGGAAATCGTTTTTCAGGTTATGCTTAAAAGCAAAGCTTCCTATCGTGAGCATTATCATATATTGCATAATCAGTATGATTGGCTCGAAACTTTTTTTACTTGTTCCAAGTAAAACGGGGGAACTTTTTGCAGGAAACGTCAGTGTACAGATAGTGACTATGGTTATTGTTTCGTCAATACTTGTTAGCTTAATTGGTCAGATTAATACATTTGTAGGTGCGGTAGTTAATGCCAAAATAGACAGAAACTTCAGAAATGTTTTATGGAATAAGGTATTATCTCTTCCAATGAAATTTTTTGACAGGGTTCCGGCAAGCAGTTTAATAAGTCGTATAACCTCAGACACACAGAATCTCAGAAGTTTTATAATGGATGTGGTAATAAGTGAATTGCTTGGATTCTATACGCTTTATATTACTTTAAGGCAAATTTCCCAATATGACAAAAGCCTTGTATATATTCTTATTGCAATGATGCCTTTTATTGTAATTCTTTCTTTCGTTTTTGGACGGCTGTATTTAAAGGCTCAGTTTAAAATTCGTGAAGAAGTCTCAAATCTTACGCGCTTTTTAAGCGAACTCATAACAACGATGCCTATTATAAAAGCTTTTAACAAGGAAAGTTATGAGAGTGTAAGAGGGAACAATGCGGTAGACGGGCTTTATAAAGCAAATAAAAAATTATTGTATATACAATTAACTGAGAGCCCTGTGAGCACGCTTCTAACCCTCGGACAAAATGTTGCTTTGATATTGACGGGAATCCATTTTCTGAAAAAAGGGACAATGAATGCGGCCACATGGTATGCATTTTACCTCTTTGCTACCCAAATATTTAACAGAATAGCTTCCAAAAAAGGAGTATGGGAAACAATTAAATCAACACAAGGTTCTTTATACAGGGTTGCAAAGGTTCTTGAAGAACCAGAAGAAGGATTTCTTCCATATAAATATGAAGCACTTGAATCGGGAGATATTATTTTTCAAGATGTAAGTTTTTCCTATGATAATACCGATATACTGAAAAAAGTTTCCTTTGTTATACCTGAAAATAAAACCACGGCTATTGTCGGACCCAGTGGTATCGGGAAAACGACTGTTATAAAACTGATTGAGAGATTTTATCCTCCCAAAAACGGAAAGATAACAATAGGGGGTAATGATATTCAAGACTTTAATTTAAAAAATTGGAGAAACAAAATAGCCTATGTTTCCCAAGATGCACCTATGATGTCTGGAAGTATAAAAGACAATATTGTTTACGGTGTTAAAAGAAAAGTATCCGATGAGGAAATCATTCAGGCTGCTGTTGAAGCAAATGCCCATGAATTTATCATGAAACGGCTTGATGGTTATGATACTCAGGTAGGTCAGTTTGGATCGAAACTGTCGGGAGGGCAGAGACAGAGAATAGCAATTGCAAGGGCTTTGCTCCTAAATCCCGATATTTTGATATTTGACGAACCTACGTCTAACCTTGATGCAGTAGCCGTATCCGAAATTATGAAGGGAATTGAGAGCTTTAAAGAGAACCGTACCGTAATAATAGTGGCTCACGATGAAAGAGCTGTATTGGATGCGGATCATATTGTTGTATTTAATGAAGACGGAAGCATTTCTTCGGGGAGCCATACGGAATTATTATTAAGCAACAACTTTTACAGACGTATGATGGGTGGTGAAAAATTAGCATGAGTAAATTGATGGATAGAAAAGATAAAGAAGAACATTCTTCATGGAAAAACTTTTTTAAGTTCTACACGCAGATTAAGCTGCCTTGGCATCTGCTCATAATGACGGCAATTTTTAGTTTCGGAATCAAAAAAGTTAACCTTATGATAGTTCCGTATACATCCGCCATATATAAGGCTGAAATATCTAAAGAGGGTTTTCTTAAAGGTTTTATTATAATTACCATAGTATCTTTGTTTATTACATTGGGTTATAAGCTTGTATCAGGATTCTTCAATATGATTACTACCAGAAATGCGAGGAAAATAGTGTGGGAAAAGTTTCTTCATATTCCTATGAGTGTATATGACAAGGAATCCCCGCAAGGCTTTGTTTCACGTATAACCTCGGACGTTGAACTGGCAGTGAGTGCACCAAATTCAGTAATAGAGTTCTTTGCTTCAATATACGGCCTTGTTGTTGCTTATTTGGAGATGAATAAGATATATCATAATCTTTCTAAACTTATTTTGTTGGTGATTCCTGTTGCAATAGTTGTTATCATGATTATCGGGAAATTCCAGTATAAAATAAAGTTTGTTGTCCAGAAAGCTCTTTCTGCAATAACAAATTATTTTGGAGAACGTCTTGCAAGTATTCATTATATTAAGAGCGAAAGTATGGAAAATGAAGAGTATAAAACAGGTCTTGAAGCAAGTATGACGAAATATAAGGCAGATATTTTAGCCGCAGCACTGTCTTCATTGCAGGTACCTATAGGAAAGATAACAGAATATGCGATTATGATAATAGTTTTTGCAGGAGGAGCTTTTTATGTAAGATCCGGTAAGATGGAAGTTAAAGGTTTGGTGGATTTTTATTCCTATTCCATGATACTTATGCCGTCGTTTTTTGAAATAGTTACACAATGGCAGAGTATCAAAGGCAGTCAGGGAGGTACCGCTAAGATTGTGGCGCTTATGAATGTTAACAACGAAATTACGGATGGAAGGGTGTCCATGAATAGACCTGATACAGATATTAAATTACAAAATGTTAATTTTTCATATGACAACGAGAATAATGTTCTTAAAGATATAAATTTTACCATACCGAAAGAGAAGAAAACAGTAATAGTAGGAGTTAACGGATGTGGAAAAACAACTATATTTAAACTTCTTGAAAGATTTTATGAGCCGAATAATGGGGCGATAAAGTTCGGCGACGACAATATCTCGGATATTAAACTTAAAGAATGGCGTTCCGCAATAGGTTATGTATCACAAAACGGCCAGCTTATGTCAGGGACAATAAAGGATAATATTGCCTATGGAACAAACCATGATTACTCGGATGAAGAGATAATAAGAGCCGCAAAACTGGCTAATGCCTATGATTTCATTATGAAATTGGAGAATGGCTTTGGTACAGTAGTAAGCCCCTTTAACTCCAGGATTTCAGGAGGAGAAAAGCAGCGTATTTCTATAGCAAGGGTAATAATGAAGGACCCGGAATATTTGTTTTTAGATGAGGCGACCAACAGTTTAGATGTCATCTGCCGTCAGGATGTCCTTCAGGCTCTTGGTAATTTGATGGAGGGGCGTACCACAGTAATGATAAGTCACGATATGGATTTGGTAAAAAGAGCGGATCATATTGTAGTTATAAAAGAAGGAATTGCTGAAGCGGAAGGCACATATGAAGATGTTCTTGAATCAAGCGAAGTTTTTAAAGAGTTTATAGGAGCACAAGAGGTTGTATAGAAAAATAACATAAAAATAAACGGAAGGGGATTATCAGATGAAAAGTTTAAGCTCAGAAATAATTAAAGAATTTAATTTCAGAGAGGCAGATATATCCGGAGAAGATCTTACTTATACCATAGATAAAAACGATATTGAGAAAGAAATTCTTCGTATAAGGAAGAAAAATAAGATATCTTCCGAGGTGCCTGAGGTACGAAAAGGAGATATTGCCGTATGTTCCTTAAAAAGTGGAAATCCTAAGCTTAATAAGGAAAGTATCGCTATAAATGTAGGGCTTGGATTGTTTGAAAAGAAGATAGAAGATGAATTGATAGGAATGACAAAAGGCCAAGATAAAAATGTCGTTGTAGACGGCATCAATGTCGATATAAAAGTTTTGAGCATTACAAGGAGAGAGATACCGGAATTAAATGATGAAATGGTGAAAAAAGAAAAAATTGATAATATAACTACAGCAAATTGTTTAATTGCTAAGTTGTATGAAGATCAAAAAAATAAAGTTTTAGATTCCAAGCTGTATAATCTTACGGAAAATGTTATAAAACAGGTTATTGCTAAAAGCAAATTTGATATCAATGAGGAAGATATAGAATATCTCAGCGGGTTAGAAATTCAAAAAGCCAGGGAACTTGCGGCTGTTGAAGGCTTAACGCTGGAAACAATGACGGAAGATGACTTTAACGGAAGGATACCTGTGAAAAGTTATAAAGAGTTTTTAAAGATGGTAAAAAATATGGAAACAGCCAGGTTCCCTGTTTTATTACTCGGGATTTACAACGGGGGCAGGAATGGATATAAGCCGTCTCGGGAAGAATATGAAGAAAGTATAAGAGAGTATTATACTATGTATAAATTAAATCCTGAAGATGCCAAAAAAGCGATTACATTTGAATACTATGAATCAAACCAATATCAAAGCTATTACAGAGAAATAATTAAAAATTATTATATAAAAAAATATGAGGAGGTATAATTATGGCGATTCAGTTAGCAACAGCAGAAAATTACGAGGAAGTTATTAAAGAAGGATTTGTTATCGTGGATTTCTTTTCCGAAACCTGTACACCGTGCAAGATGTTTTCAAAGGTTTTAGATGAAATAGAATATGAAGTTCCTTTTGTAAATATTGTAAAGGTAAATACCACTAAATATCCTGAATTGAGCAAGAAGAATAAAGTATTGGGTGTGCCTACGGTGTTCTTTATGAAGGATGGAGAAATACGGGAAAGACATACGGGGGTTATGACTGAAGAAGAGGTAAAAAATAAAATAAAAGGATTTTTGTATTAAAAAAAGAAAGACGGCTGAACATCTATAAGAGAAGAGGTGAAGTATATGAAGGATCTACATGATTTGAAGGCTTATAGAATTTTACAAAAACAACAAATTGAAGAGTTGAGAGCAACAGGTCTTTTAATGGAACATATAAAGACGGGTGCAAAAATAGTTGTTTTATCCTGTGATGATGAAAATAAGGTCTTTTCCATAGGATTCAGGACACCTCCTGAAAATGACAAAGGAATTTCTCATATTTTGGAACATTCCGTATTATGTGGCTCAAAAAAATACCCTGCCAAGGAGACTTTTGTTGAGCTTATGAAAAGTTCCATGAATACATTCCTCAACGCAATGACATTTCCCGACAAGACAGTATATCCCGTTGCGAGCTGTAATGACAGGGATTTTAAAAATCTGATGAGTGTATATATGGATGGGGTTTTCAGAACAAATATTTATGAAAGAAAAGAAATTTTTCTTCAGGAAGGCTGGCACTATCAATTGGATTCTGCCGATTCGGATTTAAAATATAACGGCGTGGTTTATAACGAAATGAAGGGCTCTTTTTCATCGCCTGAAACGATACTTTATCAGGAAAATATGAGTTCCGTCCTTCCGGATACGCCTTACTCCTATATTTCGGGAGGATTGCCGGAAAGTATTACTGATTTAAATTATGAGGAGTTGTTATGCTTTCACAAAAAGTATTATCATCCTTCAAACAGTTATATCTACTTATACGGCAATATGGATTGGACTGAGAGGCTTACTTGGCTTGATGAAGATTACCTAAGCAAATACGAAAGGATCGATATAGATTCGGCACTTCCTATACAAAAACCCTTTAAGGCCATGACCGAAAGGACACTTTATTATCCTATCGGTGACGACGAGTCCGAAAAGGATAATACGTTTCTCTCATACAATACGGTAGTGGGAACGGCTAAAAACAGTGAACTTTCCGTTGCTTTTGATATATTAAACTATGCTATTATAGGAGTTCCCGGTGCTGCTTTGAAGCAGGCCATATTGGATAAAGGGATTGCCAAATCCGTCATGAGTATTTACAATTCTTCAATACAGCAGCCGGTTTTCAGCATTATAGCTAAAAACAGCAATCAATATAATAAAGATTGTTTTTTGACTACCATCAGGGATACGCTTACGGATATTGTAAAGAACGGAATCGATAAGGATACTTTAAGAGCCGCTATAAATATATTTGAGTTTAAATATAGAGAAGCGGATTTCGGAAGAATGCCTAAGGGCCTTGTATATGGTTTCCAGGTATATAACAGTTGGCTATATGATGAAAAACTTCCCTTTGGATATCTTAAATTCAATGAAATATTTGATAATCTTAAGAAAAAGGCATCTGAAGGATATTTTGAAGGGCTTATCGAAAAGTATCTCCTTCACAATCCCCATAGTTCTTTAGTACAGCTTGTTCCTCAGAAGGGCCTCTCAGCACAAAATGAAAAGAAACAAAGGGAAAGTCTTGCATCATATAAATCAAGTCTCTCGGAGGATGAAATTGAAGAACTTGTAGAGAATACTCATAAGCTTAAAAAATATCAGGAATCTCCTTCTAAAAAAGAAGAACTTGATGCTATACCTAAGCTGTCAAGAGAGGATATCGGTCCTAAGGCTCAGCCTTTATATCAAACTATCAGCCATGCGGAAGGAACAACCATAGTACACCAAGATATTTCTACAAACGGCATAGGTTATTTAAAACTGTCGTTTGATATTAAGAATATTCCCGGGGAACTTCTACCCTATCTCGGAATATTAAGTCAGGTTCTTGGAAAGGTTGACACAAAGAGATACAGCTACTTGCAGCTTTCAAATATTATAAATATGAATTCCGGTGGAATTGCTGTATATCTTAATTTTTATCCGGATTCTACAGAAAAGAACGGATTCAAAGCCATGTTCGAGATAGACGTTGCGGTTTTATATGAAAAACTTGACTTTGCCTTTGAAATAATAGAAGAAATTATTCTTACTTCCAAGTTGGATAATACGAAAAGGCTTTATGAGATTATTTCGGAGATGAAATCACAGTTTCAAATGCAAATTCAAAATTCAGGGCATATGTCGGCTGTATTGAGAAGCCTTTCGTATAATTCGGCGATGTCTTATTATAAAGAGATTGTTTCCGGCTTGTCCTTTTATCATTTTATAGAAGATACTGAAAAGAATTTTGACAACAACAAGGAAGTACTGACAGAAAAATTAGAAGAACTTATGAACCATGTATTTAGATCCGAAAATATGATTATAAGCTATACTTCCGAAAAAGAAGGATACAACGTTCTTGAAGAATTAGTGCTTAAGTTTAAAAGAGATCTTTATAAAGATGATATAAAGGAAAAACCCTTTAAATTTATACCCAAAAGGCTTAATGAAGGTTTTAAAACATCGTCTGCCGTACAGTATGTAGCTCAGACGGGAAATTATAAAAACGGATTTTCATATACAGGATCTCTGAGAGTCCTTAAAGTACTTCTAAACTATGGTTATTTATGGTCAAATATAAGGATGAAGGGCGGAGCCTACGGTTGTATGATTGATTTTCAGAGGAATGGTGATAGTTATATGGTTTCCTACAGGGACCCCAATCTTTCTGAAACCTATGAAGTTTACAAAGGTATACCCAATTTCTTAAAGAATCTCAATATGAAGGAACAGGATATTGTAAACTATATAATAGGTACCGTTAAGGAACTTGATATGCCTATGACTCCGAGGGCCAAAGGAATGAATTCCTTTAGCTGCTATATGTCGGGAATTACAGAAGAGGATATTCAGAAAGAGAGAGATGAAGTACTCAATACCACAAGGGAAACTATATTTTCTTTTTTTTCTCTTATTGAAGACATATTAAACCAGGAAAATATTTGTACAATAGGAAACGGAGAAAAGATAGAATCAGAAAAGCAAATTTTTGATACGGTAAGAAACCTATTTTCCTAAAAAAATTTGACTTTATCTAACAAGGTTGTAATGGGGATAAAGGATGAGATATTAAGTATAAAAATATCAGTAAGGGTTAGGGAGGATTTTATATAATGAGAAAAATTATATCATTAATGTTGGTTATAGTTTTGATTATTTCTTCATCGATATTTGCCGCAGCGCAAGCAGGACCTGAAGAAAATGTGGAAGAACAGACAAATAAGGCAGGAATATTTCTTCAGGAATCCGGAATTCTCAAAGGCGATAATGGAGATCTGATGCTTGATAAGAAATTAAAAAGACAGGATATGGTAGTATTATTGAGCAGACTGATGGGAGCAAAGAATATTGAAGGATTATCGAAAGTTATAAACTTGAGCTTCAAAGATATTTCCGACAGCAACTATACGGATTATTTGGCATGGGGAGTGGCAAACAAATTAATTGAAGGACATAGCCCCGAGAGATTCGGATTTAATGAAAACATAACGGCGCAGCAATTTTCCGCTATTATATTGAGAGTATTGGGATATGAGATTGAATATGACAAATCTCTTGAAACCGCCAAAGGATTTGGAATATTAAACGGTGCTGAGGTTGAAAGCTCAACTGAAATAACAAGAGGCGAAATGTCCGTTATTACATTAAATGCTTTGAAAACGTTTATAAAGGATTCCGAAATAACATTGGGACAAAAGCTAGGTATAGAAGTACCTGTGGAGACCCCTCAAAAGTTTGAAGTGGTTTCGGTAAATACCGATAACCTCAAAGAAATTTCCGTAGTTTTCAGCGAAAAAGTTGACAGAGAATCGGCTGCCATGCTCACTAACTATTCTTTTGATTTTGAGTTTGAATATGCGGAATTGTCGGAAGATGGAAAAACCGTGGTATTGACACTTAAAGATGATGAGAAATCGGTAATGGAGGCACAGAAAAACTATAAACTTATAATAAATAAGGTAGAAAATGAAAATAAAACGGCAAAGTTGGAATCAACGGAAATTCCGTTCACGGCCACGGATTCGACTATACCGGCGGTTAAAGAAGTCAGAGGCCTTGGAACAAAAGCTGTACAAGTTATATTCAGTGAGCCGATCAAAAGGAAGCCCGCAAGTTTGGCAAGTTCCTATAAGATCGACGGAAACACCGTGTCCGGCTCGGTTAAATACGAATATCCCGATACGGTTATAATTTCTGCGGATTTAACTGAAGGGGATCATAAAATATCCGTATCTGGAGTTGAAGACTTTTATAATTTTTCGATGGAAAAAGTTGAGATGAATTTTACGGCAGCAGAAGATGAAGATGCACCTGAAATCGTATCGGTTAATTTTTTGGATTTGAATAAGGCTGTGGTTGAGTTTAATGAGCCTATAAAATCAGTAAAGGACGGATATTATGATTCAAAATCCAATCCGGCGAAAAATCCTATAAAAATCAATTGCAATAAAATAATTTTGGAATTTAAAGGCAAAATAGAGTTTGGCAGTGCGACTTTATATATAGACGGAATAGAAGATTACAGTGGCAATAAAACGGACAGATCTACGGTAGTTGATTTAAAACCGAATATTATAAGTCCGGAAGTTGTCAGTGTGAAAGTGGAAGACGGAAGGAGTTTTACTATCGTATTTAATAAAGATGTAAATTCCAGTCAGGCCGAAAGAGGAACTAATTATACAATTGCATGGGCAAACGGAAATAAAATTAACGGAAACGGATTAAGTAACGGCAATCCCGTTGTTCCCATGAAATATTCAAACAGAAAGGTTACATTTTCATTGCCTAAAATAATGTCTTATGGGGAATATAAAATTCAAATAAATGGAATACAAGATACAAGCTATTTAAAAAATGATATGGTTCCTTATGACGGAAATTTTGTGGTTGAGGATTTAGGATCACCTATAATTGATAAGGCATTTATTAGCAATGAAAGGGAAAATGTTGAGACGGGAGAAGGGAAAATTGGGACTTATTTATATATTCAGTTTAGTAATGATATGAATACCGACGGAGAAAACAGTATTCTGGATATAAACAATTACAGTTATTCGATGAATGCGGAATTTGATAAAGACGGTAAATTTAAGTCGGCTGACTGGAAAGAGTTCCCTGAAAGAACCGATGTGGATTTATTTGATTTTAAAACCGTAAGAATTAAGGTTCCAGAAGAAGAAAAAGGCGGTATAAAAGCCGTAAGGGTAATTTCGGTTAAGAATAGGGTAGGAAATTATATTAAAGATTTTGTTGCTGTACGGAAAATTGAAGACAAGATGGATGCTGTTCATTTTGTAGCCAAAGCGATAGATGAAGATACGATACAAGTCGACTTTACAGGAATTAAGCTTTCGGTCATCGATGAAAATGATTTTTTCGTCAGGGTTAACGGGGAGGATATTTCTATTGTTTTGGAAAGTACTGAGGCAGAAGGAAGTGTAGGCATATTTAAAATAACAGGAGGACACAAAATTCCTCCCAACGTTAAGGGCTATGAATTTTGGTCCAAGCCTGATGTCAGATCTCAGACAGCATTCGGAGAAAAGGTTTCTGCCAACAGCAGCACAAAATTAGAAGATGATATAGCTCCTACAGTTGAGAAATATGGCAACGGAAGGGAATGTATTGTAGTTGACGGAAATAAAGTGGAAATAACTTTTGACGAACCTATCAAGGTTAATTATGGTAACACGAATATCGTAAAGGTAGGCTGTGAAGGATGGGGGAATGATGAATTTGTTGTAAAAGAGATAAAATCAGTGAGAGAAAAATTACTTATTATTCTTAATAAAGCTATAGAACCAAAAGATGAATTAAATATTATAACTGTTACTATAAATAGTGCCAATCAAACGACTAAGGATATAACAGACGAAAGTACGATGACGATGCCTGTAGGGAGGGGGCCTAATGCGGTAAGTGGACAAACACTGTATATACCGTATAAAGATGCTACAAGAGGTAAGATAAGTGTAAATAAAAACAAATTGGCGGAAATTATAAAGGAGGGGGAAGAAAAAGAGGAAGGAGATTATACGGAAGAAACTTGGGCAAATTTCCAATCAGCTTTGGAATCGGCAAGAGAGGTATATAATGATGAAAACTCTACTGAAGAAGAAGTGGAAGAAACAGTAAGCTCTTTGAGACAATCCATTGATGGATTGATGACAAAGGATCAGGCTGCGGCCAATTCAGTAATAGAAAAAATAAATTCACTGCCATCGGCTGAAGGGCTGACATTAGGGGACAAGGATGCGGTGTTAGCTTGCAAAGAAGCATATAATAATCTTACAAGTACTCAAAAAAGTCTGATCCCGTCTGACGTGTTGAGTAAATTTCTTGATATATTGGGTAAATTAGATGAACTGGAAGATGGTTCAGGGCAGGATTCAGAAGAAGGTATTGAAAAAAATCAACAGGAAGAAACTACACAACAATAATTATGAAATGCACCTCGAATGTTAGATAAAAAGTTCTGATATTTGGAGGTGCATTTTTCATGATAAAATTTAGGAAAATTCCTTGACGCTGATTATAAAATATGGTATGTCATAGTTACTGATAAATGGATATATAACTGTAATAATATATTTTTTAGGGATAAGAAAAGATAGGGAGTGATGAAAATGTACGAATACAAATTTGAAGAAGTACAGATTGCAAGGGATTTTAAAACGAAAAGAGGGGATTCCTTTGAAATATGTAAAGAGGTAATTTTAAGAGAAGCTAAAAATGGTTGGAGGTTAGTACAAATTGTTATTCCCCCAAATGAGAAAGCAGGTGTTTATGCCGCTTATTGCTATCAAATCATATTTGAGAGAGAAAGTAATTAATTTAATTATCAGCCGATATATGCTATATTATAAGTAGACTTTTACTATAAAAGGTGGTATATATGAAAGATGAAATTTTAAGGTTATTAAAAAACAATAAAGATGAATTTTTGTCGGGAGAAAAGATAGGTGAAAAGTTAGGAGTATCCCGGGCAGCTATTTGGAAATACATAAATGTGTTAAAAGAAGAAGGGTACGGGATAGAATCAGTTCCAAAACAAGGCTACAGAATTGTTTCGGTACCTGATGTACTGACATACGAAGAAATAAAAGAATATTTAAGCACCAAATTTGTCGGAAGAAATATTTGTTATTTTGATACGATATCTTCCACAAATATGGAAGCCAAAAGAATAGCTTTAAAGAATCCGGAAGGGACAGTGGTTATATCGGAGGAACAGGCAAAGGGTAAGGGAAGGCTTGATAGAAACTGGGTTTCTCCCCCCAAAAAGGGTATTTGGATGAGCATGATATTAAAACCCGAAACGGAACCTACGAAAGTAGCGAAAATAACTTTGCTGGGAGCGGCAGGGGTAAACAAGGCTTTAGAAGATATGGGAATATACTCTAAAATAAAATGGCCTAACGATATAGTTATAGACGGTAAAAAAGTCTGCGGGATTCTTACGGAAATGAGCTGCGAACTGAATATGATAAATTATGTTATAATGGGCATTGGAATAAATGTCAATATGGATAGAGAGGATTTTTCCGAGAATTTAATAAATAAAGCTACTTCGTTGAAAATAGAACAAAATAAAGAAATTAACAGAAAAGAACTACTGGCCGGCATATTAAACAGATTTGAAGAATTCTACATACCTTTTAAAGAGGATAATGAAATTTCGGAAGTAATAGAAATATGCAAAAAAAATTCTGCCTTGATAGGGAAAAAAGTCAGAGTAATAAAAGATGGAGAAACAAAAACAGGGAAAGCCTTGGATATAAACAATGAAGGCCAGTTAATTGTAATGTTTGAAGACGGAAGCATTGAAAATATATTTTCAGGCGAGGTATCCGTCAGAGGATTGGAAGGATATGTATAGAATTTATTTTTTCAAATTTCATATTTAGTGAAGAAATAGGAGTATCTAAACCAAATAAATTATTTTTCAATTTTATCTTTAGAAATAAGACTTTGGAGAAAAGACGCTGTATCATGGTTGGGGATGATGTTATTGAGGATATAGAGGGTGCCGCCAATTATGGATTAGATTCGGTTTTGATAAATCGAAAGGGAAAAACTTATGATAATATCAGTGGAAAAACAAAGTTTTATGAAATATCTAGTTTAGGAGTGTTGCCTGAAATTATACTTAATGGGTAGTAGAATTAAAAAAACAATATTTGATTAGGCTATCTAAAATTTAGGGTATTACAAAGAAAATAAAAAAATATATCGAAAAATGAGTAATGTTTTACCTGAGTTATTTTCTAAAAAATATTATAAGAGGTGATATAAAATGGCTGATATTATTGATGGTGTTAGTCATACATTTAACGAGTTTTTGTTAATCCCACGCTTAACCACGAAGGATTGTACACATGGAAATATTTCTTTAACTACTTATCTAACCAAGGTTTCTGATAAATGTGATCTTGATGCTATGAGATTAAACATTCCTATGGTGTCGGCTGCTATGCAGTTGGTTTCTGATGCAAGAATGGCAATAGCGCTGGCACAAGAAGGAGGATTATCATTTATATATTGTTCACAGTCAATTGAAGAACAATGTAAAATGGTAAGAAGTGTTAAGTTATATAAAGCTGGTTTTGTAGCAAGTGATACAACTTTATCACCCAAAGATACAGTTGCAACAGCTATGAGATTACGTGCAAAGACAGGACATTCTACTATAGCTATTACTGAAAATGGATGTAACAATGATATTCTTGTAGGATTGGTGACGAGTAAAGATTTGAGATTAAGTCGAATCGATCCTAATGATTCCCTTGATAAATACATGACACCAATTGACAAATTAGTTGTTGCATATGAAGGTATCAGTCTTCATGAGGCTAATGATATAATTTGGAGGCATAAACTTAACTGCCTTCCGATTATTGATAGGAATAAAAGGCTGAAGTATTTGACATTCAGAAAAGATTATGATGCAAGTAAAAAATATACTTCTCAGCTGGTTGATGCTCAAAAGCGTTTAATGGTAGGCGCAGCTATTAATACATGGGATTATATGGATCGAGTTCCTGCCCTAATTGATGCAGGTGCTGATATTTTATGCGTTGATTCATCAGATGGGTACAGTGAATATCAATTTGATGCGATAAAGATGATTAAGAATAAATATGGAGACAAAATAAAAATTGGCGGAGGGAATATTGTATATCCGGATGCATTTAATTATTTGGTGGAGGCGGGTGCGGATTTTGTAAAAGTCGGAATTGGAGGTGGTTCAATTTGTATTACTCGCGAACAGAAAGGGATAGGAAGAGGACAAGCAAGCGCTATTATTGATATTGCACGAGAACGGGATGCCTTATATCAAAGAACAGGAGTTTATATTCCCATATGTGCTGACGGCGGTATTGTCCATGATTATCATATTTCTTTAGCAATTGCAATGGGAGCGGATTTTGTAATGCTGGGAAGATATTTTGCAAGATTTGATGAAAGCCCAGGCAAAAAAACGCATATTGGAAATCAAGTTGTTAAAGAACACTGGGGTGAAGGGACAAAACGTTCCGCAAACTGGAGCCGTTATTTAGATACAGGCAGACCCGATATTATTTTTGAAGAAGGTGTCGATTCTTTTGTTCCATATGTGGGTGGACTAGATGAAAATTTGCAGATAACTCTGGCAAAATTGAAATCAGCGATGATTAGCTGCGGTGCCAAAACAATAAATGACTTCCAAAAGAATGCTCTTTTGACTATAGTTTCGCCATCAAGTATCGTTGAGGGCGGTGCTCACGATTTAGTGTCACGACCTATGATGGAGTGAGTTCATTGATTGTATATTGAATAAGGAATTAGCAATAGTTGCAGATAATCTATATAATATTGCCGGCATTGAATATGCTCAGTTTGTAAATAAGTTATGGTATTTTATATTTTTAAAGTCCTGTTAATCAGGACTTTAATTTG
>NZ_FMIF01000021.1:0-25424 GCF_900095615.1 Sporanaerobacter sp. PP17-6a | reverse complement strand
ATACCTAATTTTTTTAATACTGTAACAATCTTTTCTGCAAAATCAGTAGAAAAAGAACCTACAAACGATGGAGCAACTGTTGCGACGATTCTTCGCTTCTCTTTAATAGCTTCTTTTATATCATTTAAATCGCTTTTTACTTTTCTGGCATTTTGAGGACAGGCTATAAAACAATGGCCACATGCAATGCATCTTTCTTCAACTATACTTGCCTGGTCATTCTTGAATTTAATAGCTTTAACCGGGCACACTCTTAAACACTTATAACAATGTTTACAATTTGCTTTGTTGAAGTTTAGGAGTTCCATTTTATACTCTCCCTATTACATATTTATTAAAAAACTCTTCCACGTTAGTATCATTTACTGAATATACTTCACCATCATCTACTTTAACTGAAACAGCTTTTGTACATTCTCCAAGGCAAAATGCAGCTTTCACAACAACCTCATCATCCATATTGTTCTTCTTTATTAAATCTTGAAATCTGTTTATTATATTATAAGAACCTTTCAGATGACAGGCGCTTCCTATGCAAACATTTATAGTAGTCATGTCACAATCCCCCTTATTAGCTTCTATATATAACAGTATACTACTATGTTACTTTTTTATCAATTCCTTATTATAAATATATTGTTAAATATTTATTAATTTTTTTTATTGATAATAAAAAGATTAATCCACTTTATCCACATTATCCACAGGTTGAAGTGGATAACTTATGTAAACCATAATAATAATTATAATTACAATTATTTTCCTAAAATAAATTTACATAATATTTTTTATCAACATAAACTATTATTATCCACAGCAATTTATCCACAAAAAAAATTATTTATCATTCTCATTCGTTAAAGTATCTCATTAATCCCACATATATAGCCCAAGCAATTTTCTCCTGATATTTATCGTCATTTAGCAGCTTTTCCTCTTTTGTATTCGATAAAAATCCACATTCCACCAATATAGTGGGTACATTCACTTCTCTCAATAAATATACATCATCTCTTCCCTGTGGAACTCTCCTGTTATCTTTGTCAAGAACATTTCTTAATTCTTCTTGGACTAAATCGGCCATACGTTTGCTTTCCAAACAATCTTTCTTATAGAATACATGAGCTCCCGAATATTTGGATTTTGTAAAACTGTTTAAATGTATAGTTACAAATACATCGCATTTATTTTCTTCTATTATCTCTTTCCTTCTTTTCAAATCTTCACTTTTCTTTTCTTTTAATGTCTTTGATTTTTGTGTATATAATCCTTTTTCATTCTCTCTTGTAAGTATAGGAATACCCCCACTTTGCTCAATATATCTTTTAAGCTTTAATGCAATTTTTAAATTTATATCTTTTTCTGTTGTTCCTTCCTTTCCCACTGCCCCCGGATCTATTCCTCCATGACCTGAATCTATCCCTATAATCTTATTAGTTATGGGAAGATAAAAAGTTTCCATTGTAATTCTCCTGTAAGCAATTAAAAATATTATAATTCCGACTATGGCAATTAAAAACAAATATACAATTTTTTTGTTAATAACTATTACCTTCATACGTATCTCCCCCTTTCATACAATTTCAAATATATACAAAAAGTTCTGTCAATATTACAAAAAAAATAAAACACCGAAATTTCGGTGTTTCTAAAATATACACTTTTTTGTTCCGAGGAAACTTGTGGGAGTTCCTTAATGTTGAAATCTTTTTTAGATTAAGCAATTATCCAATGATGCTGTAATCTTTTCTTTGTCCAAATGTAGACCGATAAAAACAAGCATTGTTTTACGGTCTCCGTAATGAGGGTCCCAATCTTTTTTAATACTGGGATTCTTGGCAAAAGCAGCCTTCTGTTCCTGCTTTGTGCCGACTGCAAGCCAGCGTCCGAAGGGTGTTATATCAATTGATTTCCCTGCCTGCTCAAACAGAAAACTTGTATCGTTATGGTCATGTAGCCATATGAGACCTTTACATCGTACAACATTTTCCGGCCACTTTTTTATCCATTGATTAAGCTTTTTCTGACTGAAAGGTTGTTTTCTGGAATACACAAAGGAATTAATTCCATATTCCTCTTCTTCCCCTTCTCTTTCACCATCCTTGGCTTTTGCTATTTCCTGAATCCAACCCGGAGAAACGCAAGCTTTTTCGAAATTAAACCGGTGGGCATTTAGAATTTTTTCAGGGGCTACTTTTCCATAACTGGTCTCGATGATTTCTGCAGACGGCTGTAAAGTTTGTAGGATTGTTTTAATATCATGAAGCTGTTCCTTGCTGACCAAATCAACTTTGTTCAAAATAATTAGGTTGCAAAACTCGATTTGTTCCACAAGAAGCCGCGCAATATCCTCATCATCCAACTCATCAGTATGAAGCAATGTTGTACCCCCCATAAATTCGGATACCAAACGGTATGCATCCACAATAGTCGCAATAGTGTCCAGCCTGCAGATTTTTGGAAGTTGTCCATTCCCCAGACTTCCGTCAAGTAAAGTAAGGGCCTGGGCAATGGGAAGAGGTTCACAAATGCCGCTTGCTTCTATAAGAATATAATCAAAGCAGTTAGGCTTTACAAGTTCTGCAATTTGCTTTATCAAATCCGTACGAAGCGTACAGCAGATACAACCGTTTGACAAGGCAACAAGGCTTTTGTCGTTACGTGATATACTGTTTTCTTTTTCAATTAGGTCCGCATCAACATTAATTTCACCCATATCATTTGTAATTATTGCCACTTTCATGCCGCTTTGGTTACGTAGTACATAGTTAACCACAGTGGTTTTACCCGCCCCAAGGTATCCCGTGAGAAGCGTGATCGGAACGCGTTTTATTTTCATAATCATACATCTCCTTTAAATTTTCCCTTTTACACTCTTTTTTTATTACATACAAAAATTGACTTTCTAACAGTATAACAGAACATGACAAAAACTATAATATTAAAATAAAAAATGATTTTGCTCCTCAACATATTTCATTATAACAATATCATATTTGCAAATGATTTGCATTTATAAATGCAATACTATTATAATACCGGTAAATCAAAAACTCAAGTTATTAAATTGCAATCAGATAATTTTATTGCTACTCTCCCCACACACTGCAACGCAAGTGAACACAAGGGGACGGTTCTCTTGTGTCATTTTTCTGTTTCCATCTGGTTATCTATTATATAAATTTTTCTCCATAGATGAAGTTATAAAAATATTCAGCACAGCAAAAATTGAAGAAGCAATTCCTAAAAATTTAAATGAAGTACTTAGAGTAAATATATCTCCTATTTTTCCTATGAGAGGAAATATGAATATCATGAAAAAGCTAAACACCATACTCTGAAAAGATAGGATGGTTGATCTATTTTCGCTGGGAATAAGTTTATTTAAATAGTCACTCGTTACAATGTACATTATGGTTTCAAATATCTCTACAGCTATAAAAAATATATAAGAATATCTTGTAAAGCTTATCCCCCATATACAAATGCATGTAACTATGGGTAAAAATATTAATAAAAGATGTTCTTTAAAAAGCTTTTCTATTTTATGAACATTTGGAGCTACAAAGGCATTTATCAGCGAAGAAACGGCAAATATAACTCCTATTCTAAATTCATTTAATCCGCTGTCCTTCCAATAGTTTTGCAAATAATAAAATAAACTCGTTCCAAACACCGACATAACTTCTGCAAAAACAATCAATAGCGATATTTTCTTAGTATTTTTTACTATTTTAAAGCTATCCAATGTTTGGTCTTTAAAAACTTTAAAAGGATGAATATTGGCCAAATTCTTATTTCTACCTATACTGGGTTCTTGAAATAGCAAAGATTCTAAAAGAGCTATACCTGCAAATGCCGCACTTAATGCAAAAGGCCACACATAGTTCTTATGAGCTAAGTATCCCCCTAAGGTAAGGGCAAATATACAGCTTATCTCCAATATCATTTCATTAAATCCATTTATCTTCATATAGGTTTTCTCTTCTCCTAATTCCTTAAGGGAATCATAAAGCAAGGCTTCCCCTGCCCCAGACTCTAAGTTATACGATACAGCAAGTATCGAAAAGGAAAGGGCAAATAAATAAAAGTTAGTTGATAAGACTAATACAATATTACTTATAATAAAAAACGCTCTTCCCAAGGTTCTGCTGACCTTTCTTCCATAAATATCGGCCACAGCTCCTGTGGGTACTTCCATGAAAAAAGAAGTTATGTGAAATATACCCTCTAAAAGTCCAAGTTTAGCAAGAGACAAACCTTTATTAGCCAAGTATAGCATCCACACTCCTTGGGTTAAATCCAATCTGTTTAAAAAAATAAATATATAGTTCAATTTTATATTTCTTCGTAAGCTTTTTTTATAGTTCATTTTAACAACCTCCATAGTAACGCATTTAAAGTTTTCAAAAAATATCAAAAATCAACCCACCCACCCTTTAGTGCGTACAAAAAAACCTAAGTAGATTCTTTCTACTTAGGTTTAATGAGGCTATAATAATATATTTCAACCGAAAAGTATAAAGATGCTACTTGAAGTTAGTTTACATAATATCTAATTTTGGACACACTTCCCCTATGGCATCCAAAATCAAATGTTATGTTCTGAACTACAGCAAGATAATCTTGCATATAGCAGCTAACCTTAAAGCCCATCTTTACACCTCTCCTTATTTTTTTATTCTTTTCCAGACATGTTCTTATTATATAAATTTTTATCTTTTATATTAAGTATATTATAACAACTTTTTTGAGCTTATGTCAACAATTTGGGCAAAATCAACATTCACAAATGATTTTAAAATGAAAAATTATACCTACAGGTACGGCTTAAACTGATTCTATAGAAAAGCAAAATTTCTATCTTTAAAAAAATTGGGGAGTATTTTTTTCAGTGGTCTTGCACAATCCGCGCATATCATATATGTTGTGATATTTTTTATATTAAATGGGTAATAATATTTTAGATATATAGTTGAGGGGGTAATTTGATGAATATAGTTGCAATAGTAGGAAGTTTAAGGAAGGATTCATATAATAGAAAAATAGCTGAGTTTATGAAAAACAGGTATAAAGAAAAAATGGATATAGAGATTTTGAATATAGGAAATCTTCCTTTATTCAGTGAAGATATAGAGGATGATCCTCCGACGGTAGTAAAGGAATTTAAAAATCAAATTAAATCAAGTGAAGGAATATTATTCGTCACACCCGAATATAATCATTCCATTCCGGGAGCATTAAAAAATGCATTGGACTGGTGTTCGAGAGTTGATAGAGTCATGAAGGATAAACCTACTTTTATAGTTGGAGCTTCAAATGGCAATGTTGGTACAGCCAGGTGTCAGGCTCATCTTCGACAGGTTTTAAATTCTGG
Organism: Sporanaerobacter sp. PP17-6a; assembly: GCF_900095615.1. NCBI lineage: Bacteria > Bacillati > Bacillota > Tissierellia > Tissierellales > Sporanaerobacteraceae > Sporanaerobacter > Sporanaerobacter sp. PP17-6a. Next base: position 20,047 of record NZ_FMIF01000021.1, on the reverse strand, counting down.
CGGGATATCAGCTATTGATTTACCGGGAAATCAGATTTTAATAGCAAATGTACAAGATCATTTTGATAAAGAGGGAAATTTTATTGATGAAAGAACCATCAAATATTTGGATAGGGTAGTAGATAACTATATTAAATGGGCTGAAAAATTGAAATCATAAATAGAACCACGGTTAATCCGCGGTTTTTAAGTGCAAAAGGAAAAGAAAAAAAGACACAAGAGAACCGTCCCCTTGTGTCTAAATCTTCTATCTCTTTGAAAATTGTGGTGCCTTTCTTGCTTTCTTGAGACCATATTTTTTTCTTTCTTTCATCCTTGAATCCCTTGTAAGGAATCCAGCCTTTTTAAGTACAGGTCTTAATTCTTCATCAGCTTCAAGAAGTGCCCTTGATATTCCGTGTCTGACAGCTCCTGCCTGACCCGTAAATCCTCCCCCTTGAACATTAACAAATACATCATATTTATCCGCTGTGTTTGTAATATTCAAAGGCTCTCGGATAATTGCTTTTAATGTATCGTAATCAAAATAGTCGTCCATATCTTTTTTATTTATTGTTATATTGCCAGAGCCCGAAACAAGTCTTACTCTTGCAATAGAGGTTTTTCTTCTTCCAGTTCCATAAAATTGTATATTAGCCAATTTCATTCCTCCTTTCTCTATAACTAAAATTCATAAACTTCAGGCTTTTGTGCTTCATGCTTATGAACAGGTCCTCTGTATACCTTCAGTTTTCTATACATTTGTCTTCCTAAAGCATTTTTAGGCAACATTCCCTTTACAGCAAGTTCAATAACTTTTTCAGGTTTTGCTGCCATCAATTTTTCATAGGGAATTTCTTTTAACCCTCCGGGATGGCCGCTATGATATCTGTAATATTTCTGTTCCAGTTTCTTTCCTGTTAAAACCACTTTATCCGCATTTATAATTATAACAAAGTCACCAGTATCTACATAGGGAGTGTATATAGGTTTTTTCTTACCTCTCAATATAGACGCAACTTCTGTTGCAAGTCTTCCTAATACTTTTCCTTCAGCATCTATCACATACCATTTTCTATCTATTTCAGTAGGTTTAGCCATATAGCTTTTCATTTCTTTCCCTCCTTGTTCCAAACATTTCTACTCTAATAATATAAAAAGTTTCCGGGGCTTTTTATAAATAACCATTTATATATTAATACATGATTATGTCAATGTCAAGAAATATTCTTTATTTCAATCTATTCATAAAAAACTTTCTCTAAAAATAACCCTTGAGGCGGTGCAGTGTGACCTGCTCTTTGTCTATCAAGAGATTCCATTATAAACGGAATTTGTCCTTCGGCAATTTTCCCTCTCCCAATGTCTACAAGAGTTCCTATCATTATTCTAACCATATTATATAAAAATCCATTTCCGTCAAAAACAGCCATAACCAAATCTCCATCCTTTAAAAGTAAAGCATTGTATATAATCCTATTTTTATCTTTAGAATTACTCTTGGGAGACGAAAAAGAAGTAAAATCATGAGCTCCTAAAAAATACTTTATTTCTCTTTTCATCAGTTCATAATTCAATCTTTGAGGAAAGTAATAGGAATACCTCCCCCAGAAGGGGTTTTTTACAGCCCTGTTATATATTAAATATTTATATATTTTTCTTTTCACATTATATCTGGAGTGAAAATCAAGGGAAACTTCTTCAGAATCCAAAATCCGTATATCGTGAGGAAGAAATGCATTTAATCCAAATTTAATTTTATCCGGAGGAATATTGACATCAGTTATAAAATTCGCTGTTTGCCCTAATGCATGAACTCCGGCATCTGTTCTTCCCGAACCAATCAAATTGACATTTTCTCCCGTTAATTTAAAAATTGCTTTTTCTATTTCTCCCTGTATAGTATCTTGATTAAGTTGTCTTTGCCAACCCGAATAATTTGTTCCGTCATATTCTATAATAATCTTTATGTTTTTCATTTGAAGCCCTCTTAAAAATATTTAGTGCTTATAATGCCGCCAAAAAAAATTGTCATTATGATTAATGCAACAAAATCTCTTCTTTTGAGTTTAATTTCATTAAGCCTGGTTCTATGTTCTCCTCCTCTGTAGCATCTTGCCTCCATAGCCATGGCAAGTTCGTCTGCTCTTCTAAAAGCATTTACAAACAGCGGCACAAGCAATGGCACCAAGCTTTTAGCTCTTTTAAGGATATTACCGCTTTCAAAATCGGCTCCTCTTGCCATCTGAGCCTTCATAATCTTATCCGTCTCTTCTAACAAAGTGGGAATAAATCTTAATGCTATTGTCATCATCATGGCTAATTCATGAGCAGGAACCCCTATCTTTTTTAACGGAGAAAGAAGCTTTTCGATTCCGTCTGTCAATGATATAGGAGATGTTGTTAATGTCAATAATGTAGTTCCCATGATCAGAAATATAAGCCTTAATGCCATAAATACAGCTTGAGTTAATCCTTCTTTGGTAACGTCCAGAGGTCCTATCTCCCAAAGTATTTCACCTTTAGTCATAAACATATTTATAAGAAAAGTTATTATTATGATAAACATAAGAGGCTTTATTCCCTTAAATATATATTTAAAGGGCACTTTGGATAATTTAGTAGTTACCAATACAAAAATAAAAATGAAAATATATGGATAAAATTTATTAATAAAAAATAATGAAATTATAAATACAAAAGTCAAAATTATCTTAACTCTCGGATCTAATTTATGAATTATGGTTTCTCCCGGAAAATATTGCCCTATGGTTATATCTTTAAGCATTGCCATTACTCCTTAAATATTTTAATATTTCATCTTTAGCCTCTTCTACAGTAAGTATATCATCTCTCACTTTGTGACCTCTTCTTTTATATTCTCTCATGAAATAAGTAATTTGAGGAACTCCAAGCCCTAATCTCTCCAATTCTTCTACTTTAGTAAATATTTCTCTTGTACTTCCTTCCATTACTACCTTGCCTTTATGCATAACAACTACTTTATTTGCTAATTTTGCAATATCTTCCATACTGTGAGATACTAATATAATAGTAATTTTTTCCTTTCTGTAAAGTTCCTGTATTTCTCCCAATATTTCATCTCTTCCTCCTGGGTCCAAACCTGCTGTAGGCTCATCCAGTACAAGTACTTTAGGCTTCATGGATAAAATCCCCGCAATTGCTACTCTTCTTTTCTGTCCCCCACTCAGCTCAAAGGGCGACCTGTCTTTCAACTGATTAAAATCAAGGCCTACCAGTTCCATAGACTCCCTTATCCTTCTGTCGATTTCACTTTCCTCTAATCCTAAATTAGCAGGTCCGAAAGCAATATCCTTATATACGGTTTCTTCAAAAATTTGATGCTCCGGATACTGAAATACAAGGCCTACTTTTTGTCTTATTTTTTTTAAATCCGCCTCTTTAGAGGTAATATCTTCTCCATCTATAAATATTTTCCCCGAAGTAGGCTTAATCAATCCGTTAAAATGCTGAACAAGGGTTGATTTTCCGGAACCTGTATGCCCAATAAGTCCGATAAAATCCCCCTCTTCAAATTCTAAATTTATATTATCCAATGCTTTAATTTCAAAAGGATTCCCTTGATTATATATATAACTTAAATTTTCCGTTTTTATTATCATAACGCTTCCACCAATTCTTCTACAGTCAAAATATCCTTAGGAACATTTATTCCTTCCTGTCTTAATTCATATGCCAATTCCGTTACCTGAGGTACATCTAATCCGATCTTTTTAACTTTCTCAACTTCACTGAATATTTGCCTTGGGGTTCCATCCATTACAATATTTCCATCTTCCATTACTATTATTCTATCCGCTTCTACTGCTTCATCCATATAATGGGTTATCAATACTATAGTTTTATTTTCTGTTTTATTAAGTTTCTTAACAGTACTGATGACTTCTTTTCTCCCAATTGGATCAAGCATTGCTGTAGGTTCATCTAAAATTATACATTCCGGATTCATTGCAAGGATACCTGCAATTGCAACTCTCTGTTTCTGTCCTCCTGACAGAAGATGAGGAGCATGCTTTTTATATTTACTCATTTCTACCGTCTCTAAAGATTCGTCTACTCTTTTTCGTATTTCCTTTGGGGGAACTCCTTGATTTTCAGGTCCGAAGGCAACATCCTCTTCTACTATTGTTGCTACTAATTGGTTATCAGGATTTTGAAAGACCATTCCCGCTGTTTGTCTGATATCCCAGACCTTACTTTCATCTCTGGTATCCATGCCATTTACAAACACCCGTCCTGTTGTCGGTAGTAAAAGAGCATTCATCATCTTTGCAAGAGTAGATTTTCCTGAACCGTTATGTCCAAGTATGGCTAAAAATTCTCCTTTATATATATCCAAATCAACTCCCTTTAGCGCTTGAAATTTTTCCTCGTCATCTGATGTATATTCGTAAGTAACATCTTTCATTTCTATCATTATATTAGACATTTTTATCCCTCATTTATATACAATTCCATTATTTAATAATAACACAAGGAAATCTCTAAATCAATCATAAAACCACAAAAGGGACTAAGTTTTGAAAACTTAATCCCCCACTTTTATAGCAATTCTATTATAGCCATCTCTGCTCCGTCTCCATTTCGTGGCCCAATTCTTACTATCCTTGTATACCCTCCCTTTCTGTCGGAGTAATTAGGTGCAATTTCGTCAAAAAGTTTTTTAACTATATTTTCATTATATATATATGCTAAAGCTTGACGTCTTGCATGCAAATCTCCTCTTTTCCCAAGGGTAATCATTTTATCTGCCATTCTTTTTGTTTCTTTTGCTCTAGTAACTGTGGTCTCTATTTTACCATGTTCAAACAAGCTTGAAACTTGATTTCTAAGCATTGCCTTTCTATGGGCAGTAGGACGACCAAGTTTTCTTAGTTCAGCCATCTATTATCCCTCCTTCTTGCCTTGTTAATCATCATTCTTTCTGAGGGCTAAACCCAATTCGGATAATTTCCTTTGCACTTCTTCAAGGGATTTCTTGCCTAAGTTTCTAACCTTCATCATATCTTCTTCACTTTTCTGAGTTAATTCTTCCACGGTATTTATTCCTGCTCTCTTTAGGCAATTATAACTTCTAACAGATAAATCCAATTCTTCAACCGTCATTTCCAAAACTTTTTCTTTTTTATCTTCTTCTTTTTCTACCATTATTTCCACGTCATTTACATGCTCGGTAAGGCCAATAAATAGATTTAAATGTTCAGTAAGTATTTTAGCTCCCAAAGAAGTTGCTTCATCCGGCTTCATGGTACCATTAGTCCATACTTCTAATGTCAACTTATCATAATCCGTAATTTGACCTACTCTCGTATTTTCAACTTTATAATTCACTTTACTAATCGGAGTAAAAATTGAATCTATGGGAATAACACCTATAGGCTGCCCTTCCTTTTTATTTTTTTCCGCTACTGTATATCCTCTTCCTTTAATCATTTCCAATTCCACATATAATTTTCCGTCTTGATTTACCGTAGCAATATGGAGATCCTTATTTACTATTTCAACATCAGGACCTGTAATTATATCTCCTGCGGTAACTTCCTTAGGCCCTTCAACTTCAATTTTCAACATAACCGGTTCATCGGAATACATCTTCGCCGCAATGCCCTTTATATTAAGTATAATTTCAGGGACATCTTCCAACACTCCCGGAATAGTAGTAAACTCGTGTAAAACTCCTTGAATTTTTATAGAAGATATGGCAGCACCAGGTAACGAGGAAAGCAATACCCTCCTCAAAGAATTCCCCAATGTCGTACCGTATCCTCTTTCCAAAGGTTCCACAACAAATTTTCCATAGGTATTGTCTTCACTCATTTCAACTATTTCAATTTTAGGTTTTTCAATTTCCAACATTCTAACCCTCCTTTAAATTAAATATTTTATTACTACGAGGGTAACTGATTCTTAAAATATTACTTAGAATATAACTCAACTATTAAATGCTCTTCTATAGGCAAATCTATGTCTTCTCTTGTCGGCTCGGAGACTACTCTACCCTTTAAATTTTCTAAGTCTATTTCAATCCATCTGACTGTTGTTCCTCTGTGATTTTCTACAAGATCTTTAAATTTGGTAATACTCTTGCTTTTTTGTTTTACTTCTATTTGATCTCCCACTTTTACTATATAAGATGGAATATCGACTTTTCTTCCATTCACTGTGAAATGGCCATGCATTACCAATTGTCTGGCTTCTGCCCTTGATGATGCAAATCCCATTCTGAATACTACATTGTCAAGTCTTAATTCCAATATCTTTAACAAATTTTCTCCTGTTATCCCTTTCATCTTATCCGCCATAGAAAAATATCTTCGCATTTGGGATTCCTGAATTCCATAATATCTACGAACTTTTTGTTTTTCTCTTAATTGAACTCCATATTCAGTCAATTTCTTTCTCGATTGACCATGTTGACCGGGAGCATATCTTCCCTTTGCTATTTGACATTTATCCGTATAACATTTATCTCCCTTTAAATAGAGCTTCTGTCCTTCTCTACGGCATAATCTACAAACAGCACCAGTATATCTTGCCATTCATTAAACACCTCCTATATTATACTCTTCTGCGTTTTGGTGGTCTACAGCCATTATGTGGTATAGGCGTAACATCTTTTATTAGACTGACCTCTAACCCAGCAGCTTGCAATGATCTTATTGCAGCTTCTCTGCCGGCACCAGGTCCTTTAACATAAACTTCTACAGACTTCAGTCCATGTTCCATTGCTTTTTTCGCTGCTTCTTCGGCAGCCTGTTGTGCTGCGAAAGGAGTCGACTTTCTTGAGCCCCTGAAGCCTAATTGTCCTGCACTGGCCCATGATAATACATTTCCTTGAGTATCGCTTAAAGTAACTATCGTATTATTAAAGGTTGACTGAATATGGGCTTGACCTCTTTCTATATTTTTACGTTCTCTTCTCTTAACACGAGTTTTAACACCTTTTTTTCCTGCCAAATTAAATCCCTCCTTTACCTACTTCTTACCTTTCTTTCCTGAAACTTTACTTGGACCTTTTCTTGTTCTGGCATTAGTCTTAGTTCTCTGGCCTCTTGTTGGTAAACCTTTTTTATGACGGATTCCTCTATAACAATTAATCTCTTTCAATCTTTTAATATTTAAAGCTACTTCTCTTCTTAAATCACCTTCAACATGATAAGAGTCTATTATACTTCTTAAGGAAGCAATTTCAGATTCAGTCAGATCTTTAACTCTGGTATCGGGATTAATTGCAGCTTTTTTCAATATTTCATTTGACCTTGGCCTTCCGATTCCATATATATAAGTCAAACCAATTTCTACTCTCTTATCTCTTGGTAAGTCAATACCGGCAATTCTCGCCATTGATGTTTGCACCTCCTAAAAATTACTTGTTACTACAAAATTAAATTAACCTTGTCTTTGCTTATGTTTCGGGTTTTCACAAATCACCATTACTTTCCCTTTTCTTTTAATTATCTTACACTTTTCGCACATCTTCTTAACAGATGGTCTAACTTTCATCTAAATCCCTCCTAAACTACTTATTACGCCATGTAATCCTACCTCTTGTCAAATCATATGGTGATAATTCGATAGTTACTTTATCTCCCGGAAGTATCTTAATATAATTCATCCTCAACTTTCCTGAAATATGAGCAAGTATTTCATGCCCATTTTCTAATTTTACCCTAAAAATAGCATTTGGTAAAGCATCTACTACAATACCTTCTACTTCAACAACATCTTTCTTTGACATGCACTTATCGAACCTCCTGTCGAAATAAATTTACAACATTTTCTTGAAAGGTTCTAGCAATTTTCTAACATAAGCATTATTAATCTTTTCGCCGTTTTTTATCTTATCCTGAAATTCTATAAATACAGTATTATATATTATTAGATGATTAATTTTTTTCTTCTTGGGATTACTTATCTTCCTCATTTCTCCATCAACAATATAAACGTACTTATAATCAATTATGCCCAATATTAGAAATATATTACCTTTGTCTCGACCAGCTCCAGACTTAACCACTTGACCAATGGCTATGTCGCCAGTTCCCTCCATTAAATTCACCTCTCCGTGCTTATAGCCGACAATTAAGGGCTGCCGACCAAAAAGAAACATAATTATTTCTATATCTCTATTTCAAAGAATTCATAATATCTTGGGAAACCTCATCTATACTCTTATTGCCATCAATGTTTAAAAGAAGTCCTTTATCAAAATAGTATTTAATAAGGGGTTTTGTTTGTTTCAAATAAACTTCTATTCTTTTTTCTACCACTTCTTCTGTATCATCATTTCTTTGAAAAAGCTCTCCATTGCATTTATCACATTTGCCTTTTACCTTAGGAGGGTTAAATTCAATATGATAGGCAGTTCCGCAATTTTTACAAATTCTTCTCCCCACAGCTCTTCTTATCAATTCCCCTTTATCTACATCTATATTTATCACTTTGTCTAGCTTTTGTTTTAAATTTTTAAGCTCTATTTCTAAAGAATCGGCTTGACTTACTGTTCGAGGAAATCCGTCCAAGAGAAATCCTTCCTTACAATCCTCTTTAATAAGTCTGTCTTTTATAATCGAAACCATCAATTCATCTGGTACGAGTAATCCTTTATCCATATATGACTTTGCCTTTTCTCCCAACTGAGTTTTTTCTTTAATATTTGCTCTAAGTATATCTCCCGTTGATATATGGGGAATATTATATTTATAGCAAATATAATCTGCTTGAGTACCCTTTCCGGCCCCGGGAGGTCCCAATAATATTAATCTCAATAAAATCATCCCCTAAATTATTTTAAGAAACCTTTATAGTGTCTCATCAACATTTGAGATTCTATTTGCTTAACTGTTTCGAGGGCAACTCCCACAACGATAATTAATGCTGTTCCTCCAAAATTAATGTTTAACTTAAATATAGAAGAAAGTACAATTGGAAGAGATGCTATTAATGCTAAAGATATAGCTCCCACAAATGTTATTCTTGAAATAACCTTATTTAGATATTCTACCGTTGGTCTTCCTGGCCTTATTCCCGGTATAAATCCACCATATTGTTGTAAATTCTTTGAATACTCTACAGTATTAAATTGAATCGCAGTATAGAAATAAGTGAAAAATATAATCAGTAAAGCATTCAATATCGTATATATCCATGTTCCAGCAGTTCCACTTACGGTTAGATACTTAGTTATCCATGCCGCTGCTTTCCCTTTGAAAAATAACGATAATGTTTGAGGAAAAGCAAGTAATGATGTGGAGAATATTACCGGTATAACTCCTGCCATTGAAACTTTAATTGGTATGTGCGTACTTTGTCCGCCATACATCTTTCTCCCTACAACTCTCTTTGCATATTGTACCGGTATTTTTCTTTCTCCTTCTTGCAATGCAACTACTATTGCAATTATCGCTAAAGCAAATACTAAAAATAATATCAAACCAATGACATTAAGAGTTCCTGCTTTGTATGCTTCATAAGTTCCTAATATTTGAGCGGGTAATCTGGAAATAATACCTATAAATATTATTAGAGATATTCCATTTCCTATACCATTTGAAGTAATTAAATCTCCTATCCACATCAAAAGAGATGTTCCGGCCGTCAGAGTAGTAACTACCACAGTTATAGACAAGAAGCTCGTCGAAATTAACGCTTTATTGAAAAATCCAATAGCCATAGCTATAGACTGTATCAAAGACAATACTATGGTAGTATATTTGGTCCACTTGGCCATCTTCTTTCTTCCTTCTTCCCCCTCTTTAGCAACCTCCTCTAATCGCGGTATTGCTATAGTCAATAATTGAATAATTATAGATGCTGTTACATAAGGATAAATGTTTAGAGCAAATATACTGAAATTACTAAAAGTTCCTCCAGCCATTAGATCTAAAAATTGTAGCACTCCACCTTGCGACATCTGAAATATTTGCTTTATTACATCTTTATTTATAAAAGGAACTGGAATAAAGGAACCTAATCTAAAAACTAAAAGCATCCATAAAGTAAATATTATTTTCTTCCTAATGTCTGGAATTCTCCAAGCATTCCTTAAAGTTTTAAGCATCTATATCACCTCTACCTTTCCCCCTGCGGCCTCAATTTTCTCAGCAGCGGTTTTACTAAATTTATGTGCTTTAACAGTAAGTTTCTTATTTAAATCTCCATTACCTAATATTTTTACTCCATCTTTAGCCTTTCCATTCTTTACAATTCCTTCCGAAATCAAAACTTCAGGCGTTACAACTGCTCCATCTTCAAATCTGTTTAATATCTCAATATTTATTTCTGCATATTCCTTTGCAAATATATTCGTAAAGCCTCTCTTTGGAAGTCTCCTGTACAAAGGCATCTGTCCGCCTTCAAACCCTGGCCTTGTTCCTCCACCTGAACGTGAATTTTGTCCTTTATGACCTCTGGTTGAAGTTTTTCCATGTCCCGAACCGGTACCTCTACCAACTCTTTTAGGTTTCTGACTTCCTCCCCCTTCATTGGGTCTTAAATCATGAAGTTTCATAGGTACACCTCCTCTTTTCTTCCGAATTAATCTATAATCTTAACCATATAATCAACTTGATGTATCATACCTCTGATTTGAGGGGTATCTTCCTTTTCAACTACTTGACCGATTTTTTTGAGGCCAAGAGCTTGAATCGTCTTCCTGTGTAATTCCGGTGTGCCGATTTTGCTTTTAACCAATTTAATTTTTATCTTAGCCATATCTTCATTCCCCCCTAACCTAGTATTTCTTCTACAGTCTTTCCTCTAAGCTTAGCTACTTTTTCTACCTTTTTAAGATTCATTAATGCATTAAATGTTGCATTTACTACATTTCTCGGATTACTTGATCCTAAAGATTTAGTCCTAATATCTTTTATGCCTGCCAGTTCACACACGGCACGAACTGCTCCGCCTGCTATAACTCCGGCTCCTTCCTGGGATGGTTTTAAAAGAACTCTTCCTGCTCCAAACTCCCCTACAATCTCATGAGGAATAGTAGTCCCTACTATGGGAACTTCAATTATATGTTTATGAGCATCCTGAATAGCCTTTCTAATAGCTTCCGGTACTTCCAAAGCTTTTGCCATTCCAACGCCTACATGACCATTTTCATCTCCAACCACAACTAATGCACTAAATCTAAAGTTTCTACCACCTTTAACTACTTTGGTTACACGATTGATGCTTACTACTCTTTCCTTTAGATCTAATTCTTTAGGATCTATAAATGAACGCTCCATTTATTCCCCTCCTTTTCTTAAAATTTAAGCCCTGATTCTCTTGCTCCATCAGCAAGTTCCTTTACTCTTCCATGATATACATATCCGCCTCTATCGAAAACTACTTGATCTATTCCTTTTTCCACTGCCTTTTTACCTATTAATTTTCCGACAAACTTTGCAGCTTCTTTATTGCCTGTTGAATTTAATTTATCCTTTACTTCCTTATCAAGGGTTGAAGCGGATACAATTGTTATTCCCTTTGTATCATCTATTATTTGAGCATATATATTATTTAAACTTCTATATATATTCAATCTTGGTTTTTCAGGAGTTCCAGCTACTTTTTGTCTGATTCTCATATGTCTTTTTTGTCTTTGTTCATTCCTTTTTATTTTCTTAAACACTTTAATCACTCCCTCCTACTTACCAGTCTTGCCAACTTTTCTTCTGACAACTTCCCCGGAGTACCTTATTCCTTTTCCTTTGTATGGTTCAGGTGCTCTTAGAAATCTAATATTAGCAGCATAATTTCCAACTCTTTGTTTATCAATCCCTTTAACTATAATCCTATTCGGTTGTGGTACTTCCGTCTCAATTCCTTCAGGATCCTCAATTTCTACAGGATGAGAAAATCCCAAGTTAAGGGAAAGTTTCTTACCTTGTTTTTGTGCACGGTATCCTGTCCCTTCGATTTCTAAGGTTTTTGAATATCCATTTAAAACTCCTTCAATCATATTTGCTATTAATGTCCTGGTAAGGCCATGCAAAGATTTGTGTTTTTTTGAATCCGAAGGTCTGTTAACTATAATAACCGAATCTTCTATTTTAATATCCATTTCAGTACTTAATTGAAAATTTAAACTACCCTTAGGTCCTTTTACTTGCGCATAATTTTTATCATCTATCTTAACTTCAACTCCGTCTGGAATCGTTATTGGTTTTCGCCCTATTCTTGACATGAGTGCACCTCCTGTTTCTTTAATATCACCAAAAGTCTACCATACATAACAGATTACTTCCCCACCAATACCGCTCTTTCTGGCATTCTTGTCAGTCATAATTCCCTTTGATGTAGAAAGTATTGCTATTCCTAATCCACCCAAAACTTTCGGTATTTCAGTATTATCTACATACACCCTAAGACCTGGCTTCGAAATTCTCTTTATCCCGCTAATAACTTTTTGATTGTCCTTTTCATATTTAAATTGGATTCTTATTATCCCTTGTTTTCCGTCATCGATTACATCAAATCCTTTGATAAAACCTTCATTAAGTAAAATTTTAGCTATTTCTTTCTTTATATTCGATGCAGGCACATCCACAGTTTCATGCTTTGCATTATTACCATTTCTAATTCTGGTCAGCATATCTGCAATTGGATCAGTCATCATATTTAGCTACCTCCTTTCATAACTTTCCTACTACCAGCTAGCTTTTTTAACTCCCGGGATTTGACCCTTATATGCTAATTCTCTAAAGCATATACGACATATACCGTATTTTCTTAAGTAGCCATGTGGTCTTCCACAAATCTTACATCTATTATACTTTCTTGTACTGAATTTTTGATTTTTTTGCTGCTTATTAATCATTGATTTTTTTGCCAAATTTTCTCCCTCCTTCTTTATTTTCTGAAAGGCATTCCCATTAGATCTAAAAACTCCTTGGCTTCTTCATCAGTTTTTGCTGTAGTAACAATTATTACATCTAATCCTCTTATGGCATCGACCTTATCATACTCTATTTCAGGGAAAATCAATTGTTCCTTTATTCCTAGCGCATAATTTCCTCTTCCATCAAAAGATGCTGGATTTGTTCCTCTAAAATCCCTTACCCTCGGAAGTGCTACGTTCATTAATTTATCTAAAAAATCATACATTTTTTCTCCTCTAAGAGTAACTTTTGCTCCTACCGACATTCCTTCACGAACTTTAAAATTTGCAATTGATTTTTTTGCTTTCGTAACAATTGGCCTTTGTCCAGAGATCATTGTCATTTCCTCTACTGCATTTTCCAAAGACTTAGGGTTTTCCCTGGCTTCTCCAATTCCCATGTTTAATACGATCTTTTCTAATTTTGGTACTTCCATTATATTTTTATATTGAAATTTTTCCATCAATCCAGGAACAACATCATTTATATACTTTTCTTTAAGTCTGGAAGTCATCCTTATTACCTCCCTTCGATAATCAACTATTTATCAATTACTTCCCCACATTTTTTACAATATCTTACCTTTTTACCGTCTTCAAGAAATTTATGCCCTAATCTTACACCTTTTTTATCCTTATCACAAAAATACATCGCCTTCGAAGCATTTATAGGGCCTTCCTGATGAACAATTCCACCTTCTTGATTAGGTCCCTGAGCCTTTTTATGTTTAGTCAATACGTTTATGCCTTCAACTATAATTCTATTCTCTTTAGGCATAACCTTTAATATTTTTCCTTTTTTCCCTTTATCTTTTCCTGATACGATTACAACTGTATCTCCACTCTTAACATGCATACTGTCTCACACCTCCTCCTATAATACTTCTGGTGCTAAAGATATAATCTTCATATAGTTTCCTTTCCTTAATTCTCTGGTTACAGGTCCAAAAATACGAGTGCCTACCGGTTGTTTATCATCTTTTATTATAACTGCTGCATTTTCATCAAATTTAATATAGCTTCCGTCGTTTCTTCTGACTCCTTGCTTAGTTCTTACTATAACGGCTTTAACTACGTCTCCTTTTTTAACAACACCTCCAGGTGTTGCACTTTTAACCGCACACACTACCACATCTCCTACATAACCAAACTTTCTTTTTGAACCTCCCATAACTCTTATCACTAATAGCTCTTTCGCGCCTGAGTTATCCGCAACTTTAAGACGGCTTTCATTTTGTATCATGAGAATACCTCCTTTCCAACAATCAGGACTATTTTGCTTTTTCTACTATATCAACAACTCTCCATCTTTTTTCTTTGCTTAATGGTCTAGTTTCCATTATTCTCACAGTATCTCCGATTCCGCATTCATTATTTTCATCATGTGCTTTAAATTTGCTGGTTCTCTTTATTTGCTTTTTGTATAAAGGATGTTTAACAAGTGTTTCCACTGAAACTACTACTGTTTTCTCCATCTTATCACTTACTACTTTTCCTATTTTTACTTTTCTGTTTTTTCTTTCCATATGAAGCCTAGACCTCCTTTCCTATTCCGAGTTCTCTTTCCCTCATCAATGTTTTAACTCTCGCTATATCCTTCCTAACAGCTTTAATCCTCATAGGATTATCCAACTGTCCTGTAGCTAATTGAAATCTTAAATTAAATAATTCACTTTTTAACTCCAACAATTTATTGTTTAACTCCTGACTAGTCAGTTGTCTAATTTCATTAGCTTTCATTAGCTTCACCACCCTTTTCCTGCACGTCTTCACGAGTGACAAATTTACATTTTATAGGCAACTTATTTGATGCTAACCTCATAGCCTCTTTTGCTGTATCTTCATCAATTCCGCCCATTTCAAATAATATCCTACCCGGTTTTACAACCGCTACCCAATATTCTGGTGATCCTTTACCTGAACCCATACGAGTTTCAGCCGGCTTTTCCGTAACTGGTTTATCAGGAAATATTTTTATCCACACATTTCCGCCTCTTTTTATATATCTCGTCATTGCACGTCTCGCTGATTCTATTTGATTTGAAGTAATCCATGCCGGTTCAAGGGCTTGTAGACCATAATCTCCATATGTTATTGTATTACCGCGAGTTGCTTTACCTTTCATTCTTCCTCTATGGACTCTACGAAATTTAACTCTTTTTGGCATTAACATTATACTTTCCTCCTTCCTACAGCTATTATATAGCTATTTCCCAACATTTTCAGTTTGTACTTCTCCTTCTACTTTTTTAGTAGGAAGAACCTCTCCTTTATATAGCCATACTTTAACGCCCAGCTTTCCATAAGTAGTATTGGCCTCAGCAAAGCCATAATCAATATCCGCTCTTAAAGTTTGAAGAGGTATTGTTCCTTCACTGTATCCTTCTGTCCTTGCCATATCCGCACCACCAAGTCTTCCAGCTATAGCAGTCTTTATTCCTAATGCTCCTGATCTCATTGTTCTTGTAATAGCTTGCTTCATTGCTCTTCTAAAAGAAACCCTTTTTTCCAATTGAGCTGCAATATTTTCAGCAACGAGCTGTGCATCCAATTCAGGAATTTTTATTTCTTCGACATTTATTATTACGTTCTTTTCAGTCATCTTTTCTATATCTTTTCTTAACTCCTCTACTCCCTGACCGCCTTTGCCTATTACCATACCTGGCTTTGATGTAAATACGGTTACTTTAACTCTGTTAGCCGCTCTTTCTATTTCAACTCTAGATATTCCTGATATATAAAGTTTCTCTTTTACATATTCACGAATATTGAAGTCCTCAATTAACAGATCGCTAAAATTTTTTTTATCAGCAAACCATTTTGAATCCCATTCTTTTATGATCCCAATTCTTAGACCATGTGGGTTAACTTTTTGACCCATTAATCATCCCTCCTTTTCTATTCTTTTTCTTTTACCGTTACACCTATGTGACTGCTCCTCTTTAAAATAGGATATGCCATTCCCTTAGCTCTCGGTCTCCATCTTTTTAAAGTAGGCCCATCATTTGCATAAGCCTCTGCTACATAAAGATTTTCTCTATCTAAATTAAAATTATTTTCAGCATTAGCAACAGCAGATGTTAAAACCTTTTTTAATACTTTAGCGCCTCTTTTAGGAGTATATCTGAGAATAGCAAGAGCTTCATCTACTTGCTTCCCCCTAATTTCTTTACATATAAAATTAACCTTTAAAGGCGATATTCGCACATATTTAGCTATAGCCTTAGCTTCCATTGGGAATCCCTCCTTCACTCATTATTTCAACGCAGTTGACTTTTCCGTTTTATTTCCATGTCCTCTGAAAGTTCTGGTAGGAACAAATTCACCAAGTTTATGTCCAACCATATCTTCGGTTATATAAATAGGTACATGTTTTCTTCCATCATGAACAGCAATAGTATGACTAACCATTTGCGGAAAGATAGTTGAACGACGTGACCAAGTTTTTATAACCTTTTTGTCATTCTTCTTATTCAATTCCTCAACTTTTTTTAGAAGATGATCATCACAAAATGGTCCTTTCTTTAGAGATCTACTCATATTTATCCTCCTTCCTACAAATAAGTCCTATTTAGTCCTTCTTCTTATAATATATTTATCAGATTTTTTCTTTTTATCCCTTGTTTTAAGTCCAAGAGCAGGTTTTCCCCAAGGAGTCACAGGCGAAGGCATTCCAATCGGAGCTTTTCCTTCTCCACCACCATGGGGGTGATCACAAGGATTCATAGCACTACCTCTTACTGTAGGTCTGATTCCCATATGTCTCTTTCTTCCTGCTTTCCCTATTTTTATATTTTCATGATCTAAGTTTCCTACTTGACCAATCGTAGCTCTACATTCTACTCTTACCATTCTAAATTCTCCGGAAGGTAATCTCAATTGTGCATAATTTCCTTCTTTACCCATAAGTTGAGCTACGGCTCCTGCCGAACGAACAATTTGCCCGCCCTTTCCTGCTTTAAGCTCTATATTGTGTATATTTGTACCTACCGGTATATTTTTTAACGGAAGAGTATTCCCAACTTTTATATCTGAATCAATACCTGATTCTATTGCATCTCCAACTTTTAAACCAAATGGAGCAAGGATATACCTTTTTTCGCCATCTACATAGTTTATAAGTGCAATATTTGCAGTTCTGTTTGGGTCGTATTCAATAGCAGCTACTTTGCCTGGAATTCCGTCTTTATTTCTTTTAAAATCTATCATTCTATATTTTCTTCTTGCACCGCCGCCTCTATGACGAATAGTAATTCTTCCTTGAGCATTTCTTCCACTATTCTTTTTTAAGCTTACCAATAACGATTTCTCCGGATCTTTTTCAGAAATTTCCTCAAAAGATGAAACGGTCATCTGTCTTATTGCTGGAGAAGTTGGTTTATATCCTTTTATACCCATTACTATTCCCTCCTTCTTTTAAAAATTTCTATTCCATTCCTTCGAAGAATTCAATCTTCTTACTGTCTTCAGTTAATTTAACTATGGCTTTCTTCCAGCTCGGCCTTCTACCTACATTAGAACCCATTCTTTTTTCTTTTCCAAGCATATTCATTGTATTTACCTTTTTTACCTTCACTCCAAATATCGATTCCACAGCCTTTTTAATTTCAGATTTATTAGCTTTTTTATCTACTACAAAAGTATATTTTCCATCCGCCATATTATCCATACTCTGTTCAGTAATAATAGGTCTAATAATAATATCGTGTGGGATACGCATTATGCATACACCTCCTCCACTTTTCTTACTGCATCCTCTGTTATGATGAATAAATCATATTTAAGAACATCATATACATTTAATGTATTTACAGAAGTTGTCTCAACAGCAGGAATATTTCTTGCTGATCTCACTATGTCTTCATCCTTTTCACTCATTACAATCAAAGCCTTTTTGTCTACTTTCAAATTGTTAAGAATTTTAGCCATTTCTTTTGTCTTTGGTTGGTCCAATAGCAACTCATTCAATACTATTATTTCATTATTTAAAACTTTCGAAGATAAAGCACTTTTTATTGCTGCCCTTCTAACCTTTTTGGGAACTCTATAGCTATAATCCCTTGGTTTTGGTGGAAATACTATCCCGCCTTTTCTCCATTGAGGAGATCTTATGCTTCCCTGACGTGCTCTTCCAGTGCCTTTCTGTCTCCAAGGTTTTCTTCCTCCGCCTCTTACTTCAGCTCTTGTTTTAGCTGAATGAGTTCCTTGTCTTCTATTCGCAAGTTGGTTTTTAACTACTTCATATAGCACGTGTTGATTAATTTCTGCTCCAAACACATTTTCAGACAAATCAATTTCTCCAACTTGTTCTCCTGATATATTATAAACATTTACTTTTGGCATACCATATCCTCCTTTCCTTAAGCTTTAACACTACTTTTTATCAATAGTAGTCCGCTTTTAGGTCCCGGTACCGCACCTTTGATAAGAATTAAATTCTTGTCCGCATCCACTTTCACAACTTCAAGATTTTGCACTGTCACTCTCTCATTTCCCATATGTCCAGACATCTTTTTCCCTTTTAAAACTCTGCCGGGATAAGTACCTGCAGACATTCCACCTACTGCTCTGTGGTATTTAGAACCATGAGTTTCAGGACCTCTTCCATGCCCGTATCTTTTTATAGGACCTTGGGTTCCCTTACCTTTGGAAGTGCCTGCTACGTCTACTCTTTCTCCCGAAACAAATATATCGGCCTTTATTTCCTGACCAATTTCATATTCATCAATATTATCAACTCTAAACTCTCTTAAAAATTTCTTAACTTCCACATGAGATTTAGCAAAATGCCCTTTTCTTGGTTTATTTGCTTTTCTCTCTTTTAAGGAAGAAAATCCTACTTGAATTGCATTATACCCTTCTTTTTCAACCGTTTTCTTTTGAACAACAGTCAATGGTCCTGCTTCTACAACAGTAACCGGAACTACCGTTCCATCGTCCTGAAATATCTGAGTCATACCTATTTTCTTACCCAATATCTTTTTCATTTCTGCACCTCCTATTATCTTACAGCGGATTGTTTAATAAAAAACAATCATTCCAAGAAATTATAGTTTTATCTCAATATCCACTCCAGCCGGCAAATTAAGTTTCATTAAAGCATCCACAGTCTTTTGATTTGGACTTAAGATATCAATTAATCTCTTATGGGTTCTCTGCTCAAATTGTTCCCTTGAATCTTTATACTTATGGACAGCTCTCAATATTGTTATAACTTCTCTCTCCGTTGGAAGGGGTACTGGTCCTGATACCTGAGCTCCAGTTCTTTTAGCGGTTTCAACAATCTTTTGAGCTGACGTGTCCAAAAGCTCATGATCATAAGCTTTTAACCTAATTCTAATTTTTTGTCTTTCATCACTTTTACTTGACATAAACTTCCCTCCTTCTATCGTATGTTGGATTTCACTACATACGACATGGAATTGCCCATACACTCATCCGTGCGTGTTGTGTTTTTGTTGAAACAGCAACTCCAGTCGCCCGATTCTTAACCGGACATTCTCAGCAAAAATTCCCTGTAAACAGCAACCTTTTGCTTCATCGCAATGCTAAAAATTGCACACTTTATTATTTTATAGCATATTTCAAAAAAACTCAAGACCTTTTGTGATTTTTTTAAAATATTTTACGAGATATAAGATTTCAAATAGGAATTATATAGACATTAAAAGAAGGGTTACTGCCCTTCCTTTAATGCAATAAAGTTATATTAAATTTTATTCAATAATCTTGCTGACTACTCCAGCTCCAACTGTCTTTCCGCCTTCTCTGATTGCAAATCTTAATCCCTCTTCCATTGCTATCGGCGTTATTAATTCTATCTTGAAGTTCGCATGGTCTCCAGGCATTACCATCTCTACTCCTTCTTCCAACTCTATGTTCCCAGTTACATCCGTTGTCCTGAAGTAAAACTGAGGTCTATATCCGTTGAAAAATGGTGTATGCCTTCCTCCCTCTTCTTTCGTCAATACATATACTTGGGCGTTAAATTTTGTATGGGGTGTTATGCTCTTCGGTTTCGCCAATACTTGCCCTCTTTCTATTTCTGCTCTCTGTACTCCTCTTAATAATGCTCCTATATTATCTCCTGCCTGCGCTTCGTCCAATATCTTCCTGAACATCTCTAATCCTGTTACTACTACTGTCCTCGGCTCTGCC
>NZ_FMIF01000052.1:0-3154 GCF_900095615.1 Sporanaerobacter sp. PP17-6a | reverse complement strand
TCTGGCAACGTCCTACTCTCCCAGAGCGTTTCCACTCAAGTACCATCAGCACTGAAAGGCTTAACTTCTGTGTTCGGTATGGTTACAGGTGTTTCCCTCTCGTCTTTGTCACCAAATACTTTTTCCTTTTTTCCCTTTACTTCCTTACCCTTTTCCCTGAAAACTTTGAAGAAGAATCTTTAGGTCAAGCCCTCGACTTATTAGTTTCTCTCAGCTTAAAGTATTGCTACTCTTCCACCTGAGACCTATCTACCAGTTCGTCTTTCTGGTGTCTTACCTCCTTTGCGGAGTGGGAAATCTCTTCTTGAGGTCTGCTTCGTGCTTAGATGCCTTCAGCTCTTATCTTTCCCAGACTTAGCTTCTCAGCTCTGCCTCTGGCGAGACAACTGATTCACCATCGGTCTGTCCATCCCGGTCCTCTCGTACTAAGGACAGCTCCTCTCAAATTTCCTGCGCCTGCGACGGATAGGGACCGAACTGTCTCACGACGTTCTGAACCCAGCTCGCGTGCCTCTTTAATGGGCGAACAGCCCAACCCTTGGAACCTATTTCAGCCCCAGGATGAGACGAGCCGACATCGAGGTGCCAAACCTCCCCGTCGATGTGAACTCTTGGGGGAGATAAGCCTGTTATCCCCAGGGTAGCTTTTATCCGTTGAGCGATGGCCTTTCCACTCGGTGCCACCGGATCACTAAGTCCAAGTTTCCTTCCTGCTCCACCTGTATGTGTCGCAGTTAAGCTCCCTTCTGCCTTTACACTCTTCGTACGATTTCCAACCGTACTGAGGGAACCTTTGAGCACCTCCGTTACTCTTTGGGAGGTGACCGCCCCAGTCAAACTGCCCAACTGACAGTGTCCCTGTACTGGCTTCACAGTACTTGGTTAGAATTTCAATATCATAAGAGTGGTATCCCACTTTTGACTCCATAAATGCTGGCGCACTTACTTCTCTGCCTCCCACCTATTCTGTACATATGATATCAAAATCCAATGTCAGCCTACAGTTAAGCTCCATGGGGTCTTTCCGTCCTGTCGCAGGTAACACGCATCTTCACGTGTACTACAATTTCACCGGATCCCTTGTTGAGACAGTGCCCAAGTCGTTACACCTTTCGTGCGGGTCGGAACTTACCCGACAAGGAATTTCGCTACCTTAGGACCGTTATAGTTACGGCCGCCGTTTACTGGGGCTTAAGTTCTAAGCTTCGTATTTCTACTGACTCTTCCCCTTAACCTTCCAGCACCGGGCAGGTGTCAGCCCCTATACTTCGTCTTTCGACTTCGCAGAGACCTGTGTTTTTGGTAAACAGTCGCTTGGGCCCTTTCACTGCGGCCGGATTATTTCCCAGCCGTTTGGCCTTCTCTTCTTCCGGCACCCCTTCTCCCGAAGTTACGGGGCTATTTTGCCGAGTTCCTTAACAAGGGTTCTTCCGTGCGTCTTAGGATTCTCTCCTCGCCTACCTGTGTCGGTTTCCGGTACGGGCAATCATATACTCGATAGTGCCTTTTCTTGGCAGTTTGGATTCGGATGCTTCGCTACTTCTTTTTTCGCTCCCCATCACCTCTCATAACTCTTTCACGGTTTTCCCTATGAAAGCTTACTTCAGGCTTAGACACACTTTTCCATCTGTGTGCTCATCTTATCCTCCTGCGTCAGCACCTCTCTCTAACGCATATTCTTGGTACAGGATTCTCAACCTGTTGTCCATCGCCTACGCCTTTCGGCCTCGGCTTAGGTCCCGACTTACCCTGAGCGGACGAGCCTTCCTCAGGAACCCTTAGGCTTTCGACGGGCAAGTTTCTCACTTGCCTTTTCGCTACTCATGCCAGCATTCTCTCTTCTGTTTCGTCCACTACTCCTTTCGGTATAGCTTCTTCCTCACAGATTGCTCCTCTACCGATATTTCTATCCCACAGCTTCGGTGTCAGGTTTAGCCCCGGAAATCTTCGGCGCAACGTCACTTGACCAGTGAGCTATTACGCACTCTTTAAATGTATGGCTGCTTCTAAGCCAACATCCTGGTTGTCTCCGTAACTTCACATCCTTTGCCACTTAACCTGCACTTTGGGACCTTAGCTGGTGATCTGGGCTCTTTCCCTTTTGACTACGAAACTTATCTCCCGCAGTCTGACTCCTATTTCTATGAGTATGGCATTCGCAGTTTGATAGGTTTTGGTAACACTTTGTGCCCCTTTACCATTCAGTGCTCTACCTCCATCTCACTTTCCATAAGGCTAGCCCTAAAGCTATTTCGAGGAGAACCAGCTATCTCCGGGTTCGTTTGGCATTTCACCCCTACCCACAGTTCATCCGATAGTTTTTAAACACTAATCGGTTCGAGCCTCCACGAAATTTTACTTCCCTTTCACTCTGACCATGGGTAGCTCACCCGGTTTCGGGTCTACTATATGCAACTTTCGCCCTATTCAGACTCGGTTTCCCTACGGCTCCGCAGCTTCACTGCTTAACCTTGCTGCATATCGTAACTCGCTGGCCCGTTCTACAAAAAGTACGCAGTCACACTTTCTAATAGTGCTCCTACTGCTTGTAGGCATAGGGTTTCAGGTTCTTTTTCACTCCCCTCCCGGGGTTCTTTTCGCCTTTCCCTCACGGTACTATTCCTCTATCGGTCATCGGTTAGTATTTAGCCTTGGGAGGTGGTCCTCCCTGCTTCCCACCGGATTTCTCGTGTCCTGTGGTACTCTGGTTCACAACTGTCGAGTTTCTTTGTTTCGCCTACAGGGCTTTCACCTTCTCTGGCGGAACTTCCCAGTCCCTTCGGCTGCTTTTCTTCTCTCCTTATGTTGTGCCCTCAACCCCGAAGGTTTAACCCTCCGGTTTGGGCTCTTTCCTTTTCGCTCGCCGCTACTCTGAAAATCGATTTTTCTTTCTCTTCCTTGGGGTACTTAGATGTTTCAGTTCCCCCAGTCTCCCTTCATACACCTATTTATTCAGTGCATGATGCCTGAGGTTTGCTCAGGCGGGTTCCCCCATTCGGATATCTCCGGATCTAAGTCTGTTTGCGACTCCCCGAAGCATTTCGGCGCTTACCCCGTCCTTCTTCGGCTTCCGATGCCAAGGCATTCACCCTATGCCCTTATTTGCTTGACCTACTTCTTTTCTTCTTCTTTACTTTTCAGTTCTCAAGGTTCT
>NZ_FMIF01000040.1:0-40261 GCF_900095615.1 Sporanaerobacter sp. PP17-6a | reverse complement strand
TATAACAATGAGGAGGGCAAGATATGAAATTAAATAATAAGGTAGCAATAGTTACCGGAGCTGCTGCAGGTATGGGCAAAGCAATAGCCAAGGAATTCGCTAAAGAAGGTGCGAAAGTAGTAGTGAACTATTCTCGTAGTTCACAAGAAGCCGGAGCCATCGTTGATGAAATAATAAAAGATGGAGGAGAAGCTGTAGCAGTAAAAGCTGATGTTTCAAAATCCGAAGACGTAAAACAAATGATAGAAAAAACTATAGATAAGTTTGGAAAAATAGATATATTAGTAAATAATGCGGGAATACTTGACGATTATACTCCAGTAGTAGATACATCAGAAGAATTATGGAACAGAATAATAGGAGTAAATCTAAAAGGCCCATTTTTATGCTCCAAATATGCAATTCCCTACATGCTAAAGGAGAAAAAAGGAGTAATAATCAATTTATCTTCAATTGCAGGGTTTGTATCCGGAGGAGGCGGGGCAGCTTACACTTCTTCCAAACATGGAGTAATAGGGTTGACGAAACAGATCGCTTATGATTATGGAAAACTGGGAATAAGAGCAAATGCCATATGCCCCGGAGCCATAAAGACAAGAATGACAGAAGAAATATTGAAAAACGATGATGCCCCTGTTATGGAAGCGATAAAATCCGTTCCCGCCGGAAGATACGGATATCCCGAAGAAATCGCAAAGTTAGCATTATTCCTTGCAAGTGATGATTCGGATTTCATCCATGGAACACCTATTCTTATTGACGGAGGATGGGTTGCAAGATAAATATAAAATTATAGGGATTGGTTAGCTAAAACTAACTAATCCCTATCTTAATTAAAGCTCTCAAATCGATGCCTGGAAATATCATATAACAAGTCATAGCGCCTTCCCCTGTGGCATCTTTCATTTTATATACAGTACAATCTTCACATTTCTTTATTGCAGTAATATTATTCCCGTAAAATACCTTATCTTCCAATGTAGTTCCTATTTATTTCACCTCCTCTTTCCGCTCATGAGAAAGCTAATCCTCATCATAAAAATCCAGATATGAATATTTCTTTTCGCCTTTTTTCCATCCTAATATACAATCCATATTCACGTTTTGTGCTGCTTTAAATATAGAAATATCTGCATTTTTGTAGTTTTCTTTAAGATGCTCAATTAATTCTTTTATTTCATAACGCTTATTTCCCGTCCTTTTGGCAGCCACCATACAAGCACAGTTTAAGGGCCATATTCCGCTATTCTGGATAAACCTTTTTATATATTTTTCCTCTATATAGTACATGGGCCTTATGAGTTCCATTCCCTCATAATTTCTTGATTTAAGTTTGGGAAGCATTGTTTTAAAATTCCCCGAACATAAAACATTTAACATAATGGTTTCTATAACATCATTGAAATGATGTCCCAAAGCTAATTTATTACATCCCAGTTCACTTGCTCTTCTATATAATGCTCCCCTCCTCATTCTCGCGCACATATAGCAGGGATAATCCTTAGCTATTTTATCGGTTATTTTAAATATGTCTGATTCAAATAAATCTATTGGTATATTTAAATATTTACAATTATCTATTAATAATTTTTTTATATCCGGATGATATCCCGGGTCCATTGCTATAAATTTCAATTCAAAATTAGCGTTTCCGTTTCGTCTCAGTTCCTGGAACAATTTAGCCATAAGCATACTGTCTTTCCCTCCGGAAACAGCTACCGCGATTTTATCTCCATCTTTGATTAAATCAAATTCTTTAATAGCTTTTATAAATTTGCTCCATAAATATTTTCTGTACTTTTTAATTATGCTTCGTTCTATTTCAACTAACGGTTTTCTTTCACTAAAGGGAACCAATATTTCACACCCTTGTCCCGCTAGTCCTTCCTCTTTATTCTTCACGATATTCTATTCACCTCTTGTTTTTAATCCAGCCTACTATTAGTTTATCTCAAAACAGTAATAAAAACAAGATTCCTATCTGTTGTCTACCTTTTCAGGATACATGTCATGATAGAATAGTCTCTTTTCCGCTACCTCTTCCCATTTAGTTCCCTTTCTTCCATAATTACAATAGGGATCAATGGATATTCCGCCTCTTGGTGTGAATTTTCCCCATACCTCAATATATTTTGGATCAAGTAAGTTTATCAAATCTTTCATTATCATGTTAATACAGTCTTCATGAAAATCTCCATGATTTCTAAAACTGAAAAAATAGAGTTTTAAAGATTTGCTTTCAACCATTAACTTTCCAGGAACGTAGGAAATATATATAGTAGCAAAATCCGGCTGTCCTGTTTTGGGACAAACGCTTGTAAATTCCGGGCAATTAAACTTTACAAAATAATCATTCCCTTGGTGCTTATTTTCAAATGTCTCTAATACTGACGGGTCATAATCGTATTTATATTTAATTCCTTGATTCCCCAGCAATTTTATATCCTTTAACTCCTTTTCACTTCTTTCGCTCATTTATATCAACTCCCTCATTATTTTAATCTCTTTTTAAATTCTTTAACCATTATAACTCCGACTATTGACGGAATAACCTGACCTGTACATAAACTTACCGCCAATATTTTATAAGGTACGTTCAGTATAAAGGAAAGCCATATAGGCACAATTAGCCCCGGACCAAATATTATGGGAAGGGCTATAAACCAATCATTTAAATTAAAACGTTTAATCATATAAATTCCCGATGTAGTAACAATCCCAACTATTAGCCCTCCTATTATATCAAATATTCCTAATCCTCCCATAATCATATTACTTACCATATTTCCTATTCCCATAGGCAGTATAAGGAAAGGATACACTCCGGCAAAAGCATAAAGGGATGTTGCTATCCTGATCTGATATTGGCCGAAGGCAAAATTCTGAGTAAAGTACATGAGCACGATATAAAGGGCCATAAAAACTCCCGATATAGCTATTTTTTGAGTATTCGATTTAATTTTCATTTTTCTCCTCCTTAATTAAACAATAAAAAAAAGGCGCTTCCGCCTTATAAACAAAAATAAAAGATCATAAAATAATCTTTTGGTTCCTTAGTTTTGTTTAGAGACAGGATGGTTACGAACTGTCCTATTCAATTTTAAATATATCTTATTACTTTATAGTGAATAAGTCAAAGAAAAAACTCTCAATAAATATTTTTCTTTGAAAACTCATATATTGCAATTCCAACTGCAATGGGAAGATTCAAAGAATCTATATTATTAGTATGCTTTATGACAACACTTGTCCCTTCCTTTAAAAAACTATCATCCAAACCTTTAGCCTCATTTCCAAAAACCAAGGAAAATTTCTGATCGGCATTATGCTTTATATCCTTTATTGTTGAAGCTCCGTTAAGCATAAATGTATATATATGATGGCCGGGAAAAGAATTTTTATATTCGTCAAAGGAATTATAATATTTAAAGTTTAGTTTAAAAAATGCACCCATAGATGCCCTTATAACTTTAGGATCGAATATATCAACCCCCGGACTTACAATTGCTAAGTTATTTATTCCAAACCCTACCATAGTTCTGATGATTGTTCCCATATTACCCATATTACTTGGATTTACTAATACAATATGGGATTTATCTTCTTGCAAAAATAAATCATATTTTTCAAATATTCCTATAACATAACAATTTTCCTTAGGGCTTATTCTTGTAAAAAATTTATCGTTTGTTTCAGTTTGTATATCCTTATCCTTACAAAAATCATATATATCCGGCTGCCCTTTACTTCCTTTATAATTTGAATTTACCAATACTTTAATGGCCTTATCCGGTTTTGAATTAATTAATTCGATAGTGGGAAACTCTCCCAGGGCATAAGAATAACTATAATCTTTTTTATATTTTTTCAAAGCTATTGTCATATTTTTTCTCCCATTTATTAAAATCGAAAATAATATTCTTTCCTAAAAATCAATCATCTTCCGAAAATTTTAAAGTTCTTGTCAGCCTGTCATACCCTATTATAGAATTGGGGAAAACAGATTCCGCATTATATTTATATAATTCCGGTTCACTCATGGAAGGATTAAAGTGAGTGAGCAAAAGCTCTTTCACGTTTCCCCTAAGTGCTAATTTGGCTGCCTCTTCAAAAGTCATATGTTTATTCTTTATGGCCTTTTCCAAATCCTCTTTATCTCCATAACTTCCTTCACATATAAACAAGTCACTTTCCCGTATAAAATCAGGTATAGCATCAATTGGTCTTGTATCAGTAATATAGCTTATTTTAATTCCTTTCCTCTTCTTGCCCAGAACCATATTGGGTTCGTATACTTTATCGTTGTAAATTGCAGTTTCCCCATCTTGGAGAATTTTCCACAGATTCTTCGGAATTTCGTTTTTTATCGCTCTCTCCGGTTCAAATTTCGGTTTTCTTTTTATATAAAAGCTGTATCCTATACATGGAGACGAATGATCTAATTTTAATACCTCGATTGTCATATCTTTAATAATATTTAATTTTCCGTCAGGATTTTCTATTATGTTTATTTTATAGGGTAAATAAGGAACTA
Source organism: Sporanaerobacter sp. PP17-6a (assembly GCF_900095615.1). Classification (NCBI taxonomy): domain Bacteria; kingdom Bacillati; phylum Bacillota; class Tissierellia; order Tissierellales; family Sporanaerobacteraceae; genus Sporanaerobacter; species Sporanaerobacter sp. PP17-6a. Next base: position 35,727 of record NZ_FMIF01000040.1, on the reverse strand, counting down.
CGGTTCTTAAGCCATTTATTATATGGGTTATTCCTTCCGGACCTATTATGGTCATAGGCTCCGTTCTTCCGCTGTTTCCTATGGTTGCAAGAAGTCCAGGAAGCCCTATTATATGGTCCCCATGACCGTGGCTTATACATATGGTGCCAATAGTTTTAAAACCCCATTTTAATATTTTCATGGATACCTGAGTTCCTTCTCCGCAGTCCACCAAAATTTTTTCTCCGTTATAATTCATAAGAACCGAAGAAAGATACCTGTTCGGTATGGGCATACTGCCTCCGCAGCCTAATAATGCTATATCTATCATCAAAAAACACCTCTTAAAAAGAAGTTTACTAATCATACTTACATTATACACAACATTTAACGAATTTACTATGTAAATAACAAAAAAACCTACGGGATCAACCATCCCATAGGTTTTTTATTGTTTACTATTTAACAGATTCCGCAGCTTTTATTATTTCACTTCTTGAGATATCTTTTCCATGCATATGCATTGAATAAAGCACTCCGTTATTTTCCCAATCAATATTTCCTCCATCGGAGATTACAGCATCTACTCCATTGATCTTCACTTTTTCTATCTTATCACCAGTAGACATTGAATAAGCGGTTTCTTCATCGGCAAACCTCTGCTGCATAAAAATCTGTTTCCCCGTTTCCTTATTGACAAAATATAGATCGATATATTTGCTGTCTTTTACAACTCCGTTTTCACCTTTATAGAATTCTGCCCTGTCAAATTCGTAGCCTTCCGGCAAATACTGCGGAAGAATAACCTTAAAGCAGGTATAATCATTTAATTTTTCTTGATCCTTAACTATCATATAGTTATCTTCTCTATTATTAACTTCATCAGATTCAGTTATTATCTTTCCATCGATATCAGTTCTTTTATAGAATCAAGAGAAAAAAACTTGTGTCTTTTAAGACTTCTAAAATAATCATTTACTATATTTCTCGCTATTGAAAATAGCCATGTTTCAAAGGGTGATTTCTTTTCAGAATATGTATCTATCTTGATCATCACCTTTTCAAACACCTGACTTGTTAAATCTTCTGCTGAGCATTTACAATTAATTCTGTAGTATATATAGTTGTAAACCCTTTTATAATAGGTTTCAAAGATATATTCAAAATCTCTCTCTTCACACAATTTCTCTTTCATTTCCCTATTATTTAAAGTATTAGCTAAAACGGATTGTTGCATCTCTTTAAAATCCTCCTAAACTTTTTACTTAGCTAAGTAATTTTGTTCCTTGTTACATATGTTAATACGTACAATCTTTCATTCCATTACATATATTTTATATTTTTTTATTTTAATATGAAAGGATTCATATTTTAAAAATGAAATGAGCCCAACTGTTTATAAGTTAGGCTCATTTCATAAGTTATAAGTAATCTTCTACTATTTTACCTTTTTTAATAATTAAAAATATTTCTTTTAATGCTTCAATATCCTCAACAGGATTTCTTTTCAATATAATCAAGTCCGCAATTTTTCCTTTTTCTATTGTCCCTATTTCATCTATCCCGCAAGCCTCTGCGGCTCTGCCGGTTACTGCTTTGATTCCCTCTATATTTGAAACTCCCAAATCTGTAACAAATTTTACCTCCTCAGGCAGGCAGCCATGCATACTGTCCGTACCTAAAACAAAATTAATCCCTGAACTTACTATTCTGCTGTAATTTTCTTTTGCTATATCTCGGACTTTTTCCAATTTTTCTCGTATCTTAGAATTATTTCTGTCTCCATATCCCACTCCTTTATCGGAAAATATTATAAAGGAAGTTATTGTAAGCCACATATTATTTTTTATCATTTTTTCAATCTGTTTATCCGTCAACAGTGTTCCATGCTCTATACTTTTAACTCCCGCTTTAATGCACAAATCAATTCCTTCTCCCCCATGGGCATGTGCACAAACATATTTACCTGCTCTTTCACTTTCATATACGGCAGTTTCAATTTCCTCAAGAGAATAACTGGATTTGTTTAACACACTTCCTTCACTGCTTACTCCCCCTGTAACAAATATTTTCAGTTGATCTGCCCCTTTATGAAAATTTATTCTTGCCCTTTTTCTTATCTCTTCCAACCCATCCGTCGATGTAAGAGCATACCCGTGTCCGTTAATAGATGTCAAACCTATGCCGGATGCAAGTATTGAAGGTCCGTTTATCAATCCTTCATTAATTGCGTTTTTTATTTCGATATCTATATAATTTTCTTCTCCCATCACTCTCATAGTAGTTGTTCCTGCCTTAAAATCAGCTTTGATATTATTCAAACTTCTTAATATATTTCGAGAAGCCGGTATCTTCAATTGTCCTATCTGGTCACCAAGTTCCGGTATTACAGACAGATGAGTATGACAGTCTATCATACCTGCCATGGCATAGTAATTCCTTAAGTCCATTACTTGAACATCATCCAATTGTCCAAAATCATCAATTGTTCCTACATGTTCAATTCTTTCGCCTTCTATAAGTATGCAATCCTTTTCTATTAAATTGTCGGATTTTCCGTCAATTATTCCCTTCAGTTTTAATAATTTCAATACCATTCCTCCTCTTTAATTCAGATATACCAATGTTCTTCCTCATTATTATTTTTTATTATACCACTCATAATGTATTTTTGATTCAACATCTATTTTAGGTCTCTTTATAGACATACCATTGGGATATCCCACAGGTAAAATCCCTATGGGAATAACATTTGCCGGCAATTTTAAAATTTGTGATAACTCCTTTTCTCTAAATCCGGAAACATAACAACTTCCAAGGTTCAAATCGACTATTGTTATAAGCATATTTTCTATACATGCTGAACAATCAAGATATATTAATGTCTTCAACGATTTCTCTCCATATTTATTATATGATCTGTCAACATCTGCGCATATTACTATAAAAATCGGTGCTAAAAGCATCCATTTCTGAGGAATACCTTTTTGTTCATCTTTTCCAAGAAATGTCGTATTTACTATTTCCTTTTTTGTTAAATGCTCTCTAACAATAATAAATTCCCAAGGCTGAATATTTCCTGCTGTAGGCGCACAATTGCCTGCTCTTAAAATTTCCAAGATCATCTCATTTGACACTTCTCCTTTAGTAAATGACCTTATGCTCATTCTGTTAGTTATCGCTTCCTTTACATTCAATCATTTCACCTCCAAATTTATACGTTAAAAACAATTAGGAATAGAAGCAATTATACCTCTATTCCTAATTTCATAAAAATCATATTACTAATCTATATCCACACTTCATTAAGGGCTCTCAAAATATTTCCAGAAAGTATTTTCTCAATATCACTGTCAGAATAATTTTCCTTAACCAACCACCTTAAAATATTTTTTGAAGTTTCCGTAGGATTTTCTAACCCTTTTACATATTCTACTTCATTATAGTCATGAGTGCCTTGAGTACTCTTTGTTGACAGATGACCCGCATAGGCATGATGAAGCCCAACATGATCTCCATATAGAGTATCCGGCCCAAAGGCTACATGATCAACTCCCACAAGATTCTTTACATATTCAAAATGCTCCATAAAGGAAACTATGGAGTGTTCCCTGTTGTTATAAGTTAAGGTAGTATGAGGTGCCGCTTCAATTCCTATTACTCCGCCCTTTTCAGCACATGCTTTTAATACTTCATCCGGAAATAACCTTCTGCTCTCCCATAAAGCTCTTGCCCCTACATGAGTTAAAAATATGGGTTTTTGGCTTGCCTCAATTACATCAAGAGTAGTCTGCACTCCGCAGTGAGAACAATCTATGGCTATTCCAACCTTATTCATTCTCTCCACTGCTCGCTTTCCAAAAGCAGTCAATCCTCCGTCTCGATCCTCTTTAAGCCCGGAACCCAAACCGTTAGCTTCACTATATGCAACTCCCATGAGCCTAACCCCAAATCCATAGAGTATATCTATTCTATCAAGCTCGTTTTCTATCATGGCGGCTCCTTCAATACTTGGTATAAGAGCTATTTTTCCTTCTCTATGAGCCCTAATTATATCATCTACTTTTTCACACCTTATTACAAAATCCTGGTGGGCAAGGTCGCAAAGCCTTATTCCTAAGTCATAAAGCACTTCGTCCCATTTCCATCCGCTTTTAGATGTTATTGTACATGTACCGTCCATCATATTATCAAATACGGCATCCAAATAAGAATGAGATAAGGCTTCATAAGCAGCTCTTTCTCTTCCTTCTCTGGCGTATTCATCTAATTTGGTTAAATCCTTTGGAAATAACACCGGATGTTCATGTAAAGATATAATGATAAGATCTTTTGCAAGTTTTTTTACCCTTTTTTCCTCATCTTCCGAAAGAGGCACCAAATATTCTTCAACTCTGTTTAGTCCGTCACAAAGCTCAAAGTGTTTATAGTCTTCAGGTCCAAGGTAGTCGTATGCCTTGTAACCCTTGTATGCTGACTTAATACCCATTTATCCTTCCTCCTTGTTGTTTTTTATATCTACTTTTTATATACCTGACAAAGTGACTGAGGATCCACAAGTCCTTTTAAATCACTTGGGAATAACTTAAAACCATCAAAGGCATTGGAATATGCAAAATTATACTCCTGAACATATAAAGGAACAACTGGAACTTCCTTGATAAATTCTTCCTGGAATAAATCCATATTCTTATCAATATCTGCTTGAGTCGCAGCAAATTTTGATCCTTCCATATATTCATCCAGTTTAGGATTGTTGAGGCCCATGAAGTTAAGCTGAGCTGTTGAATGGAACAGTGTATACATGCTATCAAACACATCTTCGATTATTCCCCAGCCGCCCAAGTTAATATCAAATTTCTTTTGATTAAATACAAGATCGCTGTAAGTTGATTTTTCAAGAGGTTTTAATTTCAATTCAATTCCTACATCCTTTAAATTTGATACCAATATTTGTGCCGTCTTATCCAAATACATGTCATTACCATCATACATAAGTTCAAGAGATACATTTTTACCTGATGGAGAGTTTAATATTCCATCTCCGTCCGAATCCTTATACCCTGCATCAGATAGTGTTTTCTTAGACGTTTCCACATCAAACTGAGGTAATACAAATTCATCTTTTTGATATTCTTTATATACCGGCGAAATTGGTCCCGGCATTGTCATGCCATCACCTTCTAAGGCCATAGTAATGATTTTTTCACGATCAATTGCTTCCGAAATTGCTTTTCTTACTGCATTATCCTTTAAGAATTCATTCGTATAGTTAAACCCTATATACACGTATCCTAAGCTCGGTGTCTTAGCTACAGTAAAATCTTTATTGTTTGATAATTCTGCAGCAGCAGAATGAGGAATATCCTTGGCAGTCAAATCTATTTCACCTGTTTTTAATGCAAGTACCATTGTGTTTATGTCCGGATATATTCTGAAAGTAACTTTATCAAGATATGGTTTCCCTTCCGGGGAACCAAACCATTCATCCACTCTTTCTAAAGTATAATATTGACCCTTTTCATAGGATGAAAGTTTATAAGGCCCTAACCCTACAGGTTGTTCATTTGCATAAGTTTTAGGATCCTCTACTTTTTCCCAAATATGTTTCGGCACTATTCTCTGCCAAAATCCGAGAGTCGTAATAAAGCCGGGGTAAGGTTGCTTCAGCTGATAAACTATTGTCAAATCATCTGGAGTTTTAACTGATACAACTTGATCAAACACATCTGCCTGCCATTGTAATTTATACTCATACAATATATCTCCTGTAAATTTCACATCTGCTGACGTAAGAGGCTCTCCATCCTGCCATTTCAATCCGTCTTTGAGCTTAACCGTAACTGTTTTGCCATCTTCAGAAGTGGTTATACTTTCAGCAATATACGGTACTTTCTCTGCCTTTTCATTCATTATCATTAAAGTAGGATAGATGTTGTTAAGAATCCATGATCCTACCCTGTCATTAGATACTAAAGGATTAAGCATATCTACATCCGTAGTTATACCTACTTTCAATTCTCCTCCAAATTTGCTTTCTGCTTGTCCCCCATTTTCAGAGCCCTCAGTATCAGGCGGACTGTTATCTTTAGAACAAGCAGTTATAGAAAATATCATTACAAGTATCAACAAAAGTGCAACTAATTTTTTCATATTTTAATCTCCTCCTCATTTTTTAATATTACTTTACCTGGATATGATTCCAGTACTTTACCTTTATTTAATGCTATTTTACCGTTTACAATAACATATTCCACACCGTCGGCAGTTTTTAAAGGATCCTTATAATCTATCTCATCAGGATTGGGATAATAATATTTACCTATATTTATTATAGAGATATCAGCATCCTTACCTTCCGTTAACAATCCCTTATTCTTGATCCTGAACTGCTGAGCAGGCAGACTTGTCACTCTTTTTACTATTTCTTCTATTTTAATGCCTCCTTCTAAATACATATTAAAGAATATTGGAAAGGCTCCTCTTCTTTGAAGCTCATACCATGCATAGGGATCGTCTACTTCGCCAAATATTGTATCTGAACCAACCATTACTAAAGGGTTGTCAAGAATATTTTTTTCGTGAGTCTTATATGGAAAATCTCCCCTTACAGGGCCTCCCAACCAAAATGTGATGTTATCATTGTCATCTGCCAAGAGATCCAAAACCAAATCATCGGAATCTATCCCTTTTTCTGCAGCTATATCCTTAACGCTTCTATTCTCCAATTCCGGATTATCAGTATTTATAATTATGATGTTGCTCTTATCTTCTCCAAACAGGGATTCATCTTTCATGATTTCTTTTCTTCCTTCTTCCGTCTTCAAGGCAGCTTTTACACCTTCAATTCCCAAATCAAACAGTTTTGACGATGTTGCCATAATAAATTGTATAAGTCTGTCTTTTCTTGTACAATGTCCCGTACTTCTGGGAATAGTATCAGCAGCTATTTCTACCTTATTGTTCCTTGCCTCAAGGATTAAATCAAAGGCTTCAGGAACTGTAGGAGTCAAATGGGACACCTGAACTCTTACTCCCGATTCTTGTCCAATTTTTATTGCTTCTTTTACTGCTTCTTTAACTCCTAAATAATACCTGATATGAGATGCATATATACCATCGTATTCTTTTATAATCTTTGCGACTTCTATTAGCTCCTCCGTATCCGCATATCTGCTTGGTATATAGGAAAGACCTGTCGATATCCCAAAGGCACCCTGCTCCATCCCTTCTCTTACTAATCTTTCTATTTCTTTTCCTTCTTCGAGAGTGGGCTTCCTATCCTTTGAACCGCCCATAACACTCCATCTGATAGTTCCATGACCCAATAAGAAACCCATATTTATGTTTGTGCCTTTTCTGGTTACGCAATCAGCATATTCGGAAAAATTGTTCCATTTGGGATTATCTCTATTGTATTTTTCAACGGTTTCTTGAGCAATCAGTCCGTTCTTATACATATATTCATATATATTGCTTGAACTATAGGGAGTTATGGAATGACCGCAATTCCCACTAATAATCGTCGTTACTCCCTGTTTCAAGAAAACTTCAAATTTATTATCATTCAACACTATAAGCTCTTCATGGACATGAGGATCAATAAACCCGGGAGACACAAGATTTCCTTCAGCATCAATGATTTTATCGGCATCTCCCGAAACAGTACTTCCCACTTTTATAATTTTTCCGTTTTTAATACCTACATCTCCATAAAATCCCGGATTACCGGAACCATCCACTATAAAACCGTTCTTTATAATCAAATCATATTTCATTCTTATCGCCTCCTGGGAAATCCCTTAACAGCACCGTAAGTCTTGGGACTAAAAAATAATTTCGATTTAATTAAGGAATATAAATTATAAAGAGAAACTTTTGCGGCATTTACCACAGGGATATCGAGTTCTGAACTAAGTTCTTCGCTTATATCCATAAATGCCATAGACATACAGCCCAAAAGGAGGGAATCTGCTCCGTCTTTTTCCACTGCTTCCCTGCAAAGTTTTAATATTATTCTTTTAGATTCTTCATAATTGGTATTGACATCCATTACCGTAAGGTTTGAACTTTTTATGGAAACTAATCTGCTTTCCAATCCCGCATCTCTTACCTGCTTTATATAACCATAATTAAATTCACTTCCTACTCCGATTATGGAAAACTTATCTCCTAACATTGCAGCAGCATGTATAGATACTTCCCCGGGACCTACTACAGGTATATCTACCATTTCCCGTGCTGCAATAATACCGGGATCTCCGAAACATCCTAAAACGACTCCGTCATATCCATCATTCTCAGCTTTGGCAATTCCCTTAATTACTCCAGGTATAGACAAATATTCATCATAAAAGGATTCAATAGAGTCCGGTCCTTCATCTACTTCTCCGATATCCACTTTCATATCCGGCGGTGCTATTTTCCTTAAAATCCCCAACCTTCTGTTAAGTTCTTCGGTACCCAATTCCGTTTGGGAAAGAGTTCCCGGTACAATATACAAGACTTTCACTATTTTTACCTCCCATCATACATATACAATTAAATCTTCTAATTTTTTGCTGTATTTCGTAAGCAATAAAGGTTCTCCATCTGTTACAGCAACTGTATCAGAATGTCTAAACCCGGAGAGACCTTCTATATATATTCCCGGTTCACTGGACAACACCATTCCCGGTTTGATAATTGTAGGATCTCCTTCATCAACCCAGGGAGTCTCGTGTTCGCCAAGGCCTTTGCCGTGACCGGTTCTATGCCTTATATAATCCCCATATCCATTTTCCCTAATGAAGTCCATTACAGTTCTATCTATTTCACTGCAGGATTTTCCGGGAACCATCATGGTTGTAGCTAACTTTTGAGCTTGATATATTACATTAAATGCTTTTATTTTATCCTTTGAAGGCTCTCCTACAAAACAAGTTCTTTCGGTTTCAGTTCTGTACCCCTTTACATTAGCGCCACAACTAAGCATTACTGTATCTCCTTTTTCGACCTTTCTATTGGAAGGAAGTCCATGAGGTAGTGCAGTCCGCCATCCTGTAGGCAGCAATGCTCCAACGGGTCCTCCTGGCACATATATCACTTCATCAAGTTCATCAATCATTTTTTCTGTGGTCTTCTTTTCTAATTCACTTAATATCTCAAGTTCCGATACGCCCAATTTTAATGCCTCAAAACCTGCAGATACTGCATAATCAGAATAATATCCCGCAGATTTCAATAATTCTATTTCATAGGGAGATTTTATTATTCTCATATCATAAATTACATCTGAAACTTTTACTTCCTCAAATACTCCTGATAATTTCTTAAATAATTTGAAGTCGGTATTATCTACTCCAATTTTTTTTGTGTTGTTACCAAATTTTAATTCTTCTCCAATAAATTCAAATACGCCCTTCTTACCGGGATATTCAAAATATGTTTTTACACTATCAACATTAGGAACTCGGGTTGCTTCATCTTTCTCAAGCATAGGAACAAATAATTCAACCTTTCCGTCTGAATAAATAATATATGCAACAGGTCTTTCAGTCACAACATGATAAAATCCCATATAAAAAATATTGTAAGGATCTAATATCATAAAAGCATCTAATAAATTATCATTCAGATATTTAACTATTTTCTCTTTTCGTTGTTTTATTTCATTTACAGGTATGCCCACCAAATCATCTCCTTTTTTACTCTATCTTTCTCTTAACTTTGGATTCAACGCTTCTCTTATTCCCATTCCCAGAAAATTAAATGATATTACGAAAAACATTATAGCCAAACTTGGAAAAAGGGAAAACCACCAAGCCGATACAAAAGCTCCACTTCTATGAGCATTCTGTAATATTCTCCCCCAGCTCCATGTAATGGGATCCCCCAGCCCAAGAAAGCTGAGTCCTGACTCCGTCAATATTGATGTAGCAATTATTAGAGTCAAATTAACTAATATAGGCGCACTTGCATTAACCAAGACATGTTTTATCAATATTCTTCGTGTTCTTATTCCCAGAGATTTTGCTGCTTCAATATATTGCATATTTGAAACCTCTAACGTAGCAGCTTTCGTAATTCGGGCCAATGAAGGCCAACTGAATAATCCTATAACAACTGCCACTTTATTAATTCCATTCCCCACTACGGCCGCTATTATTATCATCAGCGGAAGTACAGGAATGGTAAGGAAAATGTCGGTAATTCCCATAGCCACAGTAGATATAGGGCCTTTAAAATATCCTGAAACAAGGCCTATGGGAACTCCGATGAATATTGAAACAATAACTGCAATAAACCCAACTTTTATTGAAGATCTTGCTCCCCATACAACTTCGGAAAAAATATCCAAGCCCATTGAATCAGTTCCAAATATATGTTGAGGAGAGGGGGAAAGAAGTATATCCTCAGCATTTCCATAACCTTCTGCAGGCTCAGCTATATAAGGAGCAAGTATTGCAACCATAAAGACAATCATAACACCTATAAATCCTATTACTCCTATTTTATGTTTAAAGAATATCTTCAAAGTCTTTTTCCAGTTGCCACTTTTCTTTGAAGAAAATCCTTTGATCTTTTTTTCCTTTATACATTCCATCTCTTTACCTCCTACTCCAACTTAATTCTTGGGTCTAAATATGCACATACAATATCAGCAATTATATTCATCATTATTACACTAAAGGCAAGTACAATAAACGCGCCCTGAAGAACTGGAAAGTCCTGCTGGCCAACTGCATCATATATCATTCTTCCTACTCCCGGATAAGCATATACTGTCTCTGTAAGGACAGCTCCTCCAACCATGCTTCCAAAGAGCATTCCCGCAACAGTTACAGTAGGAATCATCGCATTCCTTGCTGCATGTTTCCATATGGTTCTTCTTTCTTTCATTCCCTTGGACCGAGCTGTCCTTATATAATCTTCACTCATTATATCCACTATGCTTGCCCTGGAATAAAGAACATAGTTTGCCAAGTTAATCAATGTGAGAGTAAGAACAGGAAGTACCATGTGCTTTATTATATCTACATATAATTCCTTTCCGCCTAACCCCGGAGTAAATGCTCCTCCTATAGGGAATATAGGTATTTTGTATCCAAATAAATATAGTAAGGATATGCTTAGCCATGGAACAAATATGGATACACCCAGTATTGTAATTGCATTCACAATTTGATCAAATATGCTTCCCTTTTTATATCCCGAATAGATTCCCAATGGTATTCCTATAAACATTGTTATTATTTGAGAAGCAATCATTAATATTAATGTCCATGGTAATCTGCTCATTATAATTTTCGATACGGGCTGTTTATATATAAAGGACATCCCTAAATCTCCATGAACAAGATGTTTAAGATATAAAAAGTATTGAACTGTCAGCGGTTTGTCAAGACCAAAGTCTTGCAAGAGTCTTAATCTTGCTTCCTCAGTCATCCTTGGATCTATAAGCATTGTAGTAGGATCTCCAGGCATCAACCGTAAAATAAGGAAAGTCAAACTAACTGATATAAAAAAAGTTATAAATCCTTTAAAAAGTCTCTTTCTAATATACCTCAGCAATTTTCTCCCTCCCCTTTAGAATAAATATGGCATCGTATTAAATGTCCATCGTAATTTTTTAACTTCGGGTGAACTTCTCTACATATATCCATGCATTCAGGACACCTTGTACTAAACTTACAACCTTTAGGAGGATTACTGGGACTTGGTATATCTCCCTTCAGTATTATTTTATCTCCTTTAAAAGTAGGATCAGGTATTGGTATAGCAGATATCAATGCCTTCGTATAAGGATGCATAGAATTGTTAAATATATCATCCTTTGAAGCAAATTCCATTATTTCACCCAGATACATTACTAATATTCGGTCACTGAGATACTTAACAATACTAAGATCATGAGCAATAAATATATAAGTAAGGCCTAATTCATCCTTTAAATCATTAAAAAGATTTAATATCTGAGATTGTACTGAAACATCTAAAGCTGATACAGGCTCATCCGCAATTATTATTTCCGGATTTAACGCTAATGCTCTCGCAATTCCAATCCTCTGTCTTTGTCCTCCGCTAAATTCATGAGGATATCTATAAAAATAATTTTGGTCTAATCCGACTTTATCCAATATTTCTTCAGCCATTCTTTTTCTACTGTTTTTATCAAATAACTTATGTTCATTCATAGGTTCTATTATGCAGTCACCAACAGACATTCTTGGATTTAAAGATGCATAGGGATCCTGAAATATCATCTGCATGTCTCGTCTTATCTTTCTCAGGTTTTCTCCTTCCATCTTCGTAATATCTTTGTTTCTATATATTATTTGTCCCGAAGTAGGCTCAATAAGCCTTAATATACTCCTTCCTGCAGTGGATTTTCCCGATCCGCTTTCTCCCACAACTCCAAGAGTTTCACCTTTGTAAAGGTCAAAAGAAATATCATCAACGGCTTTGATATTTCCTGAAATTCTTCCAAACATCCCTTTCTTTATAGGAAAATATTTTTTCAAATTTTTGACTTCAAGTATTTTTTCCATAAATTCCACCTACCTTCAACTGATTTTCATCCAACAGGAAACTTTATGATCATTCCCCAAATCTACATAGGTCGGCGGTTCATTAAAGCATTTATCCTGAACAAATTCACATCTACAGGCAAACCTACATCCGCGAGAGAATTCTTCCGGTGAAGGGACTGTTCCCGGTATTGTATATAATCTTTTTCTATTTTCATTAATTGTGGGTAAAGACCTTAAAAGTCCAACCGTATAAGGATGGGCCGGATTTTTAAATAAATCATATACATTAGCACTTTCTACGGTTCTTCCAGCATACATCACCACAACATCGGTACACATTTCTGCTATGACGCCCAAATCATGAGTTATAAGAAGTACAGAGGAAGACAATCTGTCTTTCAGATTTTTCATTAAATGGAGAATTTGAGATTGTATTGTAACGTCAAGAGCCGTAGTAGGTTCATCCGCAATTAAAAGCTGAGGAGAACAGACCATAGCCATTGCTATCATGATCCTCTGTCTCATTCCTCCTGATAATTCATGAGGATACTGATAAATTACTTTTTCAGGGGAGGGAATAGAAACAAGTTTTAACCTTTCTATAACTATATCCATTGCCTCCTTCTTCTTGATTTTTTTATGGAGCATTAGCATTTCACATATTTGATCCCCAATTCTATATACAGGATTTAATGATGTCATCGGTTCCTGAAATATCATAGCTATTTTTTCTCCCCTAATATTTATAATTTCATCCATTGGGCACTTAACTATATCCTTACCCTTAAAATTAATTTCTCCTTCCGTTATAACCGCATTTTGAGGGAGTAATTTCATAATGGACAAAGATGTAAGGCTTTTGCCGCATCCGGATTCTCCTACTATTCCTAATATTTCACCTTTTTTCATATTAAAAGAAACTCTATCTAATACATTGATTATCTTCTTGTCCTTTTTAAATCCTACGCTGAGTGAATTTACGGATAATAAATTATCACTCATTTTATTCCCTCCTTCATAAAGCTCTTAATATCTATTCATAATTTATTGAAATAAGATAATAAGCATGAATCATGCCAATCGTATCCTATAATATAAAAAATATATTTATTGACCAATCTATATATGTTAAAATAGTGGTTATATTTTTTGTAATAAAAATTGTCAGTATATTCGTTCATTTTTTCTGACTATTCAGAATACGTTTTCTCAATTTTATGTTTAAATATTTAGGTTCTCATTAAGGGGATTTTACATAAATAATTATCTAATTCCTCCCCTATATATTTATAAAAACTAAAAAAATTGCTCTATCTATTAAAGAATATATAAACCTTTAAAATATTTCATCTTTCATAAACAAAAAAATATATAAGGCCAATATGGAAGTATTGGTCTTATATATTTTTTTGTTATGATTTTTATTTAATGAAATTTAGGAATTCCTTTCCTTTTTCAGTTATAGTACTGCCTTCTTTGGTTTTCCCTATTGAAATCAATCCGCTATTTTCTAAATATTTCATTCTTATCCTTACTTTATCATCAGTAATATCCCTTCCTTTATTTTTTAAGTTTTTAAATATTCTATTTCTTCCGACTTTTTTATTTAAACTTTTATATTTAAGTAATTCTTCTAAAATATATTTACAGTCCTCAGCCCATTCTTTTTCTTTAAGTAAGTCTAATATATAAATAAATTCACTATTATCCTCTTCGCCATTACGGACTTCTTCGATAAACTCATCAGATAAATCACCTATAACGACTTCATCATGCTCTACTATGTTTTCGATATAATATACCATATTTTCAAGTTCTCTAACATTTCCCGGCCAAGAATGTTTATTAAACAAGTCTAATACTTCTTTAGTTAAATGCTTTTTACTTCCGTCTTTTTTAAAAAAATATTTAACAAGATATGGTATATCCTGCTTTCTCTCTCGCAAAGGTGGCACTCTAAAGCTAAGGACTTTTATTCTGTAGTATAAATCCTTTCTGAATTTTCCTTCTTCAACAAGCTTTTTCAGATTTTTATTGGTTGCGGCTATAATTCTTACATCTACAGGAATAACTCCGTTTCCGCCCAGCCTCATTATTTCTTTTTCCTGCAGAACCCTAAGTAACTGAACTTGTATATTTGGAGAAATGTCCCCTATTTCATCAATAAATAAAGTTCCATTATGGGCATATTCAAACAAACCGGATTTCCCTCCCTTTTTCGAGCCTGTAAAAGAACCTTCTTCATATCCAAAAAGTTCAGTTTGGGCAAGAGTTTCGGATAATGAGGAAAAATTAACGGCCACAAAGGGACCATCTTTTCTTTTCGATTCATTATGTATAGCCTGAGCAAATATTTCTTTCCCAGTTCCATTTTCTCCTTGTATAAGAACTGTCAAATCCGTTTTGGCAATCTTTTTTGCAATATTAATGGCATTTATAAGATTTTCATTTACTCCCACCAGGTCATCAAAAGTATATTTCGATATAAAGCCTTTTTTTCTATTATTTTTTCTTATTTCATATTCTAATCTTTGAATACGTGTTATATCATTTAAGCTCAGCACTATTCCATTTGCATTGTCCTCAGATTTGAGAAGTCTTTTGTTAAACATGACCTTTTTTGAACCAATTTTTATAATCTCATTACAATATTCTTTCATATTAAGAAACATCTCTGCATTTTTTCTTTCAACAGATAATTCAGAAATATTTTTCAAATTAAAGTCATTTTCTATATCCAATATCCTTTTGGAACCCTCATTAAAGAATAATATGTTCCCTGATATATCCATTACCACTATTCCCTCATTAATGACATCAATAACCGTTTTTAAAATGCTATTAATTTCGCTGATATATTTGTTATGCCTTAAAATTTCTTTCGCATACCTGGCTGTCAACAAGTTAGTTTCCTCAAGAGGCAAGCCAAGATTAAAAAATATTTCAACTAACGAAGATATATCTATAATTTTCACGCCTAAATCTATTACTTTTTTAACTCCACCGGGAACCAAATGGCTTCCTCCAGGAGTAATTGCTATTTTGGCATCTTCAACTTTGCAGCCAGGGTAATAAGGTATATACTCTAAATAATCAATACCGAGTTCTCTTAAAAGCTTTATGGTTTCTTCAGCCGTATAAGGATGGTTGCTGACTAACAGAACTTTTTCTCCCACTTTTATTTTCATGACTTCATTAAGCTTATCCAGGTTTATGGCTCTCCTCACTACTACAATTTTCTTGCCCGGAGGAACTAATTTTTCCACATCTTTAAATATAGCTTTACTGGAACATACTATAAGATCATATGCAGATAAATTAAACTCGTTTTCCCCATTAAGGTCAAATTTAAATGAATCGATTACAACTTCACCTTTAAAAACTTCATTTAATTGTTTCATAAAAGAATTCATAACTTTTGAATCAACGGTTATTAAGGCTATTTTTTTCATATACACCACTCCTGCTTCTCATTGGACTTAATCTTTATTTAATTATTATATCCTTCTTCAATATTTTTCATTTAATAGCCAATTTAATATTAAATTACTGTTTGTCATGTCAAAATACAAGCTTGTTTAAATTATTTTTATTATACATTTTTTCTATTATATGAACAATTGTAAAATTTACAAAAAAGAATGTTGTTTTTAGTATTTCTTTTATGGAAAGTTATGATATATTTAACTGTAATATAAAAATAGTCTTTTATGGGAGGCATATGATGAATATACTAAATTTATTTATTAGTTCTTTGGTACAGGCAATATTATTTTCAGCAATACCTTTTATTTGGTGGGCTATTACTTTAAGAAAAAATATTTCGTTTTTTCAATGGATAGGTTTGAAAAAAATATCTATTAAAAATAAAAAGAGGTATATTCTAATATTTGCAGGAACAATCCTAATATTTATTCCATCACTTGTTATTATAGCATTTGTAGGATCGGATAAAATGGCAACATCAAGATTTTCTGGGAAAGGCATATCTGCTTTAATACCGGAAATACATTACAAGGGCTGTTGTTTGGATTAATGCACGGAATAATGTTCTTTTCAACAGTCGGAATATTTTGGGCTTTTATCATTACTGTTATTACGGGAATATCAGGATATCTCATGGGATATATTAATGAAAGATATTCAGATGGTTCTATTATATCAAGCTGGATGTTGCATGGTACTGTGAATACATTAGCATCCATTATATCCATGTTTAATGTTTTAGAAAAGTTATAGCTGCTACACCTTAATCGGTATACACAGCTTTTTTGCTTTCCTATAAAGTTCTATTTATTAAATCCGTTAAAACATTTTTAGCTAAATTATAATAATCCGGTGCACTTTTAAATGCCCAACTACTTACTTCCAAACATAATGCTAAAAGATAATATATATTCTTTTCATAAAAATTCTTAGTTACTTTCCTATGACTTGTATATCCATTCAAATAGCTGTTCTTAGAACTTTTAAAATAATTATAAATCAACATCCTGGCCAAATCAGATTCGGGATCATTAGGATAGCTCATCTCAAAATCTACTATACCACTTATTTCCCATGTGTTTTTACTATTTTTTTTTACTAAAATATTTCTTTCACTAAAATCATTATGGCATAAAGAAAAAGATGTAGGCTCATCGATATATCTTTCAAAATCGATTAATTTATTATAGGATTCCTTGAATAATTCTGTATCAGGATGATTTTTCGATATTGTTCTTTCGGCATATTTTCTATTTTTATCAATTGTAAACTCTCTGTAAGAAGAACCTCTATTTAAAATTCTTTGGTTAATATCCCAATCTCCGAAATAGCTCAATCTGCACATCTCATGATAATAGGCCTGGTATTCTCCAAGTTGATATAATAAGTTTTCATTCTGAATCTCATTCATTTCTTCTAATACATTTTCCAACGTTTGTCCCTCAAGCCTTGTCATCATAACCCAAGGTTTCCCATCGCTACTTATTCCATACCTTTTGACTATTGGTGTCATTAATGTCTTTGACTCCATATATTTTAATGAGGCTATTTCCCTTTCCCATCTCTCTTTTTTGCCGTATAACTTTAGTATGATATTATAATCCGGCAAAAGCATCACTTTATTCCGACCAAGTTCATCATTTCCCAAGGATATGTAGTTCTTCTTCCCTTTTAAAACTTCTTTTATCAAGTTTTCATTAAGTTCATCTATATTCTTCATATGTAACAATCCTCTCGTAATTGTTCATCAAAAATAAAAAACAAATTAAAATAAAATTGTTAATATTTTTTCATCAGCAAAATTTAGTTCATTTATGGTAAACTTCCCCTTTGCTTATTTTCATTCCTCTATATATTTGTTCCAATAATATTAGCCTCATCAATTGATGAGGAAATGTCATCTTAGAAAAAGAAAGTTTAAAGTCGCTTTTCTCCAGCACTTTTTCAGATAAGCCCAAAGAACCTCCTATAATAAATATAATGCTGCTCTTACCATCCGATAAGATATCATCGATTTTCTTCGAAAATTCTTCACTGGAAATATTTTGCCCTTGTATTGCTAAAGAAATTATATAGGAACTATTTGAAATTTTATTTAATATTCTATCGCCTTCTCTGTCTTTAATTGCTTTTATTTCCTTCTCACTTAACTTTTTAGGTATTTTCTCATCATCTATTTCCGTTATCTTAAGATTACAGTATCCAGAAAGGCGTTTAGAATATTCTTGAATGCCTTCTTGAAGAAATTTTTCTCTGACTTTACCCACTGCTATTATTTGTATATTCATATTTCTCTTAAAACCAGCTTTCTACTTCTCCCAATAATCCAAAGTTAGTTAAATCATAAGTAATGGGAGTAACCGTCACATAGCCTTCTTTTACGTAGTATCTGTCCGTATCGTTGCCTATACTTGATTTCTTCTCATCTCTTCCTTCAGTTTGGATAACAAATTTTTCTTCATTTTCGTCCTTTTCTTCAACATAATAATCATAAATAACTCCACCAATTCTGCAAACCTTTATTCCTTTAATTTTCTCATCTTCAATATTAGGAGTATTAATATTTAAGACTAAATTATGCTCAATCAATCTATCTCCTATATTCCTAATTATTCTACTTGTGTATTTTGCCGCTGCTTGAAAGTTACCATGGTTATCTTTAACCTGCGCAGATGTCGCAATAGAGGGAATTTTATACATATTAGCTTCAATGGCAGCAGAAACCGTGCCGGAATAAAGAACATCCGCGCCTAAATTAACTCCTACGTTAATTCCCGAAACAACCAAATCCAAAGGATCTTTAACTATTTTATCCAAGGCTACTCTCACGCAGTCAGCCGGAGTACCAGATATAGTATAAGTTTCTGATTTAATTCCTTCAATTTTTACTCTCTTCACAACAATAGGCTTTCTCAAAGTTATAGAATGACCCGAAGCACTTCTCTGATCATCGGGTGCAACTATGGTCAACTCATATTCTTTCTCCAATTCCTTGGCCAATGTTTGAATTCCTTCAGCATTAATTCCATCATCATTAACTAAAAGCAATCTCATATTTTTCCTCCTTGATATTAATTACTATACCTAATAATTTATCACGAAATTCACAATTTTATTATAACCCATAGGGAAAATCTATTCTACCTTAATATAAACTATACTAATATAATACTAAACTTTTATTATAATGTCCAAAATAAAAAATAAAGCTCCATCATTTTAAGATGGAGTTACTATCTTTATACCACCAGATATTTAGGCAGTCTGTCGCAATAATAACAAGCATGGGGACTTTGCCAGTCCGTAAAACTGACTTTATCAAGTTCGTATATGTCAGGAGATTGTTCATAAATTTCAATAAACTCATCTATGGCAATTTCTAAATGCTCATTACATACTACGTACACAAAATCATCTCCCATCCTTCATTATTATATTTAGAAAAGTCTCCTTCGTCTCACTCTTAGAATCAAATTTTAATAATCTATTTTAACTTAGTAAACTTTATCTCTTTTTTTATTTCTTTTCCATCTCTTATTATTGTAAGAGTAGCTTTATCATTTTTTTTATATTTATACAATAGCTTTCTCAATTGATTCATGTTTTCTACAGTTTGATTATCTATTTTTATAAGCACATCTCCATTTTTCAGTCCTGCTTTGCTCCCTGGAGAGTTAGAGGATACTTCTAATATTATTAGACCCGAATCCACATTTAAATCTATTCCCAGCTGATTTTCATATCTCTCTACCTCAACTCCCGTTATTCCCATATAAACTGTCTGGTAATCACCTTCCTTAATTACCTCTTCAAGTATAGGTTTGGCTAAATTTATCGGAAGAGAAAAACCCAGACCCTCTGCGGTTTGAATTTTAGCTGTATTTATTCCAATTACTTCTCCCTTTTCATTAAGAAGAGGCCCTCCACTGTTCCCAGGATTAATAGATGCATCTGTCTGTATCAAATCTTCAATTACAGTAGATGAATCAACTTTAATAGTTCTATGAAGACCACTTATTATTCCTGAAGTTACAGTTCTTTGAAAATCTAAACCTAAGGGATTTCCTATGGCAACTGCCAATTGTCCTACCTCTAAATTATCAGAGTCCCCTAAAGTTGCTTCCGGCAGTCCTGTAGCATTAACCTTTAATATGGCAAGGTCCAAGGATGGATCATACCATAATACATTTCCAGACTGTTTATCGCCATTTTCAAATAGCACCGTTATTTTTTTAGCTTGGCCGTCTCCTATAACATGAGAATTGGTAAGTATATATCCGTTGCTGTTAATAATTATCCCTGAACCTATCCCTTCAACTTCTCTTGCCCAAAAAAAGTCTCTTACTACTTCAACTGTGGTAATTCCCACTACACTATCCATGCCTTTCTTAACAACAGCACTTACTGGGGTTATATCATAATCAGGCGTAATATTCACATTCTGAGGAACGCTTATATTTTGTTGAGCTTTATAGATATCAGGAACAGGAATTATATTCCCATACAAATAATTAGGTGCAATATATGCGGTAATTACTCCTCCTATAACGGCTGCAATTAAAGCCACAA
Organism: Sporanaerobacter sp. PP17-6a; assembly: GCF_900095615.1. Lineage (NCBI taxonomy): Bacteria > Bacillati > Bacillota > Tissierellia > Tissierellales > Sporanaerobacteraceae > Sporanaerobacter > Sporanaerobacter sp. PP17-6a. Next base: position 15,181 of record NZ_FMIF01000040.1, on the reverse strand, counting down.
CAAAATAAGAAAAAAATCCCCCTCTTCTGGGCGGTTTTCTATTATATCCTGAGTAATATCTAATGGGGGAGTCTCTATCATCCATTAATTTGCCTCCTTTATCACAAATTATATACCTTAGTTGTTCTGTCTCTGTAAGTAAGATCCAAAATAATATCTTTATGTATATTTATTCCCGTACTTTCTATTATATTTTTAACAGTATTATAAGCTAATAAAGGAATATTATTCTCCTTGCTTAAATGTCCGAGAAGCACAACCTCCCTTTCTCCCTTCAAAACCTCCTTAAGAGTAATCCCTGCCGCTTCATTTGAAAGATGGCCTTTCTTACTTAGAATTCTTTGTTTCAACGGCCAAGGATATTTTCCTTCCTTTAGCATCTTTATATCATGATTTGATTCGATTAGATATAACTGAGAATCCCTGATTTTTTCTTTCATATTATCATTTACCCATCCCGTATCTGTAATAATACTTATTTTTGTTTTTTTATTATATATACAATAGCCTACAGGATCTACGGCATCATGAGATGTGGAAAATGTACAAAAATCCAAATCCTTCAGTTGAAATTCCTCTCCCGTTTCAAATACCTTTATATTTTCATCTTTTAGTTTTCCTAATTCCCCATCCATAGAAATCCACGTTTTCTCGTTGGCATATATGGGAATGTCATATCTCCTTGATAATATTCCTATTCCTTTTATATGGTCAACGTGTTCATGGGTCACAAATATACAATCAATAGTACTGGGGTTGACTCCAATTGAAGAAAGGAGCTCTTCGATCCTTTTTCCGCTGAAACCTGCATCTATAAGAATTCTTAAATTTTCAGTCTCAACATATTGGCAATTTCCGCTGCTGCCACTAGAAAGAGAACAAAATTTTATACTCATAATTTTTCCTCCAAGTTAACCTTCCTTAATATCTGCGCCTAAATTCAGTAATTTATCTATAATATCCTCATATCCTCTTTCTATGTGATATGCCTTATTTATTTCAGTAACTCCATTAGCGGATAATGCTGCTACTATTAGTGCTGCTCCTCCCCTTAAATCTTTGGCTTCCACGCGAGTTCCCATAAGGTTTTCAACACCTTTTATGACAGCAATTCTACCGTCTACCAATATATTTGCTCCCATTCTTTTCAGTTCATCTACAAATTTAAATCTTCCGTCAAATATAGTTTCCGTAACTACGCTGGTTCCTTTTGTCTTTGAAAGAAGAGCAGACATCAGTTGCTGCAAATCAGTAGGAAATCCCGGATATGGCAATGTTTTAATATCAACACTCCTTAATTTCTTATTTACAGTAACTCTAATAGATTCTCCATATTCCGTTACTTCTACCCCCATTTCTCTCAGCTTTGCCGTTACCGGTTCTAAATGCTTTGGAATAACATTATTTACAATTATATCTCCCTCTGTGGCAACTCCCATAATCATATACGAACCTGCTTCTATCTGATCCGGAATTACGGAATAATTACATCCCTTAAGCCTTTCTACTCCTACTATTTTAATAATATCCGTTCCTGCTCCTATTATTTTCCCTCCGCAAGCATTTATAAAATTAGCAACATCTACTATATGAGGCTCTCTTGCTGCATTTTCAATAATGGTTATTCCTTCTGCTAATGTTGCTGCCATCATAATATTAATGGTAGCTCCAACACTTACTACATCTAAGTATATTCTATTCCCTCTTAATTTATCAGCCTTACATTTTATAATTCCATGATCTATTTCAACTGTAGCGCCAAGAGCTTCAAATCCTTTAATATGCTGATCAATAGGTCTCACCCCTATATCACAGCCTCCCGGATATAATACTTCGGATTCTTTAAACCTTCCCAATCCCGCTCCTAAAAGGTAATAGGACGCTCTCATTTTTCTATTGATATCATCTGTTAATTTGCATTTTTCTATATTAGTTGTATCTATCTCCATAGCACCTTTTTCGATTAATTTTACCTTTGCCCCAATCTTAATCAATATCTCTTTTAAACAATCCACGTCTCGAATCATAGGTAAATTTTCAATTATGCATTTGTCTTTAGTCAGAATCGTCGCTACCATAATAGGTAAAGCTGCATTCTTAAAACCGCTTATATTAACTGTACCTCTTAATTTATTTCCACCTTTTATGATTATCTTTTTCATAAAGTTAAAACCCACTTTCTTATAAGGAATATTGTTAATTGACTAATAACATTATTATATCTCTTAAGAACAATAAAATCTACAAAAAGTTAAAAGCATTTTCTCGAAGAAAATGCTTAAAAATTCTCATCTCTTTTTAATATTCATCCAATATGACCTCATTACCGTCACTGAATTGAATTCTCCATGCAGGTACTGCCTTTCCTTGTTTGGTTTTTTCCGGTTCATCTACTTCCTTATGTTTTACAGGATCAAAATAATAGCAAAGAGATATATCGTCTATAGTTTTTCCATAAATATTTTCCATAGTAAGCAATGTAAGTATTGCTTTAGGGGCAGTGCTTATATAAATTTTGTTCTCTGAAAGCTTCTCTTCATTAAGCCAAAGTCTTTCAAATCTTTTAACTCCCCTTTTATCTATCTGAAAATTAGTATATGATTTTTCTATATATATTCCGTTGTAAACCTTAGAATATTCTAAAAAAAATACTCCATTACTTTCTTTTTGAAAAGTCAATTTCATATCATCCTTAGAGAACCCTTTTTCTTCTAAAAATTTCTTGCTGATATAAATTGCCTCTTCTTTATCTAAAGAAGGATACTTCTCCTCTTCATCATCATTTAAGTATAAAATATTTTTCCCATCCGTAACAATAAGTTTTTCCTTTCCTTTCTCAAACAAAACTACCCCTTCGTTTACAGTAACACCTTCTGCCGTGTTGTTAAAAAAACTTTTGTTTAAATCCCCCGGAGTTCTTTGTTCATATTCCACAGTCATTATACCTAAAGAAGGTATTTCTTTAGGTATAGCGGTATTTAAAGTGATATCCTTCTCCTTTAACAATTTTGCTACGTCTGTTATAAAATCTTCTTTTAGCGTAGGCTCATCTATTCTTTGGCTATTGAACAGTGCATATCCTAAAACAATATTCGTAACTATAAAAGCTATTATTAATATAGTTTTCGCCTTTGACCAGTCCATTTTTACTCACCATCCACCTACTCCTTAGAAAATTTCTCATAAACCACTTGACCTGTATAAACATCAAAAGCATAAATTCTTCCGCTTATTTTTATTACCCAAACCGCTGTAAGTTTTTCTCCCCTTTCAGCCTTACATGGATCTAAATAAGCTAAATATACATCATCTATGGAATTCATAATTTTTATATTTAAATTCTCTTCTATTTTGTTTTTTGTTTTTAAATCATTATCTTCTATATATTTTCCTTCTATATAAGAATAATTTAAATCCAAAACATCAAAAGCAGAGAGCATTTTGTGATCTGATTTAGAACTTGAGACAGATATATTCATATCCTTTCTGATTAAACTCTTATACGTTCTTACATAATCATTAAAAACTTCCATATAAATAAAACCATTCATATCATCTTTTTCTAACAAAACAGGATAACCTTTTAATTTGTATTTAAATGTAAAACCATAGCCCGAATTCCCATCAGATTTTATCTCGTTAACTTTAGAGAGATAAATGCCCTTTGGAGAAGATACATGAGCAGAAATAAAATCTGCCGCTGAGTTTAAACTTATATATAAATTTCTTTTCTTAACCGTCTTTTCTAAAGGACAAAAATATTCAAGAACTCCATCTTTATAGATCTTCAAAAATTTTTGATTATCTATATATATCATGGAGCCATTATCTTCTGTTATTTCCCTTATGTAATCAATATTTTTGTTAAAAAATCCCTCTACAATATTTTTTATTTCTTCTTCGTCTTCAATATTTATTTCATTTTCTACATACAATACAGGTAATTCATTGATCATCTCATAAGGCATATATATATTATTATCTATCTCTAAAGTATCTCTCATAGAATAATAATAAGTATAATCTTTGTTTTGCTCAACTCCATTAAATAATTCCCTTAAGTTTTTCATCTCAATATTAAAGTTATAAATTTTAAAATAATTACCGTCTTTACCTAAGATAATAAAAGGAGAATTTTTTTCCATACTCAAATATATACTGTTAACTTCTTCTACATTTTCTGTAATATCATTAGGTTTGTTTATATCCAATACCTTTGCCAATATATAAACATTTATATCTTCGGGGAAATAGAAAACCAAGGACCTTTTATTAAAATCAGAAACATATTCCTCATCAGATACCTTTACAATTTCAAAATTTTCAGAAGATAAGACCTGCTTTAATATTTCTTTGGAACTTGCCCATAATTTATATTCCTCATCAGAATAAAAAACAGTATGGTTTTTTTTATTAAAATTCAAAACATATTTAGTGGGATTTAGCATATCAGGAAAAATATAATTAACTTTTGCCGATTCGTCACTTTTAAAAGAAGATACAAAATTTTCAGGAACAGTTATCCATAATTTCCGAGTGAAAAAAAGGCTCATACAAACTAATGACGCAAGGAGAAGAGTTTTAAGTCTCTCTTTTATCATATAATCATCTCCTGATATTATGACTTACTTTCCCTGAACTATAATATCAGTTATATTTTCCCCACCGATCTTTTCTAAAGATTCTGCTGCCTGAGAAACATCGCTTACGTAAATTATTTTTTCTACTTTATGGTCTGAATCTATTTTAAAGGTAACAATTATTTTGTTAACCCCTAATATTAAATCCAATTGTTTACTAAAAAGGCCCATATCTCCGACTTTAATAGTATCACTAAATAAAGATACATAATCCTTATCCTCTGGTAATTTATTCAAATTAAAGTTCTTTCTGGTCAAATCTGTAGTAGCCAGAACCTTTATCTCCACAGTGGTTCCTGCGGGAGCTTTCCCAGATAAAAGCACTACTTTCTCGGTAGTCGCAAAAGAATTTTCTTTAGGCTCAATTACTTGATAATTATGAACTTGCTGGTTGGATTTTGCTTCTATTATAATATTATTATTCGTATCTATTCCACTTGCCATTACTACTACATTCATTGAAAGTATTCCTATTAAAATTAATATACTTACTATTGATTTCTTTATCATCATTTTTTACCTCCCTTGCATCAATTTTATTTCACTATCGTTTTAATTATAAAATAATAGTATTACAATTGTATTACAGCCTAATTAAAATTGAATTACACATCTTTATTTAATGGTAATATTATATCTACTTCCGTTCCTTCTTTATATTTGCTTTTTAATATAATGTTCCCCTTATGTTCTTCTATTATTTGCTTAGCAATGGAAAGTCCCAATCCTGTTCCTCCCAATTCCCTGCTTCTTGCCTTATCTACTCTGTAAAACCTTTCAAATATTCTTTTTTGATCCTCGTCAGGTATCCCTATTCCATTGTCTTTAACGCTTATAATTACTTTATCATTTTCCTGTCTCGCTTTAATTCTAATTTCCCCATTATTAGGAGTATATTTTATGGAATTTGACAGCACATTCAATATTACCTGTTCAATGCCGTCTTTATCAGCAACAATATCTGATATATCTTTTTCAATATCAATCGAAAGAGTATGACCTTTATCCTCAATCAAAGGTTCTAATTTTAGACAGACATCATCTATTACCTTTTTAACAGATAAATTAACTTTCTTCCATTTTGTTTTGTTATAATCAAGATTTGATAATTGAAGTAAATCGCTTACAATCCTTGCCATCCTATCACATTCATTATCTATTACAGAAAAAAATTTATTAGAAAGCTCTCTGTCTAAATCATAACCATTCATTAAAGTTTCCGTATAGCTTTTAATAGTAGTGATAGGAGTCTTTAATTCATGAGAAACATTTGCCACAAATTCCTTCCTCATATTATCTAATTTATGTTCTTTAGTTATGTCTTGAAACACTATAATCAATCCTGCAATATTATTTTTTTCATTTTTAAAGGGAGCATATCCCATTTTATATACTTCATCATGTATTTCAATTATTTTATCGCCTTCAATTTTATCGGTTTTTCCTTTCTCAAACATTTTAATACTTATTTTATCTTCAGGAAAAGGTATTGTTTTTTTAGAATCCTGAATATCATCATAATTTAACCCCAAAACTTTAGATGCTATAGGATTGACATGGATTATATTTCCGTCTGTATCTATTGCCACTACCCCATCTGTCATATATTTAAGTATGGTGTTCAGTTTACTTCTTTCTACATCCATTTCTTCAATAGTTGATTTAAGTTTCAATGTTAAATAATTAAACATATTAGCAAGTTGTCCTATCTCATCATCGGATTTAACTTGAACAAATTGTTCAAAATCTCCCTTAGCCATCTTTTCTGCCTTCACAGTAACATCCTTAATGGGTCCTGTGATACTGTTTGCTATTAAAAATCCTAAAAATATCGTTATTCCTAATGCAAGAAGGGTAGCATTAGTCAAAATAGTCTTAAACTCATCTATCGTTTGATATACATCTGACAAATCACTGGTCATATATAATATTCCTTTGACTTTACCCACTTCATTAAACACAGGATAAGCAATATGCTTTGTTTTGATATTCTCATTAAAATCGGTTTTTAATCCTTCATTCTTCTTCCCATCTAATGCCTTAAGTATTAATGTTGGATCAAGGGATTTATACGATAATGCGTTTTGAACATTTGCCGTATCATAGTTTTTAGATGTAGATGCAATTATAGTCGGTACATCTGCATTATTTATTACATATAAAGTTTCCCTTCCGTCTAATCTCCATTCATTGATAGTCTTTTGAATTTCTCCTCTTACACTTGTCCAATCATCTTCTGTAATATAGCTGGAAGCTGAAATAATTGTTTCTATATGCTGGTTCATAGTGTCAGTAATATGTTCCAGTTGCTTGGTTTCGGTTCTTTGAATTATAAATACTGCTACTATAACCATAGCAATAAATACCAATAAAAAATATACTAATATAAATTTCCATTTAATGCTTGAAAACATTTATTAGCCCCTCCTGAAGTAGTATCCTATCCCTCGTTTTGTAAGTATATATTTATAATCTCCATTTCCATCCTCTATTTTTTCTCGCAATCTCCTCACCGTTACATCAACAGTTCGTATGTCCCCATAATATTCATATCCCCAGACCTCTTGCAAAAGTTGCTCTCTCGAAAATACCTGTTCACTTCGTTGAGCTAAAAATTTTAATAGTTCAAATTCTCTTAGGGTTAAATCTAAAACTTTCCCATTTTTTTGAACTTCATATTTGTTTAAATCTATATATAAATCTCCGGATACAATAATTTCTCCCCCGTTTCCTTCGCTACTTGAAAAATCAACTCTTCTTAGATTTGCTTTAACCCTAGCTATAAATTCTCTCATACTAAATGGCTTTGTAATATAATCGTCTGCCCCCAATTCGAGGCCCAATACCTTGTCCACTTCTTCTTCTTTAGCGGTAAGCATAAGAACAGGTGTTTTTAAATCCTTCCTTATTTCCTTCAATACCTGAAATCCGTCCTTCTTTGGAAGCATAATATCTAATACTATCAAATCAGGGCCACGTTTATATGCTTTATCTACTGCCTCTTCTCCATCATAGGCTGTTTCTACCAAAAATCCTTCTTTCTCTAAATTAAATTTTAAAATATCCGCAATACTTTTTTCATCATCAACTACCAATATCTTTCTACTCATTAAAATCACTCCAAATTATCAATATTTAAGTTATTCTATATCTTTGATATTAACTTTAAGAACAGTATTAACCGAAGAATTAATATTGTGCCCCTGGGAGAGATCGTCTAACAAGGCATTAAGTTTATCAAATCCGTAATTATCTATTATATCTTTTAATACTTCATAAGATTTTCTGTAAGCAATTTTTTGATCTATTCCTTCAAAGTTTTTATTTAAATCCTCTAATGTAATTCCTTTTGTTTGACCTTTCCCCATTTCCCATGAAAACCCTATAGTTGCCTTCTCCATATAAAGAGCAATTCCCTCTGTAAGCCATTCAGGATAATTTCCCTTGGTCTTACCGTCTATTATAAAATGAACAAACTCATGAACTGCAGGAGTATTTTCTCTATATATATCCTCCATATTCTCTCGTTCATCAATCCATGCTCTTGGAGAAAGAATACTTATTATTCCGCAGGTATATGCTCCTACCGGGGGCTGCCCCTTATTTAAGCCTATTATATCCATCAGCGTTTTCCCATCTTCATAAATAATCACCGTAACCCTCTCCTGAGGATAATACTCGAACTGCTTACAAATATAATTATAATTTTCTTCTAAAATTTCCCCTGTAGTTTTTGCCCATTCACTGTCTGATTCTTTAAATTTAATATTAAAATTTTTTGTATATAAAACGTTATATTCTTCCGTTCTTCTAAGTATCTTTTCACTTATAGCCATTTTCGTTAGAGGATAAAACCATATTTTAAAATAGCTGTTGCAAATGAAAACAAGAAACATAAATATTAAAAAAACCGAAGTATAAAACAGAACTTTCTTCAATGGAAATTCCCCTTTATTTATCATATTATTAAAAAATTTATATATATTATTGAAATATCCAATTAAATAATATATAATAGTTAAAGAGGGGAGTAGCTTAAATCAATCAGTCGTCAATACGGTTAAAACCCGGCTAATTGTCCTACTTTATTAGGTAGCAAGACCTTTGTTTAAATAAATTTTCCGTTTGAACAAAGGTCTTTTTATATGCTCTTATATAGATTTTATCAGTTTATTCAAAAAGGTTCAACCATATTCCACAAACTGTTATATTTAATCTTCTCTCACCAAAACTATACTATATTATATTAGAAAGGGATGAATTTATGAACTGGTACAAGGAAAGTATCGAAAGTACCCTGGAAAAATTGGATACTGATCGATACAAAGGATTAAGCGAAGAAGAAAGTAAAAAGAGAATAGAAAAATACGGTTTAAACGAACTAAAAGAAAAAGATAAAAAAAGCTTTCTATCCAAGTTAATCGCTCAATTTAATGATTTTTTAGTTATTATATTAATTGTTGCCAGTATTGTATCTATGCTGGTAGGTGAAAAAACAGACGCATTAATAATAATTGCTATAGTTATTGTCAATGCCATATTAGGTCTGGTGCAAGAAGGAAAGGCAGAAAAGTCATTAGAAGCTCTTAAAAAGATGGCTTCTCCTTACGGAAAAGTATTAAGAGATGGACATGTCATCCATATTCCTTCAAATAAAATTGTTCCCGGCGATGTTGTTCTTCTTGAAGCCGGAGATATTATTCCCGCTGATTTGAGACTTATAGAAAGTTATAATCTCAAAGTTGAAGAAGCTTCCCTTACAGGAGAATCCGTTCCTGTAGATAAGGATGGGGAGAAAGTTATATCTGAAGATGCCGGCATCGGAGACAGAACAAATACAGCCTATATGAGTACAGTAGTAACTTATGGAAGAGGAAAAGGTATAGTAGTGGGAACAGGAGAAAATACAGAAATAGGAAAAATCGCTACAATGATACAAACCTATGAGGAAGAAGCAACTCCTCTACAGAAAAAACTGAATCAATTGGGTAAATATTTAGGAATGGGATGTATAGTTATATGTGCATTAGTATTTTTAATGGGAATAATTGAGGGAGAAAACATCTTAGATATGTTTATGGTCTCCGTCAGTTTGGCTGTCGCAGCTATTCCTGAAGGACTTCCTGCAGTAGTAACCATAGTCCTTGCATTGGGAATGAACAAAATGGTTAAAAGGAATGCTATAGTAAAAAGGCTCCTTGCAGTGGAAACCTTAGGGTGTACTACAACTATATGTTCAGATAAGACAGGTACTTTGACTCAAAATGAAATGACCGTAGTAAAAACTTATACCATTAATAATTTAACTTCTGTAACAGGTAAGGGATATGCTCCTGAAGGAGAATTTATATCCGAAAAAGCTAAAATTGTTCCTCAGGAAAATAAAGATTTAAATTTACTTTTATCTATCAATGTTTTATGTAACGATGCTACCCTTGAATTGTCTCAGGATAATATCTATAAAATAGTAGGTGATCCAACAGAAGGGGCATTGGTTACTCTTGCTGAGAAAGGTAATCTCAAAAAGAAAGACATGATGGATAAATATCCCAGAATAGCAGAAATACCTTTTGATTCAGATAGGAAGATGATGACTACATTCCATGAAAATTATCCTATTGGAAAGATAGTATCCTTCACAAAGGGTGCTCCCGACATAATTGTTGACAGGTGTAATAGGGTTTATATAAATGGAGAAATCAGACCTTTAACGGAGGAAATCAAAAAAAATATACTTGAAATGAACAATTCTTTTTCAAGAGATGCATTAAGAGTCTTAGCTTCCAGTTGCAATATTTATGATGAACTCCCCAAGGATTTAAGCTCAGAAAATATAGAAAATAACTTGATATTTGTAGGTCTGGTTGGAATGATCGATCCGCCGAGAAATGAAGCTATAGAATCCATTAAATCATGTAAAAATGCCGGAATTAACACCATAATGATTACGGGGGACTATAAGGAAACTGCCTTTGCAGTGGCTAAAGAACTGGGATTGGCTGAAAATATAGAAGAAGCTGTAACAGGTGAAGATCTAAATAAAATGACTGATGAAGAATTAAAAGAAAAAGTAAAAAATATTAAAATATATGCCAGGGTTTCGCCTGAACATAAAGTAAGAATAGTTAATGCTTTAAAAAGTAATGGAGAAATTGTTGCTATGACCGGAGACGGAGTAAATGATGCATTGGCTCTTAAAAAAGCCGATATTGGAGTTTCCATGGGAATTACAGGAACCGACGTAGCAAAAAACACAGCGGATGTTATACTTACTGATGATAATTTTGCAAGTATCGTTTCAGCAGTAGAGGAAGGAAGAATAATATACTCTAATATTAGAAAATTCGTCTTCTTTCTGTTATCCTGTAATATTGGTGAAATACTCATAGTATTCTTAAGCCTATTATTTAATGTTCCTGTACCTCTAATTCCTATACAGCTTTTGTGGCTAAATTTAGTTACCGATAGCTTCCCTGCATTAGCATTGGGAGTAGAAAGAGGAGAACCGGATATAATGAACAATTCTCCAAGAGATCCTAAAGAGTCTATACTGAATAAGTCCATGATTGTAGGAATTGCAATTCAAAGTATAGCTATAACTGTTGCAGTACTTTTAGCATACAGATGGGGGTTAAAAATTTATGGATATGACAATTTAATTATGCCAAGAACCATAGCCTTTACAACTCTTATACTTTCCGAACTGATAAGGTCATTTTCAAGCAGGTCAGAAAGATATACCCTGTTTAAAATAGGTTTCTTTACAAATAAGACCATAATATATGCAAATTTGATTTCTTTATTACTTCTGTTTGTAGTATTATATATCCCATTCTTGCAGACTGTATTTAAAATTGATACAATGGCTTGGAGAGAATGGAGTGTTGTATTAAGATTCTGTCTTATACCTATTATAGCCGGAGAATTAAATAAAGTCGCATTAAAAAGTATACATCAAAAAAATTAATTAACTTTAAGCCAATGAATAAAAATTTCATTGGCTTATTTTTTATACTTTATATAGGAATTACACTCCGCTTAATATAATTTATTAAGCTGATTTTAAAAGGGCTATTTAATTTATTTTTTTATACATTTTTATTTTTTTATTATCATATTATCAAGTAAAAGCACATTTTATTTTTTTCAGCATAAATTAGAACAAGGAAGGTGATTCTAATTATGGAAAAAACGAATAAACCTAAACTTTGTCCTATATTGAGCGCAAAAATATCATCTCAGTCGATAGAAAAGCTGCCTGTTATAATTCAGATGAAAGACAATAATGCTGATAATATAAACAATTTGGCTTATGGACTGGAAGGTGAGAAGAAGAAAGAATTGCCCTTGATTAAGGGAATTGCATGTAATTTAACCACAGACCTTATATACAAATTAGCGGAAGACCCAAATATTGAGTATATAAGTTTTGATTCAAAAGTTTTTGCTCTTCTTGATGTTGCTACAAAATCAATAGATTCTAAATATCCCCATGACCAAGGATATTTAGGTCAAGGAATCACTATTGCCGTAGTAGATACAGGGGTTGCTCCTCACAACGATTTAATTAAACCTAATAACAGAATTGTTGGCTTTAAGGATTTTGTGAACAATAAAACCACCCCTTATGATGATAATGGTCATGGAACCCATGTTTCCGGTATATTAGCAGGCAATGGATATTCTTCGCAAAAAAAATATCAAGGTGTCGCCCCTGAAGCATCCATATTAGGAGTAAAGGTTCTGGATGAAAGCGGAAGTGGAAATACTTCCGATATAATCGATGCAATTTCCTGGATAATAAAAACAAAGAATGAATATAATACAAAAATAATAAATTTATCTTTAGGTAGCCCTGCAAATAATCCATGTTCCTCAGATCCTCTTTGTAAAGCCGTAGAGCAAGCTGTAAATAATGGAATATGCGTTGTTGTCGCAGCAGGAAATAGTGGTCCTGCCTCTAAAACCATATTATCCCCTGGAATAAGTCCTAACGTCATTACGGTAGGAGCCATGAATGATAGACGAACTTCTGGTACTCCTAAAAATACTATACCCTCTTTCTCAAGCAGAGGGCCTACAAAAGAAGGGTTAAATAAACCCGATCTTGTAGCTCCGGGAGTAAATATAATGTCTTTATCAAATACACGTCTTGATGGATATATTTCCTTAAGCGGAACCAGTATGGCAACTCCTCTTGTATCTGGAAGTATAGCTTTGATACTGCAAAAACAAAAAAATTTATCTCCTAAAGAAATCAAAAATATACTTATGGATTCTTGTGTTGATTTAAAAGATAATCAAGAAAATCAAGGCTCTGGAATGGTCAATTTAAAGAAAATATTTCATTCTTCGCAGGAAAATAATCTCGAAAATTCATTAGAAAAGGAAACTCCTTTTTCTAATTATCCTCACAAAGACAATTTTACAGAAAAAATTATCATTTTATTGATAATATTCTTACTTCTTGACAGGAATGTTTAAAGGCGCATAAATATTGGTACGGTATGAGTTGAGATATTAGGGATGAACCCTTAATACCTCAGCTTTTTTCATTAAATCTACATTCAGAAAACAGCCTAAAGATAAAAAAATGAAATTCATTAGGTCAAGTATAAATCAGGGTAAATAAGGCTTTCCTATGGGTTATAATAACAAAAGGACACAGGATAACTTGTTTATCCCGTGTCCGCTCTTTAAAAAAACTCAAAGCTTTCTTTTTTAATTTAAATAATTCAAAGGATTTTTATTAACCCCATTTTTAAGTACTTCAAAATGTAAATGAGGTCCGGTAGTTCTTCCTGTACTTCCTACCTGGGCAATTTTTTGTCCTTTATAAACTTTATCACCCTTTTTAACAAGTAATTTACTACAATGCCCATATTTTGTTATATAACCGTTTCCGTGATTTATTATAATCAAATTACCATAATCACCACTATAACCACTAAAGGTAACTTTTCCCCCATCAGCAGCAACAATAGAAGTTCCAGTCTTAGCTGCTAAGTCTACTCCTTTGTGCATTCTTCCATTTCTCATACCATACCTTGAAGAAATAAATCCTCTTGTAGGTAATCGGAATACCCCCGTCGCTATAGTCTTAGGAACTTCTTTTGTACCTTTAACTATTACTTCATCCAATGGTTTTTCTATTACTTCTTCTTTTATTATTTTCTTTTCTACTTCTACTCCGTTATGTTTTATAATTTGTGCTACAACTTGGCTCTTTCCTTCTTTTCCTTCTACCTTTGTCTTCTTTTCATTTTTATACATAGAACTATTTAATTCTATCTTTGTATCATAGTTTAAACTTTCAGTATAGTTCACCTCTTCTACTGTAACTGCCGTAAGAAGGGGTTTTGGAACTATCAAATTAACTTTATCGCCTGGGTAAACTTTTTCCGGATCAACGCCAGGATTTGCCTTTATCAAATTATCAACAGTCATATTATACTCTTTAGCTATAGTCCAATAGCTCTCTCCAGCTTCTACTATATGTTCTTTAACCTCATCCGTTCCCTTCTCTATAACAGCCAAAACTTCATCTTCGGTTTTTATCTGAGGCATAAATGTCATAACTTTAGTAGTCTTCACATTTTCCAACAAATTAATTTTTTCAATATTGGAATTTTCATTCTTTGCATTATTGAAGCTTTCTTTAAATCTCTTTATAATATTTTCTGCTTCCTGTTTTGATTTTAAAACTCCTACTTCTTTTTCATTAATTAATAGAGCATACCCTCCGACAAGAAAAGTTAACTTAGAATTTATAGCCTTTCTTAGATCATCATGAGAACTTAATTCTTTATCCTTTGAATGGACATTTTGAAAATCCAAATCTTTATTTATCAGCACATCCATATTATATGTATTTTGAAGTTTATTCTGGATTTCATTCATTATATCCGAAACTTCTTCTTTTGTTCTAACTGTTCCTATTTTATCCTCTCCCAAATATACTGCATAAGCTCTTGTCCTCACTTCATTGATCTTATAAATTGTTAATCCAAAAGTTGAAATGACAATTACCATAAAAATAGGAAGAACTTTTTTTAAACTAATATGTCTTATATTAAATTTTCTTTTCAAATCGTCTTTAAACTTAATATTATTTGTTCTATCTTTTAAATTATTAACACTACCTGAAATCTTATTTATCGTTAAGTTCTTTAGTCCTTTCAACTTATCAAGAAAAAATATCCATTTTTCTTTAAGGATATTACTATCTTTAAATCTATTAGGATCTTCCACATCAATCTCCTTCCCTGCATTTTATTTTTGAAACTATTTTGTAAACTATTTGTAACTCATTTGTAATAATATAATTATTATACCAACACTTTTAAAATTATTCAATACTAAAAATGAAAAGCATGTCTTAAATAATATTATATTCAATATAAAAGTTATTATTCTCTGAACACCACAGCATATAATGCTAACATTAGCAATTTTTCGTAATTAATAAACTAAGGAAACCTTTGTTGAAATCCATTTTAGATCAAATGCAAATTAAGGTAAATTAGATTTTCTTACAGGTT
>NZ_FMIF01000016.1:0-126113 GCF_900095615.1 Sporanaerobacter sp. PP17-6a | reverse complement strand
AAAAAGCTACTTTTTCACTGGTCCCGAAACGTCCCCATGTCTTGTTGGTTTAGCTGAAAATTTTCTTCAATTCTTTACGGCCATTTTCGTCTGTCAATGCCAATATACCATCATCAGCTAAAATTTGTGTGTCTCCCTTTGGAATCAATACGGATTCATTTCGGATAATCGCAATAAGTACCGTTTTACTCGAAATAGACAGATTTTTTAACAATTGGTCGGCAGCCTTAGCATTTTTTTGAACTTTCATTTGAACTATGGAATAATCTCCGCGGCCGAGCTTTAAAATCGTAAACATATCCTTCATATTCATTTCTTCTACCACGAAATACGATATCAGTTCTGCTTGGTTAACGCCTATATCCACACCCATTGTACTGTTAAACAGCCAAGCATTTTTAGGATTGTTAACGCGGGCAACTACCTTTGGTATGCCGAACTCCATTTTGGCAAGAGTAGAAATCACCAAATTAGTTTCATCAGCTCCGGTAACGGCAGCTACTACATCAGCCGAATCAATGCCTGCTTTTTCCATTACTTCAGGATCCGAACCATTGCCGAAAATCAGCATTTCATTAGGCAGTTCCTTCTGCAAATTTTTATATATATTTTCACGATTTTCAATTATACGTATCTCATGACCATTAGATGATAATAAGGAGGCAAGGTAGGCTCCGACTTGACCTCCACCTACAATTATGACTTTCACACTAATTCCTCCTTTTTATATTAATCCCAACATTGATCTCAATTTATTAGCGGCAGAAGAAATGACCGAAATATAGAGGATATCTTCTGCATTCAACTTGGTACCAGTTGTTGGAATAAAAGTTTTGTTATTACGATTGATGGCGACCACACGAATTTCACCAATAACCGTTAAATCATTTACGGTACGATTAACTAATAGAGACGGTACTTCAACGCGTACTATATTCACGTTCCCATTTCCTATTTCATATACGCTGTCTAATTGACGATATGATAAAATCTCTGATGCTCTTTCAATTCCCCAAGTTGTCGTAGAAATGGTTTGAATTCCTATTCGATGATAAATATCCGCCTTTCTCGGATCATAGAGCCGTGCAATCACATAAGGCACACGATAAATATTTTTTGCTATCCTTGCAATAACAACATTTGCTTCATCGCTTGCTGTACAAGCTACTATAGCATCTACTTGATCTATTTTAGCTTTTTTTAATACATCTCGGTCAAATCCGACGCCGGCTATTTTCAAACCGGTAAAATTTTTCCCTAATTTTTTAAAAGTCTCGGGATTCAAGTCAATCACAGTTACCTGATGACCTTTTTTTACAAGATCAAGTGACAGGCCTATCCCCATTCTTCCTAAACCTACTACAATAACTTTCATGCCGTTCACCCCTCTATTATTTTTGATAGTTCTTGGCATTTTTTCTGTAACTCCATGCTTTTCTTACTTCTTCAATCAACAAGATCAGCGGTGGCCAAACACAAAGTAAAAGCCAATCTGACGAATCCAGTCCTAAAGTATGAAAAACGGATTGGAGCGGTGGTAAATAAACCAATGCAATAATTAATGCAACCTCAAAGATAATACCAAAGTTCACTTGTTTATTACTGAATAATCCAACTTTAAAGACAGACTGCTTTTCTGTACGACAATTGAACACAGCTCCGATTTGACTAAAGACAATAGCCGCAAGAGTCATAGTAGTCGCTTTGATATATACCGGATCAATTCCCCGAGCAAGAGGCACTGCCGGCCAGCCGTTTTCCATATTGACAAAGAAATAAGAAAAAGTGGAAGTAATAGAGCCCAATAATCCGTACCATAAAAAAGCTTTCATTATTAATTTTTTAGTTAGTAACGGCTCTTTTTGATTTCGCGGCGGTTGGTCCATAACTCCCTTTTCAGGCCTTTCAGTTCCTAAACCTAATGCAGGCAACATATCAGTACCTAAATCAATCGTAAGAATCTGCATTACTGTCAACGGCAACGGAATAGCTCCACGAGAAAACAGAAACAGAGCAGAAGGCACAGCTTCCGGCATATTTGAATTCAAAATATACAACAGAAACTTACGAATATTACTATAAACAGCACGACCTTCTTCAATAGCATGAACAATAGAAGCAAAGTTATCATCCGTCAAAATCATATCTGCTGCTTCCTTCGCCACATCTGTCCCAGCAATACCCATGGCAACCCCAATATTTGCCTTTCTTAAAGCCGGAGAATCATTGACGCCATCCCCTGTTACAGCAACAACTTCACCCATTTCCTGCAGATTGGATACAACACGTAATTTCTGTTCCGGTGCCACACGAGCAAAAATAATTTCATCCTTTAAATATTCTTTTAATTGTTCGTCTGAAAGTTCTTCCAGCTCCAATCCTGATACTACCCGAGGATTAGTACCTTTCACAATTCCAATACGTTTTGAAATACTTTCGGCAGTCAAACCATAATCTCCGGTAATCATGATGATACGAATACCGGCATGATGACATTCTTCAACGGCAGCCGCTACTTCAGGACGTGGAGGATCAGCCATTGCAATTAGCCCTACAAACACCAAATCATGCTCAATAATTTCGGGAGTATAGGCACTCATAGCCTTTGGAATATCATCATCTTTATGAAGTAAACGATAGGAAACTGCCAACACACGTAATCCTTCACGAGCATATCCGTCATTTGCTTTCATAATTTCTGCACGCATTTCTTCTGTAATAGGTTCAACTTCACCGTTTATGCGGATAGATTCACTTAATTTCATTACCTCTTTAGGTGCTCCCTTTACGTATGCAATACGTACAGTACCTTCAACAGGCTTGCTCAATTGGTGAATTGTCGTCATCCTTTTACGACGTGATTCAAAGGGCAATTCTCTTAAACGCGGGGTCGTTCTTATCTGTTCCTGTACATCAATACCTGCTTTTTCGGCTACAACACCTAAGCAGGCTTCTGTCGGATCTCCTAATACAGTATATCGCGGAGATTCTTCATCCGGCGGCAATAGACGGGCATTGCTACATAAAGCTGCAGCCGTTAATAAAATCTTCATATCTTCATCATCATCAGCCATAAATTTTTTTCCGTCTTTTAAAATATCACCTTTAGGCTCATATCCAACACCTGTAACTTCATATTCCTTTTCTGCCAGCCATAAATGATTAACTGTCATTTCATTTTGTGTTAAAGTACCGGTTTTATCAGTACATATAACAGAAGTGCTCCCCAATGTCTCAACAGAAGAGAGCTTCTTTACTAATGCATTTCGTTTGACCATACGTTGTACAGCCATAGCAAGGGACAATGTAACTGTTGGGAGTAATCCTTCGGGTATAAAGGCAACGACCATACCTAAAGCAAATATAAATGAAGAAGCCATAGGTTCTTTTACTAAAAATAATGCCGCAGCAAAGAAAAAAATTCCAAAAGCAATAGCAATAATCGATATTTGCTTTGTCAGACGATTCAGTTCCCTTTGTAATGGGCTATCCTCTTTTTTCATATTTTGAGTTAAATCTGCAATCTTTCCAAATTCGGTTTTCATCCCAATTTCTATGACTACGGCTTTCCCGTTGCCTGCGGAAACACTGGTTCCTGCAAAAATTAAATTAGGAATTTCAGCTCTTGTTAAATTATTCTTTAATATAGAATCATTTATCTTCGAAACCGGATTCGATTCACCGGTAAGTGTCGATTGATTGACTTGTAAATCATTGCATCCAACTAATCTAGCATCCGCGGAAATCTTATCGCCCTCTTCTAATAAAATTATATCACCGACAACTAGATCTTCAGCTAAAATCTTTTCTTCTTTTCCGTCACGAATAACTCGCACATATGAAGGCAGCATATTCTTCAATGCATCTGTTGCCTTACCGGCACGATATTCCTGCCAAAAACTAAAAACACCGTTAATAATGTTTACTAACCAAATGGCGATTCCCAATTGAGGCATACCAGCCACAAAAGCTACTGCACCTCCAACCCATAGTAAGATAGCCATTAAATGGGTGAAACTTGCAAGGAAAATAAGTATAGTAGACTCTTTTTTCTTCTCATCAATAAGATTTTTTCCTTCTTCTTTCTGCCTTTGTTCGGCTTGAGCCTGCGTTAATCCTTGAGGGCTTGTTCCTAATGCCTCATAAACTTCATCAACTGAAATTTTATAAATATCTTTTCTAATATTTGCTGTATCTTTATCCAATTGTTTTGTCAACCCTCCCTTTAATGATAGATAAAAAAGTAAATATTCTTTTAACCATATTCTATCATATATTTAAAAATTCGACATTTCAAAATAAGGTACATGTTTTATTATACCACAAATTAAATTAATTACATCATTAATTTAATACCACAATAAAGTGCATGATCTCCATAGGAAAAAGCCCAGCACCGCTGGACTTTTTCACCGTTCATTATCACATTTTATTGTGGATTCGGGTAGTGGAGGCGGTGGGTGTCGAACCCACGTCCAAAAATATTTCCACAGAAACCTCTCCGAGTGCAGTCAGTATTTTTATATTCCCTCGGCAAGACCCCTACTGACAGGGTTCAGGCTTTGGTAGCTTCATTATTTCCGTTCCTTACTCAAAGCTTTGTAGGGCTCGGTTCCCCACTACGTTGACGCCCTATTCCAAATCGTGGGATTTTTGGATAAGACGAGCTGTCTAACTAGGCAGCTAAAGCGTAATTATTATCGTTTGCGTTTAATTTTAATTTGCCATTTTTAACGTTGTTTGGCGACAACGACTCGCTATTTCCGCTTCTATATCCCTGTCGAAACCAAATTCGCCCCCAAATAATATAAAATCAATATCTTTCTTTAACCTGTCTTTGAATCCTTCTTTCAGCATCCTTTTTTGCAATATCTTCTCTTTTGTCATACAGTTTTTTACCTTTTGCTACGGCTAATTCTATTTTCACCAGTCCATTCTTAAGATAAGCCGATAAAGGAATTATCGCATACCCCTTTTGCATTATAAGGGAAGATAATTTTCTGATTTCTCTTTTATGAAGAAGAAGCTTTCTTTTTCTCATAGGATCTACATTATAAATATTTCCTTGTTCATAGGGGCTAATATGCATGCTGTAAACAAATACTTCTCCATTTTCTACAATAGCATAGCTATCTTTTATGTTCATCCTTCCTTGTCTTACAGATTTTACTTCTGTTCCCGTAAGAGCAATGCCGGCTTCAAAAGTATCTTCCACGAAATACTCATGTCTTGCTTTTCTGTTTGTTGCAACTATCTTTATATTTTCTTTATTCATATTTACCACCACAACTTCTATAGTCCATTTTACAGTTTAACAACTTTTTTTCAGTCTGTCAACTTCTTTAATCTGTTAAAACAAAATCTACTGACCTTCTTACGACATCTGCACCAATTACCTTAATTTTTACCATATCTCCGATTCTATAAATTTTATGAGTTCTTTCCCCTACAATACAATATTTATCATCATCAAAATAATAATAGTCATCTACCATATTGCTAAAATGAATTAAACCTTCAATAGTATTATCCAATTGAACAAACATTCCAAAGTGGGTGAGAGATGAAACCATTCCCTCATAAACACTTCCTATTCTTTTAGACATATATTCGGCTTTCTTTAAATCATCTACATCCCTTTCCGCTTCATCAGCTATTTTTTCCATTCCCGAGGATTGATCCGCAACCATCGGAAGCCTTTTTTCTAAATATTGAATTTTGTCAGGGGTCAATCTTCCGTTTATATAACTTTTTATTATTCTATGAATCTGTAAATCGGGGTATCTCCTTATAGGGGAAGTAAAATGGCAATAATATTTTGCAGCCAAACCAAAATGTCCTTCGGCTTTGTTGCTATATCTGGCTTTTTTCAGGGATCTCAACATCAAATTGCTAATTAATGCTTCCTCTTTTTTGCCTTCAATTTTTTTTAACAATTCCTGAAGTTCTTTTGGATGAATTTCTTGATTGCCCTTTAAATTGTATCCAAAATTGTGTATGAATTTATTAAAATCACCTATCTTTTCCGAATCCGGATTTTCATGTATTCTGTACACAAAGGGAATATCTGCCCATGTCATATCTTCTGCTACGGTTTCATTGCAGGCAAGCATAAACTCCTCTATTATTCTATTAGCTATTCTTCTATCATCTTTTTTTATATCAACAGGCTTTCCATCATCGTCTAATATTATCTTTGCTTCTGGAAAATCAAAATCTATACTTCCTCGGAGTTCTCTCTTATCTCTTAGTATGTAGCATAACTTTTCCATGTTCTTTAAATCTTCATATATATCTTTATACTCCCTGACTATATGTTCTTCACCTTTTTCCAGCAAATCCGAAATATCATCATAAACTAATCTTCTCTTGCTTCTTATAACACTCTCCTGTATTTTATGATCAACTATGTTGCCATTATTATCTATTTCCATAAATACACTTAAAGTAAGCCTATCAACATTCGGATTCAAACTGCATATTCCATTGGAAAGTTCCAACGGAAGCATAGGAATTACCCTGTCAATTAAGTACACGCTTGTTCCCCGTTTCAACGCTTCCTTATCCAAAGGAGAATTCTCCTTTACATAATGAGTTACATCCGCAATATGAACTCCAAGCAAAAAATTTCCATTATTCATCTTCTCTACGGATACCGCATCATCAAAATCCTTTGCATCTTCTCCGTCTATTGTAAAAATATTTTTCTCTCTTAAATCCAGCCTTCTTCCTATCTCTCTTTCTTCAATTTCTTGAGGGATAGCTTGGGCCTGAGATATTACGTTATTCGGAAATTCTTCCGGTAATTTATATTGTTTAATTATAGAAAGGATATCCGTTCCCTTTTCTCCCGTATATCCTAATATTTCCGTTATTTTTCCTTCGGGACTTCTTCTGTAATCACCCCAGCTGAGTACTTCCACAACTACCTTTTGGTTTGTTTTAGCACCGTTGATATAGGCCTTGGGAATAAATATATCCACATTTATTCTTCGATCATCGGGAACAACAAAGCCAAAATTTTTATTGTCTTCAAATGTTCCGACAATCTCCTTATTGGCTCTTTCTAATATTCTTATTATCTCTCCTTCTTCTCTCTTATCTTCATCTTTTTTTCTTGTTATTCTTACAATTACTTTATCTCCGTTGAGAGCTCCATTAATACTGTCTGCAGGTATAAATATATCCTCTTCGCCTTTCTCTTCAGGCACTACAAAGCCAAATTTCTTTTCCGTTCCGTCAAGTATCCCTACTACAAGATTCATCTTTTCCGGAAGTCCGTACCTGTCGCTTCTTGTTTTAACTATTATTCCTTCCTTTTCCATGCTGTTTATTACTTTATAAAAAACTTTTAGTTCCTTCCTCCCTATTTCAAAAACTTCAGCAAGTTCTTCCTTAAGCATGGGTTTATACAGTTTTTCTCTCATCAGATCTATAATATTATCTCTTATACTCATATTTTCCTCCAATATATTGCCTGAGCATTCAATATTTTTTTCATATTATAGGTTACCCCTTATGAACCATTTTTAATCTTTATGCTTTACCCCCAAATTGTATTTTATTAAATAGATCTTCATTATAAGAATACATATTCTTATTTTTATCATCATGTGCTTTAAAAGCTATATCAATCATTTTATCAATCAAGGTTTTAAATGAATATCCTTTCCCTTCCCATAAATAATAAGCAATAGACCCGGGCATTGTATTGATTTCATTAATATAGATCTTCTGATTTTTATCAAGGAGAAAATCTATTCTTGCATTTCCTCTTCCATCTATTACTTGGAAAGCATTTTTAGCTATCTTTTCGATTTCGGCTCTTATTACATCTTCCAAATCCGCAGGTATCCTTCTTTTTTCGGTTTTGTTGTTTTTTATATTGCTTTTTATATATTTATCTTCATAGGATAAAAGTTCTTTCCAGCCCAGGGGTTCTTCACATAATGACACATCCACATTATCTTCATATCCCATAACTGCACAGTTAATCTCTCTGGGTTCTTCCACGGCCTTTTCTATAA
Source organism: Sporanaerobacter sp. PP17-6a (assembly GCF_900095615.1). Taxonomy (NCBI): domain Bacteria; kingdom Bacillati; phylum Bacillota; class Tissierellia; order Tissierellales; family Sporanaerobacteraceae; genus Sporanaerobacter; species Sporanaerobacter sp. PP17-6a. Next base: position 118,086 of record NZ_FMIF01000016.1, on the reverse strand, counting down.
TTATCTTTCTATCATATCTTACAGCAATTTCAATAGCACTTATCAGGCTGTCCTCATCCTTTGCTTTAGATATCCCCACGCTTGAACCTAAATTAGCGGGCTTTACGAAAAGAGGAAATTCAAGTTTATTTTTTATATTATTTATTATTTCATTTCTATTTTCTTCCCACATAGATCTATAGAACCAGACATAATTTACTACAGGAAGGTTATTTGCTTTAAACACATCCTTCATAAGTACCTTATCCATTCCAACACTTGAAGACAATACTCCGCCACCAACATAAGGAATATTCATTAATTCAAAAACTCCCTGAATTGTTCCGTCTTCTCCGTTTGTTCCATGGATAACTGGAAAAGCAACATCAACACTCTCTATAATTTTTTTCCCAAACAATCCGACACTTTCAGGCTGTGTATATAAATTATAATCATTATTTGTGGGAACAACTACTATTTCCTTTAAATCATTCAAATTATTTTCCTTATAATTTTTAAATTTTCTCAAACTGTCCCCCGTAAACCATTTACCTTCCTTATTTATATAGAGCGGGACAGCTGTATATTTACTCTCATCTATATTTTCAAGTACCTGAAGTCCGCTTATAACCGACACCTCATGTTCAACACTTCTTCCGCCAAATATAACTGCTACCTTTTTTTTCATCTATTTCCCTCCTATATCTATTCATTATAATTGTCAGGCAGATCATTTTCAAAAAGTACAATGTCCTTAGGCTTAACTATTTTTTGGATTTGATCCGTAGCTTCATTTAAATCATTTACAACAAAAATATTTTCCTTTGTATATCCAAATTCCATTAATCCTCTATATATTGGTTCTGTTCTTTTTTCTCCCACCAAAATTACATAATCGCAAACCTTGCCTATTTGAGTTCCAAACTCTTTATTGGCAGCCTCTTCTCTTTCTCCCAATTCTACCATTCCGGGAGTAACTATTATCTTTTTGCCTTCTTTAAATTGGCTGATAACATCCAAAGCCGCTTTTGCCCCAATAGGATTTGAATTAAAAGCATCATCTATTATTATAATTCCCGTACTAGGGGTAATTATATTTAATCTGTGTGGAACTGGTTGAATCTCTTCAATTCTATCCCTTATTTCTTCAAAAGACAATCCCAAGACTCTTCCAACCGCGACTCCTGCCAATATATTATATATATTGTGTTTCCCTAATAACTTCGTTGTACATCTTATCTTATTTCCGTCTTTATCGTTAATGTTAAAAGATGAACCAAGCTCAGATATCTCTATATCCGTAGCATATAAATCCAATTTTTCGGAATCTCCAAGACCATAAAGCAATTTTTCCTTAAATGTCTTATCGGCTAACTTTCTAACATATTCATTATCATAATTAAATATGGCCACTCCATCCGCCGGAAGCCCCTCTATAAGCTCATATTTAGTTTTCATTATATTTTCTAAATTTAGGAATGTCTCCAGATGAGTTTCTCCTATTGAAGTGATTATCCCTATTTTAGGGTGAACAAGTTCAGTCAGTTCTTTTATGTCTCCAATATTTCTTGCTCCCATTTCTGCAACAAATATTTCGTAATCTTCATTTAAATCATTGTTTATAACCTTGCTTATACCCATAGCCGTATTATAGCTTTCCGGAGTATTTAAAGTTTTAAACTTCTTTTCAAGTATTGTGGCAACTATAAATTTAGTACTGGTTTTCCCAAAACTTCCTGTTATACCTATTGAAGTTAAATTCTTTAAAGATTTTATTTTCGCCTGTGCTTTTAAATAAAAATGTCTGTTAATTTTTATTTCTATCGGTTCTACTATCATATTTCCGAGAATAATATTCAATGGTTGAAAGTAATATATTAGTGTCTCTGCAAATAAAATAATAGGAAAGTAGTATTGTCTGTTATTTACCGTCATAAAAAATACAGCTAAAATAATTCCTATCTCAATCAGATCTACAAAAATTAAACTTACATACAGCCTCATTGCTCTTTTAGTAAATACCAACTCTTTTTTTACTTCTTCCTCTTTCCATTGAACCGAATAATCCATAAATATGATCCATATTACAAGGTATCCGTATAATAGGTAATTATTTTTCAAAAATATTGATAAAAAAATATACACTGCCGTAAAAAAAGTCAGAACAGAAACAGATACTCTAACTTTTCTCGGGTATACTCTCGATGAACTATTCATCCATTTAATAAATTGTTTGTTTTTATATCCTTCAATCTGAAGCATATGAAGAAAAAATTTACCCCTTTTAAGAATTACAATTACTCCTACCAAAAAAACCAAAATACTAACCATTTTATTTACCTCCCAGTAAAAAGGCATTTAAAACAATTGAAAATCTTCTAAAATCTTCAATATAAGAATAATGTCCTGCTCCTTCAAAAACTACTAATCCACTATCCTTTATTTCCCTTTTCATTATCTCTCCCATATAAAGAGGAGTAGCCGTATCCTTCTCCCCCCAAATGATTAAAGTAGGTGCCTCTATATCTCTTAATAAATATTCAAAATTCTCATTAACAGCTTTAACAAAAATTTGACGCATAATTCCCGATGAATTTTTATAATCCTCCGAGCCAAATTTATCCTGAAATTTTTTCATTGCCTTATCCTTATTCCCCCAGGAAAAACATGACTTATATAATAATTTTAATATCTTGAAACTATAAACCTTTATATAATACTTTATAGTTCTTTTAGGAATTAATCCAGCACTATCAATTAAGACTATCTTATCTATAATGTTTTTATACTTGCTTCCGAGTATTATTGATATTTTTCCGCCAAAAGAATGGCCTATAATCACTACCTTTCTCATTTTTAACTTATTCATAAAATCATATACTATTTTTGCGTAATCTTCCCCGCTAAAAACCTTTTTTGGCTTATCACTTTTACCAAACCCGGGGAAATCTATTGCATAAACCTTAAAATTTTTTTTTAACAGATTAAATATGGGCATCACAGTTTCAGTACTGCATCCCCATCCATGAAGAAGTAAAACTTCAGAGCCTTCCCCTTCAACAACATAATTAATATTAAGACCGTCTATATCTATGATCATCTATGTAATACCTTCCTCATAAATTAATTCCTTTAAATAATAATATTATCTCATACTATATGATTATAACAAATAATCGCATTTTTTAAAACCATAATTCTTATAACTATAAAATTATATAATATATTTAAAAAAGCTGGTAGAATTTTCCCTCTGCCGGCTTTTATATGTAAAAATTTAAAATTAATAGTTTCCACTTTTATGCAAAAACAAATTGCAGTAGGAAATTAATCACTACCGCTAATATTGCTGAGAATATAATTCTATGATTCGAATTTAATTTTATATCTATTGAAGAGATGCAAGTATTAAAGAAGATACCATAAATATAACAGCACAAACTATAGTTATTCTCTTAAGAGTATCTTCAAAATTTCTGCCTTTATTCTTTCCCCATGTACTTGTATTTCCTCCGCCTATTGCCCCTAATCCTTCGGATTTACTGGGCTGCAACATTACGGCTACAATCAATACAATACCTACCACTAATACCAATATCGATAGAAAAGTATTCATTAATTCCACCTCCAAAATAAAATTATATAATTTCCCCTTTAAACATTATTATTTTAACATAGCCCGTTTATAAAAGCAATAGTAAGTCACATAAAAAGATAGTAAGGCCTAAGGCCTACTATCTTTTTACGCTATAAAGAGCTTTTTCCCCTCTAAATTCTGATATGTCTGCAAGAACATCTTCTATTCTTAACAGCTGATTATATTTCGAAACTCTATCTGTTCTTGAAGGTGCACCTGTTTTTATTTGGCCTGCATTAATTCCCACTACCAAATCAGCTATAGTGGTATCCTCAGTTTCTCCCGACCTATGGGATACTACGGCTGTATAACCATTAACCTTAGCCAATTCTATAGCATCTAAAGTTTCGGTCAAAGTTCCTATTTGATTAAGTTTAATAAGCACAGAGTTTGCTACTCCGAGATCAATACCTTTTTGGATTCTCTTCGTATTAGTTACAAATAAATCGTCTCCTACAAGCTGAACCTTCTTTCCAAGTCTTTCAGTAAGAAGCTTCCAACCGTCCCAATCTTCCTCTGCCAATCCATCTTCAATAGATATAATCGGGTATTTTCCAACTAATTTTTCATAGAAGTCAATCATTTCTACCTTTGTATACTCTTTTCCCTCTCCAGCCAGTCTGTATATATCTCTCTTTTCATCATACAGTTCGGTAGCAGCCGTATCTATTGCCAAAGCTACATCTTTTCCCGGCTCATAACCAGCTTTTTTAATAGCTTCCACTATAGTCTGAAGAGCTTCTTCATTACTCTCTAAATTCGGAGCAAATCCTCCTTCATCACCAACTGCAGTATTAAGTCCTTTGCCTTTAAGAACGGATTTTAAATTATGAAAAACTTCTGCTCCCATTCTTAACGCTTCTTTAAAATTCGGTGCCCCTACAGGCATTACCATGAACTCCTGAATGTCTACATTATTATCTGCATGCTTTCCACCGTTTAATATATTCATCATTGGAACAGGAAATACCTTACCGTTTACTCCCCCGATGTATTTATATAAAGGTAATCCTAATTCATCGGCAGCAGCCCTTGCAGCAGCCAAGGATACTCCTAAAGTTGCATTCGCACCAAGTTTACCTTTGTTTTCCGTTCCATCCAATTCAATAAGCGCTTTATCTATCTCAACTTGATCAAGAACATCCATGCCTATTATTTCAGGAGCAATTATCTCATTTACATTGTCTACTGCCTTAGTTACTCCCTTTCCAAGATATCTTGATTTATCTCCGTCTCTTAATTCCACAGCTTCAAAAGCTCCTGTAGACGCTCCTGACGGAACTATTGCCCTTCCAAAGCCGTCCAACTCAGTGTAAACTTCAACTTCGATAGTCGGATTTCCTCTGGAATCAAGTACTTCTCTTGCATATACATCTGTTATTAAACTCATATTAATCCTCCTTCAAAATAAGTGATTTGCCTGTCATTTCTTTCGGTATTTGAATATTAGCCATATCAAGCAATGTAGGTGCTATATCGCAAAGCTTTCCCTCACGAAGCTTTACATTGCCGGCTCCTACGATTATGCAGGGAACCTCATTTGTGGTATGAGACGTAACGGGAGTATTGTTTTCATCCAGCATACATTCCACATTTCCATGGTCTGCAGTAATCAGTATCTTTCCTTGTCTCTTAACTATTTCTTCCACTATATCTCCCAATAGTTTATCAACAGTTTCCACAGCCTTCACAGCAGCAGGTATACTACCTGTATGACCTACCATATCGGGATTTGCAAAATTCAATATGATAAAATCATACTTATCCATTCTTATTCTTTTCAATACTTCTTCTGATACTTCTATTGCACTCATCTCCGGCTTTAAATCGTAAGTTGCAACTTTCGGAGAAGGAATGAGCGCTCTGTCTTCTCCTTTAAAAGGCTCTTCTCTTCCTCCGTTAAAGAAGAAAGTAACATGAGCATATTTTTCGGTTTCAGCAATTCTCAACTGAGTAAATCCAAGTTTACTTACATATTGACCGAAAGTATTTTCAGGAACTTCTTTTTTATAAACTACGTGAACATTTTTAATCGTCTTGTCATATTCAGTCATAGTGACAAAGAAAGTATTTACTTTTTTCTTTCTTTCAAACCCGTTGAAATCCTCATCAACTATAGCTCTTGTCAACTGTCTTGCTCTGTCCGGTCTAAAATTAAAAAATACTATTGAATCTCCGTTTTCTACTGTAACCGAATCTTCACCAGATTTTTTTATAACTGAAGGAATAACAAATTCATCAGTCACACCATTATCATAAGAGTCATCTATTGCTCTGGCGGCAGAGGAAAACTCCTTGCCTTGCCCAAACACTACTGCATTATATGCTTTTTCCGTTCTGTCCCATCTTTTGTCTCTGTCCATGGCATAATATCTTCCCGATACAGTAGCAATTTTCCCTACTCCTATTTCTTTGATTTTAGCTTCTAATTGTTCCAAATATGCCTTTCCACTTTTGGGAGGAACATCTCTTCCGTCAAGAAAAGCATGTACATATACCTTTTTAATACCTTTTTCCTTAAGAAGCCTGAGAATTGCATACAAATGGGTATTATGGCTATGAACTCCTCCGTCAGACACCAGGCCCATTATATGAAAATTGGAATTATTATTTTTCACATTGTCTATTGCTTCCAAAAGTTCTTTTTTTTCAAAAAAATCCCCATCTTCAATGGATTTTGTGATTTCAGTAAGTTCTTGATATATAATTCTTCCCGCTCCAATATTTAAATGCCCTACCTCCGAATTTCCCATTTGTCCCTCAGGAAGTCCAACAGCTAAGCCGCTTGCTTTAAGTTTAGTATTGGGGTATTCCTTCAAAAGCTTATCATAATTTGGAAGTCTAGCAAGGGAAAGGGTATTGCCTTCATATTTTTTCCCTATTCCCCAGCCATCCAAAATGGCAAGCATTACTAATTTTTTTGTCATATTTACTCCTCCATCAAAAATTTATAAGCTTTAGAAAATCTTTTGTCAGACTTGCCCCTCCAACCAATGCTCCATCTATTTCTTCTTCTTTCATCAATTCGGCAATGTTGGATGGTTTTACACTCCCACCATATTGTATTCTAATTTTATCCTTTGTTTTTTCACTATATATCTCTCCTATAGTGTTTCTTATAAAACCTATCATTTTGTTAGCATCCTCATTGGATGCTGTCTTTCCTGTCCCTATGGCCCATATGGGTTCATAAGCAATAACTATTTTTCCCATTGATTCTTCTTCTATTCCATCAAAAGCTTTCTTTATCTGATTTCCCACTATAGTTTCTTCAATTCCCTTTTCTCTTTCTTCTAATGTCTCTCCTACACATACTATCGGCTTAATATTATGATTTAAGGCTGATTTAATTTTTTTGTTTACAGTATCATCTGTTTCGTTAAAATATTGTCTTCGTTCAGAGTGACCGATTATCACGTAATCTACCCCTATTTCATTGAGCATCAAAGGAGAAATTTCTCCGGTAAAAGCTCCTGATTCTTTCCAATGCATATTTTGAGCACCCAACTTAATGTTGGTTCCCTTTAAAGCTTCCTTCACACTGATCAAATCCGTATAAGGTACACAAAGTACTACTTCCACACTATCTTTCTTCTCGCCATTTTTGATTATTTCAACTAATTCCAACGCTTCTTTTATATTCTTATTCATTTTCCAGTTTCCAGCAATTATTGGCAGACGCATATTAATGACCTCCTATTTATCACTTATAGCCGCAATCCCCGGAAGTTCTTTCCCTTCAAGAAACTCAAGACTTGCTCCTCCTCCGGTAGATATATGGGTTATTTTATTTGCATACCCTGCCTTTTCAACAGCAGAAGCACTATCTCCTCCGCCAACTATGGTTACAGCAGCAGACTCGGACATTGCTTTTGCTATGGCATTAGTACCCTTGCTGAAGTTTTCCATTTCAAAAACTCCCATAGGACCATTCCATACTATAGTTTTCGCTGTTTTAATTTCATCGGTAAATAATTTTATTGTTTTTTCTCCGATATCCAATCCCATCATATCATCCGGAATAGCATCCGAATTAACTGTTTTAAACTCGGTATCATTTTTTAATTCCTTACCGACTACTGTGTCCACCGGAAGAAGTAATTTAACTTTCTTCTCTTCGGCCTTTGCAATTAACTTCTTAGCAAATTCCACTTTATCTTTTTCCAAAAGAGATTTTCCTACATTATATCCCTTTGAATTTAAGAAGGTAAATGCCATTCCTCCGCCAATAATTATAGTATCAACTTTATTTAACAAATTCTCTATTACACCGATTTTATCAGAAACTTTTGCTCCTCCAAGAATTGCTATAAATGGTCTTTCGGGATTTTCCAATGCTTTTCCCATAACTTCTATTTCCTTTTGAACTAAGAACCCAGCTCCGGAAGGTAGATAAGTCGATAATCCTACATTAGAAGCATGAGCTCTATGAGAAGTTCCGAAAGCATCGTTTATATAAATTTCTCCGAGAGAAGCCAATTCCTTTGCAAATTCTTCTCCATTCTTTTCTTCTTCTTTTCTATACCTTGTATTCTCTAATAAAACTATATCTCCGTTTTTCATTTCTGATACAATATTCTTTACCTTGTCACTGACTACTTTATCGTCTTGTGCAAATATTACATTTTTTCTCACAAGTTCAGAAAGCCTTTTAGCCACAGGAGCTAAAGAATATTTTGGATTCGGCTCTCCCTTTGGTCTTCCAAGGTGGGAAAGTAGTATTATTTTTGCGTCATTATCAATTAAGTATCTTATTGTAGGCAAAGCACTGACTATTCTTCTGTCATCCGTAATATTTTGATTTGCATCCATAGGTACATTAAAATCACATCTAACCAATACTTTTTTTCCTCTAACATCAAAATCCTTTATAGATTTTTTGTTTAACATAAGATCACCTCGTTATAATTAATCCATTCCGGTTTTAACGGAAAACTTTTTTAGCTTACCTAAAACCGGAATGGTTTTAAATATCAGAATTATTTTTCTTTATTTGCAATATAGCTTGCAAGATCCACAACTCTGTATGAATATCCCCATTCATTATCATACCAAGAAACTACTTTTACCATGTCGTCAATAACCATAGTTGATAATCCGTCAACTATTGATGAACGAGGATCTCCCTTATAATCTACTGATACTAAAGGTTCATCTGAATATCCAAGGAATCTTGATATCTTGCCTTCACTTGCCTCTTTAAGTACTTTATTTACTTCTTCAGTTGTAGTCGGTTTTTCAACTTGGAACACCACATCTACTACAGAAACTGTAGGAGTAGGAACTCTCATTGCAAAACCATTTAATTTACCTTTAAGTTCCGGTATAACCAATGCAACAGCTTTTGCCGCTCCGGTAGTTGTAGGAATAATCGATTCCGCTGCTGCTCTTGCTCTTCTAAGATCTTTATGCCTCTTATCAAGAATTTGTTGGTCATTTGTGTATGAATGAACTGTAGTCATCAAACCTTTTTTAATTCCAAAATTCTCAAGAATTACCTTTGCAACAGGAGCAAGGCAGTTAGTAGTACATGAAGCATTTGATATAATGTTGTGTTTATCCTTATCATACTTTTCTTCATTGACTCCCATAACTATAGTAATATCCTCATTCTTTGCAGGAGCAGTAATCAATACCTTTTTAGCTCCGGCTTTTAGATGTTTCGATGCTCCTTCTCTGTCTCTAAATGCACCCGTAGACTCAATTACCAATTCTACTCCAAGATCTTTCCAAGGAATTTCTTCAGGATTCCTGTGATTAACAACCTTTATTTTCTTTCCATTTAAAATTAAATAATCATTTTCAACTTCTATTGTGCCTTTAAATTTTCCATAAAGAGTATCGTATTTAAAAAGATGTGCTAAATCCGGTAAATTACCTGAAGCGTTAATTGCTACTACATCAAAATCTTTTATGCCCTCTTGAGCGTAAATTCTTAATACATCTCTTCCTATTCTTCCAAATCCGCTAATACCAACCTTCATTGTCATAAAAATTCCTCCTTGTTTTTTATTAATAAACTGTTTTAAACAGTTTTAAACCAAATTTAATATTCTTCTTCCCGCACCTTCATCGGTTATTAAAACTAAGTTGCTTTTTAAAGAACAAATAGAAATTATTGCTTCTGCCTTACCTTCACCACCGCCAACTCCTATGACGCTTTCAATACCATTAAAATCGTCAAGAGAAAGCCCTACTGTTGTTGCTTCTCCTACTATATTGCCTTTCATGTCGAAATAATGCCCAAAAGCCTCTGCTACAGCACCTCTGCTCAATAATTCATTTATGGTTTCCTCTTTAAGATTCCTTCTTCTTGCCATAACATCTGCTCTTCCCATTCCAAAAACCAAAATATCAATTTTTTTAATCATATCAATAATTTCTTTAATTTCCGGATTTTTAATCATAACCTTTAAATCATCCTGTTTTATATTATCAGGCATATGAAGAAGTTTATAACTTCCGCCCAGTTTATATGCCAATTTGGCGGCAATAATGTTGGCCTGAGTTTCCACTCTCTCTCCAAGTCCTCCTCTGGCAGGTATTACAACTATTCCTTCCTTTTTCTTTTCATCAGGCATTCCTTCAGCTACATAAGCCATAGTACTTCCACCTGTAATTCCTATAATCTGATTGTCATTTATAATGTTTCTTAAGTACATAGCAGTAGTTTTTCCCATATCTTTTAAAGCTAATTCATCCTCATCACAATTTCCAGACACTATAATCGCTTTTTTTATCTTTAATGCCTTTTCCAGTTTTCTTTCCAAATTGTCAAGGCCTTTCATTTCATAGATGACGCCCTTTAAATCATCTAAAAGCTGCTTTCCTTCCTCCGTTAAATACATACCCATTGATTCAATTTTTATTAACCCTTGTTCTTTTAAAATATTAACTTCCGTTCTTGCAACCCTTTCTCCAACTTTAAGTTCATTGGCAAGAGCTCTTCTTCCAATGGGTTGATGATAAAAAATAATTTTTAATATTTCATATCTTTTTCCCATAATTTCTAAAATTTCCGGCACTATTTTCTTTTCAGTCTCAATCAGCCTATTCATAAGAACACCTCTTATTAGTATATATAACACTAATATTATGTATATATTAACCTTTAATAATTCAAAAATGTAAAGATTAGGGCCTTAAAATGTCCCTTATATTGTAATAATTGTCCCACCGTCAATCTTATTATAAAATACCTTATATATTTTTTCAAGCTTATTTTACAGAAATAAAATATTATTAATTTGTGATAAAACCAGAGCTTTTCTATGTGTTATAAAATAAAGCCTGTAATATTTAATTACAGGCCTACTAAAATCTTCTTCTCATAGATGAAGAAGCTATATTCATTTCCTCTCTATATTTTGCAACAGTCCTTCTCGAAATACTGATACCCTTTTCCTTAAGCAAATTAGATATTTGTTGATCACTCAACGGTTTTTTATGATTTTCATTTTCTATTAAATCCTTAAGGGTTGATTTAATGCTAATAGCTGAAACATCTCCCTTTTCTCCGCTTACACCACTGGAAAAGAAATATTTTAGTTCAAACACTCCCCTGGGGGTTTGCATATACTTTCCGTTAGTTGCTCTGCTTACGGTAGACTCATGAACTCCGATATCATCAGCAACTTCTTTTAAGGTAAGAGGTTTAAGAAATTTCTCTCCCTTTTCAAAAAAGTCCAGCTGAAATTTCAGTATAGATTTTACAACTCTGTATATTGTCGTTCTACGCTGTTCAATACTTTTTATAACCCACAAAGCGGAATTCAATTTTGAATTTAAAAATTGTGATATCTGAGGATCGTTAGTTTTAGATACCAATTCCTTATAAAAACTATTAATATTCAATCTTGGTCCTGTTACATCATTTAAAACTACAATATATTCACCATCCACATGCTGAAGAGTAATATCAGGAACGATATATCTAATATTATCCGAACTTCCGCCGAACCCTCTGCCGGGTTTTGGTTCCAAACTTCTGATAACATCACATATTTTTTGAACTTCCTTAATATCAATGTTTAACTCCTTTGATATTTTCATCATTCTGTTATTGGCGATATCCTCAAGATAGTTTTCAACGATAGTAAATACATTTGGGTCCTCAATCTTTCTATCTATAAGCTGAATAATTAAACACTCTTTTAAATCCCTTGCCCCTACTCCTACCGGGTCAAAGGTTTGAATTTGAAATAAAACATTTTCCGCATACTCAAAAGAAACATTCAGTTCTTCAGCAATGGAATCTAATGAAGTGGCAAGGTATCCATTTTCATCTACGCTCTCAATTATAAACTGTCCTACATTGTTTTCCTTCTCGTCCATATTAGTTAAATTCAGCTGAGATAACAAATATTCCTTTAAAGATGGAGAATAACTAATAAAATTTTCATAGGTAACTTCTTTAATATTTTTATCTCTTCGCTCCGTATAACTTATGTCGTCATATTTACCAAGAAATTCTTTCCAATCAATATCCTCAGCTTCTTTCCCAAGTTCTTCAATATTCTCATGTTCAATAGAATTATTTGCTACTTCCAGCATGGGATTTGATTCCATCTGGATTTCCAAATATTCATTTAATTCTAAGCTATTATATTGAAGCAGTTGAATAGCCTGTCTCAACTCAGGCGTCATTACCAATTTTTGAGCTTGTTCAAGAGTTAAATCATAACCTAATCTCATAAAGCTCTCTCCCCCATCAATCAATTAATAATCTTTATCTAAAAATATTATTTCCTTATTTATATTATACCAGATAGTATCATAAAGCACAAAAATATTTATTTTCCAATAAAAATAAATATCATACAACCATTGATAACAATACTTTTCAAAATAATTGTAAAATAATGTCGCAACAGGAAATAAATTATAAAAATTTAAATTGAGAAAATTTTTGATCTATTTATTAAATTTTTGTAACAATTAGTAACTTAAATATAATTATGTATTTCCCACATATTCCAGCAACGGATTTATTTTGATAAAAAAGTAATTTCCTTTACTTAAAAATATCTTTATGATATAATTAATTAAAATAAATTTTACAGGGGATTGATATTATGAATGAGAGTATAAGTCTGTCTGTCGGACAAAACTTAAAGAGAATTCGAAAGGAATTGAATTTAAAACAGTATGCCATCACCGGAGGCAAAATTACCCGAAATTTAATAAGTCTTATAGAAAACGACAAAACTCCATTGTATGAAGATAACGCAAAGATAATCGCGGAAACTATGAATATCGCATTGGAAGAAAAAAAATTGGATATCATCATTGAGCCGGAAGACATATTAAATCCTGCTCGATATGACGCCAAAAAAAGAGCTGACGAATACATAGAAGAGTTAAAAAACTTTTTAGATGAAAAAAATTTCGAAATTAAAGAGGAAAAGCTGGAAGAAATCGAAAGATTTTTAAATCATTGGAACTTAAGCGATAAAAAAGCTACCATATATGAACTGATAGGCGATTTATGTTATTACAAACATGATTTGGACAACGAATATAAGTATTTGACAAGGGCTTTGGATTATTCCTTTATATATCCTCAAAAAAAAGATGTTTATAAAATAGTATTAAAGTTAGTAGCCAACTATATTAATACCGGAAAATATGAAGAAGCTATCAGATTAGGAAACTTCGGCCTTGGGAGCCAGAAAGAGATGACAGACCGTTCAAAGGGGTTATTCTATTATAACATAGGACTTGCTTACAGCCATTTAAACAGACCGGATAATTGTTTAGACCAAGTAAATATGGCAAAAAAATATATTAAGAATGTAAATGATAATGTAGCAATAAGAATAATGATATTGGAAGGCAATTCCTTTACAAAAAAGAAAGAATACGATAAAGCTTTAGAAGCATATGCTCATGCTTTAGAAATGTTAAGAGATCATCAAAATGACTATGAGGGGTTGTATTTAGTATATATAAATTCAATAGAGGTATTTATAAATCAAAAAAATCATTCTAAAGTTACCGAATATTTAGACCTTATCATGGATGTTTTCCCTCATTTAACAAAAATGCCACACTATATAACAAATGCTTACTTAGATGTCTCTGATGCATATTCTTTTTTAAAAAAATATGATTCTTGTGAGAAGTATTTAAAAATTGCATTAAAATCAGCTAAAAACAAAAATGAAAAAGAACTACAGTCAAGAATTTTGTTGAAGATGTTCGACTTTTATACTGAAAGAGATGAAGATGAAAAAATCGATTATGTCATGAGGGAATTAACAGAATATATATCAAATATTCCTAAAGACGACAAAACCGCATTATCAGCGAAGTTAATTTTATATTATCTTAAAGATAAAGATGAAGAAAAGGCTAAGAAATTAGCTCAAAAAATAATAAATAAGGGAGGAAATGTATAATGAAAGATCATAAAAGGTCATTCATAAAATTACTGGTATTATTTATGATATTAACGAGTATATGGATCATGAGTCCCCTTACCGTAGGCCCAGATCCTATTAGAGCCGAAGGAATATTTTCGACCGTAGGCCCAGACCCTATCAGAGCCGAAGGAATATTTTCGACCGTAGGCCCAGACCCTATCAGAGCTGAAGGTATTATGAGCAATTATACCATAAATATTTAGGCCTCTCTATCCCATTTAAAATTTTTATAATTAATTTACAGACTTTATTCTACAAAAGAGTTTCTAATTTAAAATTAGAAACTCTCTTTATATCCAATAGGAATGTTCTATTTACTTTAATATACCGATGTTTTGATAAAGGTTTTTTTACATAGATACATTTTCCTATTACATATAAAATTTTATATAATTTTTTATATATTTTAAGTAAATCTCTTTACTTGTATATCTAATTATGATATAATAAAATAAAAACTGATAAAGGGACTGATATCATGGTTAAAGATGAGAATATTACTGTTGGTCAAAATTTAAAAAGAATCAGAAAAGAATTGGAATTAAAGCAATATTCAATAACTGGCGGAAAGATTACAAGAAATCTAATAAGCCTCATAGAAAATGATAAAACCCCATTATATGAAGATAATGCAAAGATAATTGCAGAAAATATGAATAGCAATGCAATGGAAAAAAATATGAATATATATATCGAGCCGGAGGATATATTAGATCCAAAGCGATATGATGCTAAAAAAGATGCAGATGTATATATCGAAGGATTGAGGAAACGTTTGGATGATAACCATCTTGAAATCAGACCTGAAGAACTGCAAAAAGTAGAACTGTTCTTAAATAATTGGAATCTAAGCGATAAGAAGATAATAATATATGAACTCTGGGCAGATATGTATTATAAGGCTCGCGATTTTGAAAATGAGCATATGTATTTGACAAAGGCTTGGGAATACTCCTTCATGTACCCGAAGAGAAAAGGAAACTACAGAATAATATCAAATCTAATATCCAATTGTATCAACAGCGGAAAATATGAAGAAGCAATCAGACTTGGAAATCTCGGGCTTCTAAGTCAAAAAAATTTGACGGACAATGATAAAAAAGTATTTCATTACAATAATGCCCTTGCCTACAGCTATTTAAATAAATTTGATGACGGATTAAGAGAATTAGCAATTGCAAAAAAATATAATTTGAATGCAAACGACAAATTGGAACGAAAGATATTGGTTTCAGAAGGATTTTGTTATGTAAAAAAAGGAGAATATGGCAAGGCCTTAAATGCCTATAATCTTGCATTGAAAATGCTAAACGATAAAAGAAGCTATGATGAATTATACTTATTATATGTAGATTTCATGGAAATTTTCGTAATACAAAAAAATGAGATTAAAGTTACCGAGTATTTAAATCATATTCTTCATTTGCTGTCCAACTTAAATGAAAGTCCTTTTTATATGATAAGATTATATTTAGAAATAGCTGATGCATATTTTTTCTTAAAAGAATATGATTCTTCAGAAGAATACTTATTAAAAGCTCTTAAAACAGCACGAATTAACGATGAGAAAGATCTGCATTCAAAGATTCTATTAAAATTATTTAATTTATATATTGAGAAAAATGAGATCAAAAAAATTGATGATCTCATGGAAGAGCTTATTCAGGAAGTTTCAAACATTCAAAAAGACGACAGGTTTGTTTTATTACTAAACTTGATTTTATATAACAAGGAAGAAAAGATTAAGGATTTTGTTCAAAAAATACTTAATAAAGGAGGAAAACAAAAATGAAAAAATGCAGGAAATTATTTGCAGTATTATTTTTATCACTCATACTATCAATAGGCTTAAACATAGTAAGTCCTTTAGGAATGCTTCCAGATCCAGAAAGAATCAACAGTATAATTATAGTAAATCCATTAGGAATGCTCCCGGATCCGGAAAGAATTTAAATTTCAAAACTCATTGTGCTTAACCCCTATTTAAATTTTTTTACTATTTAACTAAATCTAAAGATCAAAGTACCTGTCCCCTTTTTTGAGGACAGGTACTTTGATTTTCACCCACTATTTCATCGAATTGCAGATGGACTCTGCCAATTTATCGAATTCCCCTTCCTGCTCTTTTTTCATAGATGATTTAATTTCAAGGGGCGTACCGACAATTTCCATGTTCTTCATTCCTTCAAGGAGTTCCTCCATTATTTTTACAGCTCTGTTAGCCCATGTACCATTGCCGATTAACGAAACTTTTCTCTTTTGAAAATTCAATCTCGCCATTTCACGGATAAGAAATTCCATTCCATAATATAATCCCATATTATAAGTGGGAGAACCAAAAACAATGTTGCTGTATTTCCATGCATCCGCAATAATGTAGGAAGGATGAGTTTTGGAAACATCATATATTCTCATATCTTTAACTCCCCTTTCCGACAATTTATTGGCAATAATACTTACGGCATTTTCCGTGTGCCCGTACATAGATGCATAAACTAATATAACTCCCTGTTTTTCCGGTTCGTAGTTACTCCATTTATTGTATTTATCTAAAATATAATTTAGATTTTTCCTCCATATGGGTCCGTGAAGAGAGCAAATCATGTTTATATCGGTATCGGAAAGTTTTTTTAATATATTCTGTACTTGAGGCCCATATTTTCCTACAATATTTGTATAATATCGCCTTGCTTCCGAAAGATAAACAGGCTTAAAATCAATCTCATCACTAAATATGTTGCCGTTTAAAGCTCCAAATGTACCAAAGGCATCGGCGGAAAATAAAATTTTCTTCTTTGTTTCATAGGTAAACATAACTTCAGGCCAATGAACCATAGGCGCAAAATAAAACTTCAAAGTATGTTCTCCCAAACATATTTCGTCCTGTTCCTTTACTTCATAATAATCATTTTTTTTATCAAAATTAAAGAGCTGTTCTATAAATTGAAAAGTTTTTGAATTACCGACAATCTTTACCTTTGGATATCGGAATACAATATCTTGAATATTGGCACAATGATCCGGCTCCATATGATTAATAACCAGATAATCCAATGTCCTTCCATTTAACACATGTTCAACATTTTCCAAATACAAACTGCTGATAGAAGAATCTGCAGTATCTAAAAGAGCTGTTTTTTTATCCAAAATTAAATAGGAATTATAAGAAATACCGTTAGGCAATGGAAACATATTCTCAAAACGCTCCAATCTCCTATCGCTGCCTCCTACCCAAAAAATTTGAGGACTAACTTCCTGAACACAATACATAATACTCCTGACCTCCCACATAAAATTATTTCTATTATTATTTGAATTTCCTTTTCATATATTCTTCAATATTTATTTTAACATATTAATAACGGATTTCATAAACGGCACCAAATCCTTGGGAGTTCTGGAAGTAATTAAATTTCCGTCTACTACAACTTCCTTATCCACGAATATTGCTCCCGCATTTGTCAAGTCATCCTTTATGGATATAAATGAGGTAACCTTTTTTCCCTTTAATTTACAGCAGGAAGCCAGCATCCACGGACCATGACATATAGCTCCTATGAGTTTTCCTTCTCTGTCCATTTCCTTTACAAATTCTACAGTTTCCTTACATCTCCTCATGTAATCCGGAGAATATCCACCAGGAATTATTACGCCGTCATAATCTTTGCTGCTTACTTCTCTCGAAGCATGAGTACTTTTCACGGGATATCCGTTTTTCCCTTTATAAACTTTATCTTTTTCCGTTCCTACCACATCAACTTGATATCCCTCCTCCAAAAGACGATAATAAGGATACATAAGCTCCATATCTTCAAATTGTTGTTCTGCGAGAACAGCTATTCTTTTCATATTATAAAACCTCCTTAATCTCATTGATTTCACTTATCTCTTTAATATCAATCTTACCCTAACTTTTATGCTTGAAACATTAAGCTCCTAATCTTAAGATTAAGAGCTTTTTATCAGCCTTGATTCTTCTCATAAGGAACACCGTCTGCAGCAGGCCCTGAAGATTTCCCTACAAAACCCATCAGGACTATTATTGTTAATACATATGGTATCATTGCAAGAAGTTGAGACGATATTTGAAGTTTTGTTCCTCCTAAGTACACAACCAATCCTTGCGCCATTCCAAACAAAAGACAAGCCCACATTGAACCTTGAGGTTTCCACTTTCCGAAGATCATAGCTGCCAATGCTATAAATCCCTGTCCCGAAATAAGTGTAGCTCTAAAATTTGAAACCACCGCTATACTCATTGCAGCTCCTCCAAATCCCGCAAATATTCCGGATAAAATAACCGAGATATATCTTATTTTAAAAACATCAACTCCCAAAGTATCTGCCGCTCTCGGATGTTCTCCGACAGCTCTTATTCTCAGCCCCAGCCTTGTTTTATATAAAATAAACCAAAGAACAAATACCAGGATAAAGGCCATGTATACCGTTGCATACTGATTGAACACCAAGTCCATAAAGCTTCCCGGAGAAAATATTCCATTTAAAGGCCTGGGCATCTTATCTTCCAATTTTATGGTTAGAGTCATTGTCGCCCCGTTAAAAAATATTCTGCTTAAGAAAAGAGCAAGTCCGGGACCTAAAAAATTAATGGCAGTTCCCGATATAATCTGATCGGCGCCAAAAGTGACACTTGCTATGGCATGAAGAAGAGCAAGAACTCCCGCCGATAATCCTGCCGCAATAAATGCTAACCATGGACTATGGGAATAATAGCATACTGTTGCTCCTATGAATGCTCCCATGGTCATCATACCTTCAAGGCCTATATTAACTACTCCCGAATTTTCAGATATTACTCCTCCTAAAGCCGTATACATAAGAGGTGCGGCATACATTAAAGTGATCCCGATTATAAGTCCCAAATCATTTATCAGATTCAACTTTTTCACCTCTCTTCACAATCTTAAAATTTCCTTTTCTATCAACTATCATCTGAACAAATTTAGGCATAGCTATAAAAAATACTATAGTACCTATCATTATATTTATTACTTCGGAAGGTGCTCCCATTATAGGCTGCAGCTTATGGCCTCCATAAGTTAATCCTCCGAATAAGAGCCCTGCAAATATGCAGCCTATGGGATTATTCCCTGCAATAAGAGAAACCGCCATACCGTTAAATCCATTGCCTTCCATTGCGGCGAGAACAGATATTTCATTGGAAACTCCAAGTACATGAAGAGCTCCTGCCGCTCCTGAAATTGCCCCTGATATCATCATAGCCACTACTATATTTCTTTTAACATTTATTCCTCCATATTCTGATGCATCCTTGTTGAATCCGACTGCTCTCAGTTGATATCCCAATGTGGTGTTATTTAATATATAATTTATAAGAAAAGCCAATAATATGGCAACTATAAATCCTATGTTTATAGGAGGATCAATAAATCCACCGATCAACGGGTGATTTGATATCCAAGTTCTTCCGGCCTCTGTAAGTTTCCAATTAGTGAGTATACTGCTTTGAGCACTTTCAAGAATTTTATATGATGCCTCGCTGTTAGGCCTTTTAAATTTATCCCAAAATATAACATAATTATTTAAATAAAGAGCTATCCAATTCAGCATTATAGATGTAATTACTTCATTAATCCCAAATTTTGATTTTATGGCTCCTGCAATTCCTCCCCAAATTGCCGCTGCAATACAAGCTGCAGAAAATGCAACTATTACATGTACAATAGGAGGAAGGTGCCAAAAATAACCTACTAATGTGGCTGCCATTGCTCCGATTATAAACTGTCCTTCCGCACCTATATTGAATAATCCCGTTCTAAAGGCAAATGCTACAGAAATACCCGTAATGATAACAGATGTAGATCTTATTATTGTCCAGGAAATATATTTTGAACTGCCAAAGACTCCGGTGATCATTATCCAATATGCTTCAAAGGGATTAAATCCGCTTACTCCAAGTATAATTGCTCCTACTATCAAACCAATTAAAATTGAAATAGCAGTATATTTAAATCTGTTTTTTTTCATCTTCTGAACCTCCTGCCATAAGGTATCCCAATTTTTTCTCATCAACTGTTTTGGCATCTAAAACATCAACTATTTTCCCATTAAATATTACTGCGATTCTATCGGAAAGATCTACTATCTCATCTAATTCAAAGGAAATAAGAAGAACTGCTTTACCATTATCCCTTTGTTCTACCAAGTACTTATGAACAAATTCTATAGCTCCTACATCAAGCCCTCTTGTAGGCTGAGCCGCTATAAGTACTTCCGGATCATTGGATATTTCTCTTCCGATTATTACTTTCTGCTGGTTTCCTCCTGAAAGGGAGCCCGCCTTTGAAGTTTCATCTATAGGCCGTATATCAAATTTTCCTATAATTTCTTTCGCATATTTTTTTACTTCTTCTCGATTAATTCTTCCTTTATAAGAAAACGGCTCTTTATCATACTTTTCAAGAATCATATTTTCCGATATATCAAAGTCTAATATTAAACCTCTTCTCTGCCTGTCCTCAGGAATGGCACACATTCCTCTTTCTATTATTTTTTTAGGTATGTAATTAGTTATATTTTCGTTTTTTAAATAAACTTTCCCTTTCTCAATTTTTCTTAATCCCATCAACCCTTCAATTAACTCGGCTTGTCCATTTCCGTCTACTCCCGCAATACCCAATATCTCTCCTTTATGAAGGGTAAGAGAAAGGTCATTTACCACACTTAAATTTCTATTGTCCTTGATTACAATGTTATTTATCTTAAGTATTTCTTCGCCTTTTTCTTTCTCTTTTTTATCAACTTTAAAACTTACTTCTCTCCCAACCATCATTTCCGCTAATTCCTCTTCAGACACATCTTCAACTTTTACCGTGCCAACCTTTTTCCCTCTCCTGATAATAGTACAATAATCCGCTGCTTGTTTTATTTCTTTTAATTTATGAGTAATAATAATTATTGTTTTGCCCTGTTCGGTTAATTTCTTCATTATCTGAATAAGTTCATCTATTTCCTGAGGAGTCAATACTGCTGTAGGCTCATCAAGTATTAAAATATCCGCACCTCTATAAAGAGCCTTTAATATCTCAACCCTTTGCTGCATACCCACAGTTATATCTTCAATTTTTATTTCGGGCTCAACAAAAAGTCCGTATTTTTTAGACAGCTCTTCCACTTCTTTTTTAGCCTTATTCATATCCAAATACCCTGAATCCTTAGAACCCATTTTTTTGGTCGTTTCCATGCCTAATATTATATTTTCCACTACAGTGAAGGTATTTATCAGCATAAAATGTTGATGAACCATGCCTATTCCGTTTTTTATCGATACATTTGGATTTGTGACATTTACTTTTTTTCCATTTATAAATATTTCTCCTGATGTAGGCTGGTATAATCCATAAAGAATATTCATAAGCGTAGTCTTGCCTGCTCCGTTTTCTCCCAAAAGCGCATGAATTTCCCCTTTATGAACTGTTAAATCTATACCGTCGTTTGCAACAAAATTGCCGAATTTTTTAGTTATCTTTTTCATTTCCAGGACTTTGGTTGAAAAATCAATCCTATTCAATAAGGTTGACCTCCTATCTTTAATATCAAACAGCCCAGGCATTTGCCTGAGCCGCCTATCAATTTTTATTGTAAGGTTTTTATAAACTCCTTGTAAGTATCTTCATTATACGGAACTACAATTTTCCCATCTATTATATCTTTTTTCAATTGCTCAACTTCGTCAAGTATTTCCTTTGGAACGTGTTTATCCGAAGTCGGAGCAATATCTACGGCTCCTTCTTTCAACCCATAAACTACGGTAGTCCCTCCTGGGAACTTACCTTCCTTTAAATCTTTAACTACATTATATACTCCGACATCAACTCTCTTCATAGCAGATGTAATAACATTATCCGGAGCCTTGAAATTCTGGTCCTTGTCAACACCTATTGCATACTGGTCCTGTTCTTTGGCCGCTTCTATAACACCGTCTCCAACTCCTCCTGCCGCATGAAACACTATATCCGCTCCCTGCTGATACATTGATGTCGCTATGGCCTTCCCTTTTGCCGCATCAGTATAGGATTCCGCATATTGTCTCAAAACTTCCGCATCCTTATTTGCATATTTAACTCCTGCCTGATAACCGTAATCAAAAGCCCATATTACATCTCCTTCCATACCGCCTACAAAACCGACTTTGTTCGTCTTTGTCATTTTTCCTGCTATGTACCCTACTAAGAATGACGGCTGTTCTTGTTTAAATACTATCCCAACTACATTATCGGGAGTACCGCCTGGAGTATCATCATAAGAAAAATCTACAATAGCATATTTTATCTCTGAATTCTTCTCAGCAGCCTCTTTAATAGCATCCGACAACTTATAACCGATACCGATTATCAGATTGTTTCCTGCATCTGTAGCTGCCTCAATATTAGGTTGAAAATCCGCATCTTGATGAGATTCCTGATAAGATACTTTCACACCCAATTCTTTTCCTGCTTTCTGTAAACCTTCCCACGCCGATTGGTTAAAAGATTCATCATTTACTCCGCCTACATCAGTAACCATGCTTACCTTTAAATCTGAATTTCCACCATCTTTAGAACATCCTACAATACCTAAGACAAGTACCGAGATAATTAAAATCGATACAATTTTCCTCATCTTAACTCCCCCTCTAAATATATTAACTCATATTTCTATTCTACATATCTTTTATAATTCCTGCTCTCTATCCATATATTTTAGCAAAAATGTTTTCAGAAGTTTCGGAAAAACAATTAACATTGAATATTTGATTCTCTTGATATATATCCTTCCTTTGACAAAATATTCACAGCCTTCGGCAGTTTCTCCTCATTAACCATTAATATAGGTCCCGTACATCCCATTCCGCTTTCTGCATAAACTCCGTTTTTCCACAAAACTTTTACTGCATTTTCCAACTCCATAATATCTATCCCCGCAATAGACCCTGTAACTACTTCTTTCGATGGAGCTTGAACTTCTTCATACTCATTTTTGTCTTCTTTTTTTGTATCCTTTGTCACATCTTTTAAAATTTCTTTCAATCCTGCATTGTTAGCTCTTGAAAATTCTTCTTCTTGTTTCTTTCGAATTTCTCCGTCTATTATATTTTTTCCGTACAATATGGCATTTTTAACTACTGGAGCTCCTGATGCTCTTGATATTATAAGTATCTTCCTGTCATACCCTTCTCCTATACTCGGCCCATATCCGTAACCCAAAGATTCATAGCTGCCTCCCGTTGTAAATGACGAAAATAATTTTGAAAGAATATTTCCCGTCAAAGTATCGGTAACAATTACATCAGCCGAACCTGTAAGAAGATCATTTCCTCTCATGATACATCCTCCGTCGGCTCTCATGGATTCGGCAAAATTAATTTTATATCCGTTGGAATTCAGCCTTTCTAATGCCCTCTCAACTTGATTTGCCCCATCTACATTTAATATGCCTACTTTGGGATCTTCAATTCCCATGGATTTAGCCGCTATTATACCCAATATTCCATTTTTAATCATAGCTTCAACCCTATGAGATGATGAGGTTCCTGTGGTTGTGGCTATAAATATTTCTTTTCCCGTTCCCGGGCTTACAGTTCTTCCTACAGTCGATACCCCAACCGGAAAACTATAATGCATGGTAACTGCACAATCTATTTTTCCGCTGTCAAGAAGTTCTTCCATTTTTTTATATCCTTCTTCTTCATCTTTTACTGCTTCTTGAATTAAAGAACTGTCCACTTTTGGTCCTATCAATATTACTTCCACGGTTTTATCTGATTTCTGTGCCATCTCCGCACCTTTGACTACATTTTCAACTCCATGTTCACTGCCAAAAGTTGTTATTCCTACTCTTACCTTTTTGCCTGTACTTCTGCCTTCCAAAATATCTGCCATGTCGTTAAAAATCTCACCTATCATTTTATTTACATTGTCTGACATTTTATCACCTCTAATCATCTATTAAATGAGATGCAAAATCTCTCATAGCTTCTGCTATAAGTTTTTTAATATTTTCCTGGGAAACTTCCTTGTCTTCCTTTTCAATTCCATGATTTTTCTCTATAACTATAGATACTCCGTCGAATAAATTAGTCATTCTTCCAAGGAAAAGACTTCCCTTACCTACTATCATGACTCTGTTAATGTCCCCCGCAAGGATGCCTTCTCTTGCAAGTCCCACATATGGCACGCCCGAAGGAATATGACCTTGAGTTGGTGCCCATCCTTCCATTCCGTGTTTCTCAATGAAAGAATTTATTTCCGTCCTTTGAATATCATTTCTCTTAACTCCCAATGCCGCTATCATCTTATAATTAGCTTTCGGCACATCTCCTGCTCCCGCAGGTTTCGTTATATCCGGATTTTGCATTTCTACCGAATATTTATCTATATCCGTAATCTTCAGATTTCCTCTATCCAGAGGTGCGGTTACCAAGGAAGTAATTACTGCCTGAGGCGAAGAACCTGTTCCTACGGTATGTCTCCCGACTAAATCCGTTCTCAGTACGGGATTTACTCCGTCATTTTCTCCTATGAGAATTGCAAAACCTCCCAACACATCCTCCAATATGGGTAATCCCTTTTTCACATGATCTTTCCCGTTCATCCCCAGTTTAGCGGTTGAACCTCCGCCAACCACAACCACGTTCTTATATATCTTTGATTGGACTAAAGCAGCAGCCTCTATTATGGAATGGGTAGGACCTGCACAAAAGCCTCTCGTATCTGAGCCCGTAGCATTTATAAATTCTGCTACTTCGGCTATGGATTTGGCAAAATTTCCTCCTCCTCTTTGATTCATATCACCGCAAGCCTCTTCCGAACATTCAATTATATACTCAACGTCTTCAGGATTGATATTATTCTTGTCAATCAGATTTAATGCTGCTATCGCTCCTGAAGCTTTAACCGCAATGTTTTCAAACATTACATGAGCACTTAGATTGATGTCAATATCATGAGCTCTCTTTATACAGCCTACAAGTTCATTATTGAAGAAAAGTCCTTCTGCCCCTTGCTCGTTTATTAATCTCTCTATTTCAGTTTTTTCTTCTCCTTTTTTAATTTTTGAAACCAACTCTTCTTTTATAAAATGATGCTTCAAAAGTTTTTCTTTGGCACTGTTGCTGAAATTATCGGTGAGCTTTACAAGATCAAAGGTATCAACTATCTTCATAAAGCCTATAAATTCATCTTCCGGCATTATTTCTCCAAATTTTCCTATCTTATTTGCTTCTTTCACTTTTTTATCATACCACGGTTCTCCATAATTTTTTAAGTCCTCCGGAGTGATATTTCCAATATATGTTTGGTTAGGAGGATAACTAACAACGTCTTCAAAGCTGCGAAGATGATTTGGCAGCTCTTTCAGATAATCTGAATTTGGATTTATAATCCTTTCTGTTGTCTGCGTTGTACCATTGTGTATAACCATATCTGGAGTATGAATCAAGACATACCCGGCTCCTTTAACTACAGGATAATTCATATTATTACACCTCCAAAAATTATATTACGAAAATTATTAAAAAGGCTTTTATCGAAACATCAATAAACTAATGAAGCCTTTGTTGAAACCCACTTAAGGTCAAATATATATTAATGAAAATTGGATTTTCCTATGGGTTATAAGAATTATAGTTTTTAAATGGGTGATAATTCTACCACCCATTTAAAAACAAATATATTATTCTTCAAAAACAGTCTGTTCTTCTACTTCTGTTGATAAAGCCTTCAAAGCTCTTTCTACAAGCTTTCTTCTCAATTCTTTCTCCTCTTTTTTGTCCAGACTCGGATTCCCAAGAGGATGAGGAATTGCAACTGTAGGTACTATTCTGTTAGCTCCTACAGTTAAAGATATAGGAACTATAGTACACATATGAACAACAGGAATTCCTGCTCTTTCAATTTCCTTCACCATTGTTGCACCGCAACGTGTACAGGTGCCTCAAGTGGAGGTTAATATAACTGCATCTACTTTATCTGCCACCAAATCTTTTGCAATATTCGCCGCATATTTTTTTGCATTGGCTACTGCTGTTCCATTTCCGACAGTAGCATAATAATATCTATGCAAGCTTCCTATTTTACCTTCTCTTTCCAAATCCCTCATTATATCCACAGGCAGAACCCTGTCAGGATCGTCATTGGCATATACAGGATCATACCCGCCATGAGCTGTCTGATATGTTTCAGAGGTTAGATCATTTACTCCCTCGATATCATACTTCCCATATTTAGATGCACTGGAAGATTCAATATGATCGGGATTTCCCTTTGGAACTATTCCTCCCGATGTAACCAATGCAATTTTAGCGTGAGCAATATCCTTTATAGGAGGATTCGGCTTAACTCTGTCAAATTTCGGCATAGGAAATTCTGTTGTGAATTCCTCTCCCTTTAATTTTTTAATCATCATATCTACTGCTCTTGCAGAACCTCGTTCTTCTGCAAAATAGTTTTTCCTGATTCCCCGCGGTATATATTCTTCTTCTTCCGGCATTCCTATTTCTTCTCCCTTGGCAAGCTTAAGTGCCAAAGGAACCATTTTCTTTACTGCGTCTCTCATTCCTGCAGCGCTATTTTTAGTTGATACTATATATATACTTTTCTTAAACATATCTGCTCCGGGATTTTCTACATACATTCCGGTTAAAACAGGTATTCCAAGTTCTTTATATACAGCATCTGCTATTGTGCCGCAGGCAACTCCGTATCTTCCTGCATTGAAAGCCGGTCCTGCTATAAACATATCCGGATTATAGCTTTTTACCATCTTAATTATTTCAGCCTTTGCTTCTTCAATGTTTTCGTTGAAATAACTGTCGCCGCATATAATTGTGGCCACTATCTCAACTTCTCCCTTAAAGCCAGCATTCAAAGCCATACCGGGACCTACAAACCCTTTTCTTATTTCCGGTTTATAATCAGCTTTTTCTTCTCCTCCTATACCTGCAAAAAACTGATTTATATAGTGAACAACTTTAATCTTTCCCATTATTCTCACCCTCTCCTTTGTCCACGGGGGCACTAATCTTTAAATATTGTATATTCATCTCTTATAGTTTTAACTTCTTTCCTTATTTCATCTACGTCTAAAACCATTTCCATCATTCCTATTTGCTCGTCATAAACTTCGGGATTAACTTCCTTTTTAAATTCCGGTTCTACTGCATGATAAACTCTGAGTCCCAACTGGACTCCTGCCAATGGACCTGCATAAGTAGGATCACCAGCTGTAACGGTTTCGGCAGCTAATCCGGCAGCTTCTGCTTCTGCACCGCCGATTATAACTACTGTATTTTCCGGACCGTATTTTTCAGCTAATTCTTTAACCCTCTTCTGATTCTCAAGATCCATTGCTCCTGCTGCAGTTCAGACAAAGCATTCTGTTGATGAGAATACAACTTCGCATCCTGTTCCCTTTAGACATTCTTCTATTGCGGGACCCGGTATACCGTCTCTGTCTCCGATGATTATAACCTTTTTCCCTTCCAACATTGACATGTTCTCACTTCCTTTCTTCTACATATTATTAATATCCTTTTACCGACATTTTATTAAAGCCCATTTCATTAGTAGCACCAGTAATAGCTTGAAGTTCTACTACTACGGAACCGTCTTTATTTAAATTACCTACAAATCCTCCGGCTATGGCTTCAACCTGTCTTATATCCCCTATGACTTTTTCCATTGGAGGTAGTGTAATAAGTTCATTTGCATTGCCTCCCGTTACTACAGCATTGGCCGATACGTCTGCATCTGCCAATGACTGGCTTGCTCCGTCTCTTCCGGCATATTCATCGGTAATTATTACTGTTTTAATTCCCTTATTTTCTATCTTCTTGCAATTCATAATAAGATCAGTATCGGGATTTCCAAATCCTTCTTGGGAAACAATTGCTCCGTCTGCTCCCAAATACTCAGCTAATTTTGCTGTCCAATTAGAAGATCTCTCTTTATCTGCCAAATAAACATTTTCATTGGTTATTATTACTCCTACAAAATTAAGTTCCTTTCCATGTTTTTTAAACAAATCCTCAATTACAGGATTGTTTAAATGATGGTAGGTAGTATTTTTATCGCAGGCAGAAACACAATTCCCGCTGATTATAGCCCCATCCATCAATTCTGTAGGATACACTATCGTAGGAACCATACGCTTTGCATCTACACCATAAACATAAGTATCATGAAGCAATCCTTGACTTTGAAGCATTAAAACATAAACTACTTTAGGTAAATCAGGATATGCTTTTATGCCCTCCAATAGAGGTAATGTCTCAAAACTTTCTACCTTATCGGGAACTAATTGGGAAGCTGATTTCCCTACATAAGTTGCGGCTTTCAAACCTGCAATTCTCAGGGCATGTTCATATTCATGTTGTTTCAGCCCTTCTTTAGGTTGAAATGCCAATACTATATTATTAAGCTTTGAAAAAGGAGTATATTCTGCTCCTACGCCGGTCATGTCAATAATGCCTTCCTGAAATCCTACTATCTTTCCTGTTGTAACTATAGCGCAGCCTTTTAACACATTTGTTCTGCCACTTCCGACGGTTTCCACCTTTGAAATTACTCCCGGAAAAATTCCTCCTGCACCTTCTACTTTAACTCTCGGTTCAATGACATCTTTTACCGGTGTAATTCTTATGCTTTCTCCCGGTCTTGCAAGTTCAACTTTTACATCTTCTATATGCTCGTCTTCTTTTATTAAAGATATCAGTTCTTCCTTATTAACATATAATACTCCATTTTCCACTTTAGTTTCCTTGCCAAACTGAACATCTTTAATAAATATATAACCCAGATCAAGCTTCATATATTTCTTCACCTCCTTAGTTGTTTAAATATATATTTTAATTCCATGAAGGAATTAAAAACAATTTGAATTAAATATATTTTTTGATCATCTCTTCTACAGATTTTACGGTAGCATCATCTTTTATCTTTTCATCAATTTTTTCTCCGTCTTTATATATAGCTATTACAGGTAATCCCAAAACCTTTTGCCCTATAGCGACTCTTCTTGCTTTCGTTATATCCAATTCACAAAATTTAATCTTATCACCATATGTTTTTTCCATTTCTTCAACATGAGGTTTTAATGCCTTACATGGTTCACAACCTTGAGACCAAAAATCTACCAATGCATAACCCTTTGACTTTAATACTTCTTCTTCAAAATTAGTTTTGTCAAGACTTAACATTATTTATTCCTCCTCTTTATTATATTTAAACATCAAATGTATCCGCAATATATTTTTCAGCTTCAACAGCTGCTATTGCCCCATCGGATGTTGCGGTAACTACTTGCCTCAATGACTTCACCCTGCAGTCTCCCGCCGCAAATACTCCGGGAATATTCGTTTTCATATTTTCATCGGTTTTTATATAACCTCTTTCCATGTCCAATATTCCTTCAAAGAGCTGAGTTACAGGATTGTATCCAATAAACACAAATATGCCGAAAGTACCATCGTCTTCATCTGCAAATATTTCTTTTTCCTCTCCCGTTATTGTATTTTTTACAATCATAGACTGTACTACTCCATCGCCTTTTATTTCTTTAACAGCTGCATTCCACAAAAACTGAATCTTGGGATTCTTAAAAGCCTTTTCCTGAATTGATTTAGCCGCCCTTAATTTATCTCTTCTGTGAATTATTGTTACTTTTCTTGCAAACTTAGTAAGATACATAGCTTCTTCTACAGCCGCATCTCCTCCTCCTACTACAAATACCTCCAGATCCGTAAAAAAGTCGGCATCGCAAGTAGCACAATATGATACCCCTTTCCCCGTGAATTCTTTTTCTCCAGGGCATCCAATCGGTTTGGATTTTGCACCTGTTGCTATTATTACTGCCTTTGCTTTATAATTCCTTTTTTCTCCCTTAAGTACCTTTATCTTTCCATCAATTTGAACTTCCGTTATCGTATCAAGAGTTCTTTCAGCTCCAAATGCATCTGCTTGTTGAACCATTCTGGCGGTTAAAGACGGTCCGCTTGCATTTTCTATAGAACCCGGATAATTAGCAACTTCTTCTGTCATCACAATTTGTCCTCCGGATTTCTCTTTTTCCACTATAAGTACATTTAGCTTGGCTCTTGCACCGTATAGTCCGGCAGATAATCCGGCAGGCCCTGCCCCGATAATTATTAAATCATAAACTTCTTTCATCCTTACATCCCTCCCAACATATACTATATGTCATTATAATAATTAAATCTATCAATGTTAAAAAAAATTAATTTTTAAAATAAATTATCCTTTATTGCAGAGTTCATAAGGGATAAATCTATTATCTGAAAATCCTTAAGGACACTTTCATTCCATTTACAAGGCCTTTTTCCCTTCAAAAACTTTTCAGCAGTCATAATACTGTTTTCAATAATTGAGAGGGAATCCAAGTCAAGTGCATCTCCATAGCACATAATAATAGATTTATATGGAGTTTCATTTGGCTTTACGCTTCCTGACAGAGGATGAGTCCCAAGTTTATATCCTAAATGAATCTTATCCCTTGCATATTTTAATATACCCAATAAATCAACACTGAAATATTGTACTTCAAACTCTTTATAATATCTATCTCTCACCATTGGGTTGTTTGTCAATATAAAAAATTTTTTCATATAAATTCTCCTTACTAACCAATTCCGGGGAAATCCAATTGTCTTAAAGCTTCATAAAGAATAATATTTACCGAATTAGATAAGTTTAAAGATCTTTTAATCTCCAATCTCATGGGAATTCTAATAGTCCTGTCCCAGTTTTTAGACAACAACTCCATAGGAAGTCCCCTTGTCTCCTTGCCAAATACTAAGAAACAATTATCAAAATACTTCATATCCGTATATCTTTGCTTTCCCTTAGTAGTTGCATAGAAAAACATCTCTCTATCATATTTATCTAAAAGTTCTTCAATGCTATCATGATAATTTATATTTACAAGATTCCAATAATCAAGACCAGCTCTTTTTAAATGTTTATCATCAGTGGAAAACCCAAGAGGTCTTACCAAATGAAGAATTGATTTTGTAAGAGCACAAGTTCTTGCAATATTTCCTGTATTTTGAGGAATTTCCGGTTCCACAAGCACTATGTGTACAGACATACTATCTCTTCTTTCCAAAATTGTATTTTACATTAAATTTTCAATTATAAATCTAATTATTAAGAACGTATCTTTCAATAGCATTTCCTACTCCGTTTTCATCATTTGTGTCGGTTATAACATCTGCACTTTTCTTTGCTATTTCCACTCCATTTTTCATTGCAACAGACAATCCCGAAAATCTAAACATGGATATATCATTTTCATTATCTCCTATTGCCACAACTTCTTCTTTTTTTACTCCTAAGATATTGCATAATTCTCTGAGAGCGGTCCCTTTGGACACTCCTTCATTCATAACTTCAAAATTGTTATACCAAGAACTTGCAATTTCAATTCCGTTTAATCGAGATATTTTTTCTCTGAAAGACATTAATTTATCTTTATCATCCTCAATAAAAGTAATTTTAAATATATCGATATTTTTATTTCTTATAACTTCAACAGGATTATCGACTACTTCAATATTTATTTTATCTTTACCTTGCAGGCTTTGATTATTCTCATAATATTTTAAAGTTGCCTTAGTCATACCCGTTGAAAAGAAAGTATTCTCATTATAAAAATGGTAATACATGCCTTCCTCTTTCCCAACCTCAAATACTTTTTCACCAATCTCAGTGGGAATGGGATTTTTATATAGGACCTGTGAACCATCCTGATT
This sequence comes from Sporanaerobacter sp. PP17-6a, assembly GCF_900095615.1. NCBI lineage: Bacteria > Bacillati > Bacillota > Tissierellia > Tissierellales > Sporanaerobacteraceae > Sporanaerobacter > Sporanaerobacter sp. PP17-6a. The sequence goes on along the minus strand of NZ_FMIF01000016.1, from coordinate 86,258 downwards.
TGATACATATCCGCCGTTGCAAGATATAATCGGAGTATCTATCCCCAAACCTTTGGCATAATGCAGTCCCGAAGTAAATATTCTTCCTGTAGCAAGAACTATTTTTATTCCTCTTTTTTCGGCTTTTCTTATAACATCTTTATTTTTTTCAGATATCCGTTCCTTACTGTTTAAAAGAGTCCCATCCATGTCTATTGCAATTACCTTATACCTCATTGATATACCTCCTTAATAATTTTGAACAAATAAAGTATAGCATAAAATTAGTAAAAATTTAAACCAAATCTTAAATAATAATTAAATGAAAATGATTTCCTAATAAAAATAAATCAATTCATAAGAACTAAAAGGTATCAACCGGGTATCTTAATAAAATCTTCTATACTATTTAATATGATGAGTCCATCTTTTTTCATCTGAAACAGAAGTTTTTCTCCCTCTTCTTTTTCCGTCCAGTCCATTCTCTTATAGCCTTTGGACTTTTGTATTAAATATACTTTTTTACCCATTTTTAATCCTTCATAGGCGCTCTGAAGATTCTTTAAATTTCCTCTTCCATAAGGCACATCACTTAATATTACTATTTCAGATTCTTCTATGGATTTCATATTCTTTTCAAAAGCAATTTCTCCTATTTCATTAAAAGGCTGCTCTTCTATCACTTTTATTGATAACCTCTTTGCCAGCTTCCAATCACTGTCTCCTATATTTATAACTCCCAAAGTAATATCAAAATTCGCTTCTTCCAATTTGCTTAATATTTCTCCTCCCGTTCCTCCGCCAGCTATTACATGAATCTTTTTCTTTCTAATTTTCTCTTCAGCCTTATTTAATTGAAGAGGTACTATATAAATGCTGTCAGTATAAGGGTTTTCTTCAACTATTGAATTTAAATTATAGGCTTTTTTTATGTTTTCTCTGGTTATGACGTTCTTTGGAACTCCTTGAGATAATATTTTCCCTTTGTCCATAAGTATTATATCATCGCTGTATCTTAAAGCCAAATTAATATCATGGATTACCAATACAACAGTAGTTCCTTTATTTTTATTAAAATCTTTTAAAAGAGAAAGTATTTCTATTTGATGGTTTATATCCAAATGACTTGTAGGTTCGTCCAAAAATATTATTTCCGATTCTTGAGCCAGTGTTCTTGCAATAATTACTCTTTGTCTTTCCCCTCCGCTTATTTTGTTTATACTTCTGTCTCTCAATTCAAATATATTAGTTAGTTTCAAACATTCATTGACGATTTCCAAATCATTTTCCTTTTCATTTTGAAATCTGCTGATATAAGGATATCTGCCCATAAGAACTACATCAAACACGGAAAAATCATAAGGAATATATGTATTCTGAGGAACAAGGGATATCTTCCTTGATAATTCCTTTGTCTTGTATTCCCTTATGTTCTTCCCATCCAACAATACCTTCCCACTATCAGGCTTATATATATTGCACAGATTGTTAATGAGAGTGCTTTTCCCACAGCCGTTGGGTCCGATTATACTTACAAACTTCCCCTTTTCTATATTAAAGGATACGTTATTTAATACTTTTTTATTTTCCATATATCCAAATTCTAAGTTGTTAACTTCCAAAACATAAGTCATTTCTTTCACTCCTGAAATCTATACGGTTTTTTTCCTTTTTCTCAATAAGTAAATAAAAAACGGCCCTCCAAACATAGCGGTTATAATTCCTACAGGTATTTCAGTAGGAGAAATTACAGTTCTCGCTACCGTATCTGCAAATATCATAAACATTCCTCCTACAAGAGCCGAGCTGGGCAGAAGTATTCTATGATCCGGACCTACAATGAGCCTTACAATATGAGGAATTATAAGCCCTACAAATCCTATTATACCACATACTGAGACTACCGAAGATGTTATAAAAGCACATATAACAAGTATATAAATTTTGGTTTTCTCAACTTCCACCCCCAAACTTTGAGCTGCCTCTTCTCCCGTAAGTATTATATTTAAATCTTTTGCAAAAAAAGTAAGAATAATCATAAATATTATAACAGGAGGAGAAGTTTTTAAAAAGGGTTCCCAACCCTTGCCTGAAAAACTCCCTAAAGTCCAAAATATAATTTTGGACATATCCTTGGAATTTATCACCATTATAAAAGACATAACAGCCGTAAAAAATTGTCCTACTGCAACACCCGAAAGCAGAAGATTATCTACCGGTATTTTATTTTTAACTCGTGAAATAAAATAAACCAGAAAAGCCGCGGCAATCGCTCCTATAAATGCTCCAATGGAGACAGAAGACATTCCCAGCAAACTAAAATCAATCTTTGCCACTATGGATATAGCAGCTCCCAGAGCCGCCCCCGAAGATATTCCTATGATATAGGGATCTGCCATGGGATTTTTAAATATTCCCTGAAACGCCGCTCCCGATATTGAAAGGGCTGCCCCCACAATAACTCCCAAAAGTACTCTGGGAAGCCTTATATTGAGAATAATAATTTTAGAAGAATCAGATATATCCGATGTATCTATATGATCACCCAATACAGGAAATTTTGATAAAATTATCCTCACGGTATCTATAACTTTAATATTTGCACTTCCCATTGTAGAAAAAACAGCAACCAAAAAAATAAGTAATATAAACATTAATAATATAATTTTTCCGTAATTCTTTCTATTCATCTTAAATCTCATAATATACCTGCTTTATTTATTATTTGAAAAGTTCCGGATGTATTGATCTTGCTATTAATTCAAGGGCATCTATTATTCTGGGACCAGGTCTTGAAACTATATCCGGATCTAAAAGATAAATTCTATCATTTTTAACTGCATTTATATCCCCATACCCAGGTCTTTCCCTAATGGAATCAATGGTTTTTTCTTTACTGTCCTTTGAAACCAAATACACATCAGGATTTCTTTCAACAAGTTGCTCTAAGTCAAATTGAGGATATCCTTCCGTTGCGTCTCCCGCAATGTTTTTCCCCCCTGCCAAGTTTATCAGTTCGTCCATAAATGAACCCGGACCTGCAGCCATCAAAGGGTCATACCATATTTCATAAAAGGTACTTATTTTTTTCGCATTTTTAACTTTTTCCACTACAGCATCCTTTCTTTTTTCCATTGAAGATACAATCTCTTTGGCTTTTTCTTCAGTATTTGTTATTTTACCTATATCAACAATAGTATCTTCAATTTGCAATACGTTTTCCGGTTCATATGACACTAAAGCTATCTTAGCTTCTCTCATCTTATTATTAGTTTCTTCATTTCCTTGTCCGTACTGTATTACCAAATCAGGTTCCAAACTAATAATTTTTTCAAGGTTTATATTTTGGTAAGAACCAACTTTTTCTTTAGATAAAGCTTCTTTAGGATAATTACAAAAATCTGTAACTCCGACTATCTTTTCTCCTAATCCCAATGCAAAAAGAATTTCCGTATGGCTTGGAGCTAAAGACACAATTCTCTTGGGCTCTTTTTCAATTGTAACTTTATTCCCAAACTGGTCTGTTATATCTAAAGGATAATTAACTTCCTTATTAGTTTTCTCTTCACTTTCCGAGTTGCCTTTTTCATTTTCGGCATCTTGTTTTGTACAGCCCGTTCCAAAGGAAAATATCAATACTGTCATCATAAAAACCAAAAACAACGATCTAATGCCGTTCTTCTTCATAATCTATTCCTCCTATTCAAAAAAATTATCTTTTCATCTCCTTCCCGGAAATCCCCGGTAGAATAATACTCTTAATCAAATAAAATTCTATCAAATTAGGAGGGCTAAATCAAGGATTCCTTGGTTAAAAATACTTTTTTATTAATGTTTTTATTAAATAATATCTTGATTTCATTTTTATTATCAATATAAATGAGAACAGCTTTGGCATCTTTTTCTTTTATGGGATTTAAAAAAATATTGAAATCTTCGTTTTTATCGGTATACAGAAATGATAAATAATGATTTCCTTCTAAGAATTGCGTTGAAATTTTGGAATCTTCCATATTAGCAGCTATATCTGCCCTATTGATATTTGAAGAAATGAGAACATATATACACTCCATCTTTTCAGTCGGTATTTCGGCCGCTCTTCTTTTTCCAAGAATATCGGATATATAATCTCTTGACCCACAGAGGATATCCCCATGGTCTCCTTTAATTTCTATCTTTTCCCCATAAAAAGCAGAAGAGCTGTTTAAGGTTACGGTTCCGTCTCCCAAATTTGTAACCAATGCAAATTCAGGTTTCCCATCAGTCCATTCATTCTTGTATTTGTCATATTCTACAGTTAAATATTTGCTTGTCCTTTTTCCAATACCCGATATCAGATAAGTTTCAAAGTTTTTAAGCCTTTCTTTTGAAAGATCGTTTAAAAAAACATTTTGACTGTTCATATTCCTTACAGGAATGAATTCATCTTTTTCCTGACTTTTCAGTATCAAATAATTCCCATACTCATTGCTTGGAAGCAAATCCCTTACTCCCGGAAAGGTCTCCCTTAACAAATCCACATAATCCATCTTCTTGAAAATCTTAAAGTATATTCCAAGCCCTACTTTAAATCCTTTATACAAGAGGTTTTCTTCCAAATCAAGATAAGGAATCTTACCTCCTCCCCAAAAATAATAAGATTTAACAACACCTGAATTGGGCGTTCCGATCATTATAATTTTATCTACATCATTTCTATATCTTTTTCCTTGAATATATGCTCTCGCTACCAGCCCTCCCATACTATGACAAATTAAATTCACCTTCTTGCTGTTGGAAATCCTCTTGGCTTTTTCAATAGTCGGAATTAAATACCTTTCGCTTGAGAGTTCACATGTATTCTTCCAATCATAAAAAGCTATAAACAGACTTTGATTTTCTATATATCCCATGCTTAAAAGGGTTTTTATAAAGGGAACATATATCTTTGAAGCCAACCCAAAGGAGAACCCTCCTGTTCCTCTTATAACATCGTCTCCCATAGAACCAAAAAGTCCCGGTATAAATATTAAGGGATTATCCATATGCACTCCTCCATTAATTTTTATTACCAGGATATTCTTTTTAACTATGGTTTAGAATAATATTTTTAAAATCTGGTCTTCATTCATTATCAGTTGTGTTTGCTTTTTGGGTTCTTCCTTCCCTTATCAGATTCCATTGATCCCTCGCCATTTCTTCAATAACAGGATTTTTATTGTTTCTGCAAACGATAAATACCGTATTGAACCAATTCAATGCCTTTTCTTCTTCTCCAAGCCTTCTTGACAATTCTCCTATTAAATATGATAAAGTTACCTCATCATAGCCGTTCTCCCTTAAATCTTCCTTATAATAAGATTCTTCAAATAGATCTCTTCCGTATCTTAGAAATCTTTTCTCTTCATTATCAATTCCCTGTATTCTGTACAGCCAGCCTATTCTTAAGCAAATGTTTCCCAATTCAACTTTACTCTTCTTTATAATTTCTCCGCAATATAAAGCTAATTTATAAACATTTATCGCATCTTCAAAAGATCTTTCTGCTTTCAAATCTCTTTTATGCCATTTAGGAGTTATATCTCTCAATATAATACTCTTCCCGGAAGGCTTTATTTTATCAAACCTCTTCTCCATGGCGGCATATCCGCAAAACGGACATAAAAACACTTCATATTTTAAAGGGTGTTCTTCTCCTTTATAATAATTTAAAAAATCCTCGTCTCTTTTCACAAGTTTTAGTTTAGATGTTTTAACTTTAGTCGTCATAAATTCTTTATTGCATACGGGACATTTAACTTTTTTTTCGTATATCATTGTTTTATCAACCAATTAATTATATTCCTCCTAATTTATTAATCATTTGTACAAGTCTGTGAAGTCTATTGATCTCTTGGTATCTCTTCCTCTATATGAGAACTATCCAAACTTTCTTCCTCTGTAAAGGTCTTGGATGCATCTTCCTTCTGTGGGTTTACTTTGTATATATAATTTTTAGGTGTATAGAAATCTGAAGTAATAAGCTCTTTTTTTGTTACTTCCCCATTTTTTGAAACAACTTTATAGGTTTTCACCTTGTACCCGTTTCTACCTTTTTGAACCAGCTGTTTAGTCCCCGGTTTTAATGAAGTATCAACAACCGTCTCTTCTTGAGCCTGAACTTTTTCAACCGGATCTGAAACTAAATCAATATCATAGTCTTTAACATTTCTATCTCCATAAATATATACATATACTCTGCTGCCGGAAACTCTCGTATAAATATATATGGGAAAATCAAATTCATTCTGAAATTTCAAATCCAAATATCCATATGAAACCGCCGCATCATGGCCGTAATTTACATAGGTCGCCGGTATGGAATGATGATGCCTTTCCATTATATTTATATCGGCACGGACCAAAGCATTATAAAGGGTTGTAGACATCTGGCACACTCCGCCTCCCACTCCGGGAGTAAACTCTCCCGATACTATGACATTTGCCTCCTTATATCCGAATTTTTTGTCCCTCGGGCCTGTAATATTATTAAAAGAAACGGATTCTTTAGGCATAATCACTTTATTATTTATTGATTTGGCAGATATAGTAATATTCTCGATTCTATCCCTGCTGCTCCCCTTGAAAGAAGTGGAGAATTCCCCGATAACACCGTTTATCCTTGACAGAAGAGCTTTGGTCTTCGTCGGAACTGATTGTTCAACATCAATGGTTATTTCCTTTAAATCATTCATATTGTTTTCAATATCTTTAATCAGTTTTTCCGTATTTACTTTTCTTCCTGTTGTTTCTTCCGTAATTGAAAAATTTTTTCCGTTAAAAGAAATATCGGCATCTTTTCCTTCCATATCTATAGCCTGAGCAATTCCTTCAACTGTTTTTTTTATCTTCTGGGGATTATATGTCCATTGAAGCTCTATTTCTGCACCATGTTTTTTAGTATCATATATATCCCTAATTCTTTTTAAAACAGAACCGCTCCTTCCAATATTGTGTCCTTCTTCCACTCCCTTTTTATAATCATAATTAAATTCCAAATCTTTCAACATGATTTTATACGTCTTATTTTCATATCTCAGAGTCATATTTTTTTCTTCTATTTGTTTTTCCAACTTGTCCTGAAGAAATTTTAAGGCTTGTTCCTCATTCATATTTCCTACGTCATAGTTGTTAATCTTTACCCCTTCATATATTGTTTTAGTATTCAACTTAGAATATAAAACAAAAAATTCTATTCCAAATATTATAACTATAATTCCAAGTATAATCAAAAGCATGTTTTTTATTTTTGTTTTTTCCATGACAAACCTCCATCTTTTCTATATTGCTTTTACTAAAATTATGATATGTATTAAAAGGAAAAAACAGAAGATAAAATTTATTTCTCCCAGTATAATTCAATATGATCTCCATCTTTTAATCTTTCCATATATTCGGGAGTTTTATTATTTAATTTCAAGATTAATCTTCCCTGGGGGTTTTTCAAATCAAAATCTATATAATCAAAAATATCAACAAAAACAAACTCACTTTTATTATATTCAAACTCTTCTTTCTTGCCATTGATATTTAGATATATCTTTTTATGTGAAGAATTTTTGTCTTTATCGTCCAAATTAAAATCTTTCGTCAAAATTACGTCATTATCTTTCAGTAAATAATTTTCATCAGCTTTTTCTCCATTGACATAAAGCTCTAAATTTGAATCCGTTAAATTCATATACTGAATCAAATCTCTTAGATATCCTATTTCTTTATATTCAATTTTATCCTCATCTTTTATTTTAATATTTTCTTTGATTGGTATATCATTAACTTTTACATCAGAAATCAAACTTATCTCCCTTTTATTTAAAGTTACCATTCTTCCCATTGGAATACAATCAAAAAGATATACTTCTTTTTTCTTGCCCTTCATACTTTTGGTAATATTTATTTCATCATTATTTCTAAGAACCGTATTCAAATTTGCAATTTTATCATTTACATATATAATCGAAGGAACGCCGGCTTCTCCTTTAATAACTTTCTTGTTTCCATTTACATAAAAAGAAGTTTCTTCTCCCATATAGGGAATTAAATCTCTGGGATCAAAATTAACGAGAATAAGTACATCAGAAACCTTTATATTTTCCGTATTAAAAATTCTTATTTCTTCCCTATTCAAATAAACTTTTAAGAAATTCTGGTTTGTATTATTTATTCCTTCCATTGCAATTCCTATTGGAGTAATAATGTCAGGCCCTTTCAATCTTCCTGTTAATCCTTCAACATTATCTATAGAGTCCGCATTTTTAACAACTACTCTTTCCTTGGGAATATTTAAATATCCGCTGATACTCTCCTTCAAATTAGGGAGCTGACTGCTTCCCCCAATAAGGAACACCGCACTTGGGGCTTTCCCGTTATATTCAAGTATCTTTTCACTTATTTCTTTTGCCAAATAATTTATAGTATCTGATATGGAACCGATTATTTCCTCCGTTGAAATCTTATGGGTAACGCCTACAACATCAGAGAATTCATGCTTGTCTTTCTTGTTAAGTTCAATTTTCAGTTTTTCTCCTGAATTGAAATCTAAAAGATAAGTCTTGCATAAACCCTCGGTTATCTCGTCTCCGGCTATGGGAATCATGGCATAAGCTATTATCTTGCCGTCTCTTGTTATGGCAATATCGGATGTTCCCGCTCCAATATCCACAAGAGCTAAATTTAAAAGCCTTAAACTCTCGGCTATAGCAACATTAATAGCTGCAATTGGCTCCAAGGTTATATTTTCAACTTCCAGCCCCGCCTTGATTACTACTGAATAGAGGCTGTCCACCACTATTTGAGGAAGAAAAGTAGCAAGAATTTCAGCACCCATAGTGCTCCCCTTATGTCCCTCCAACTTTTCCATATAAACACCATCTAAGTAATAACTCATTACACTATATCCCACACAATAATATTTTAATTTTTCTCTGCTTTTCTCCTTGTCTATATATTCCTGAGCCCTCTGAATACTTTCCAGTTCCAACGCTCCAACCATATTTTTATCTATTTCCATTGTAGCATCAATATCTTTATCCAATCTTACTTTTTGAGATATCAATGACCTTCCCGCAGCAGCTATAGAGGCTTTTTTTAGCTGAATCCCCAATTTGCTTTCCAAATCCTTTTTAATTTCAGTAACAATTTTAGTTACCCCTTCAATATCATGGATTTGTCCGTCATACATATTTCTTCTGTTATGTTCCATAATGGAATTTGCGAGTATGGTAAATTTACCATTTTCCGTTATTTTTCCTACTATACCTATAACAGTTCTTGTTCCTATGTCCAAAGAAAATATTAAATCATTCATCCCTTTATCAAAAGTTAGCATTGAAAACAATCCTTTCTTTTTTATAATTTCTCTATAGCGAACATTCTCATGTGAAATTATTCTCTGATATTATCTTTGTAATAAAGGCAGTATTCATTTATAGGACAGATTTCACAAGAAGGCTTTCTCGATTTACATATTCTTCTGCCATGAAAAATGAGAAGATGGTGTGCCTTAGACCACATTTTCTTATCTATATTATTCATCAACTGCATTTCCGTCTCGTATACATCGTTGCTATCCGCCAGGCCTATTCTGTTTGATACTCTAAAAACATGAGTATCCACAGCTATAGCATCCTTTTTGTAAGCATTTGAAATAACCACGTTAGCTGTTTTTCTTCCGACTCCGGGCAGTTTCATCAATTCATCTCTGTCATCAGGCACCTGCCCATTATATTGTTCTTCTAACATCTTACATGTACCTAAAATATTTTTGCTTTTATTCTTATAAAATCCGCAGCTTTTTATCTTTTCCCCAAGCTCTTCTTCAGAAAGAGATAAAAAATCTTTAGGGCATTTATATTCTTGAAACAATTTTTCTGTAACTTTGTTTACCTGTTTATCCGTACATTGAGCTGAAAGAATTGTTGAAATAAGCATCTCAAAAGGATTTGAAAAATTTAGTTCGGATTTTGCTTCAGGATATGTGTTTTCTAAAATATTCAACACAGTCTTTATTTCTTTATCTGTCAATTTTTTATTCATATTTATCACCTACAATATTTCAATATTATAATCAATAATTTCCATTCTGCTATCTCCATCTATAAATTTTATTATATTGGAAACCATTTGATTAGCATGATTTGTATTATTCGTAACACAAGCAAAGCCTATTATTGAGACCTGCCAGCTATCGTTTAAATCTAATTCGGCAATTGATACATTAAATCTGGATTGAATTTTCCCTATTATGCTTTTAATAACATGCCTTTTATCCTTTAAGGAGTTCGATTCAAATATTTGTAACTTTAAGGTACAAGCACCTATAACCATTTTTGCCTCCTCACATATGTTTATTACTCTATATATTATAATTATATATTAGACTATTTATGAAAAAAATAAAAGAGGGGATTTCCCCTCTTTTTAATTACCCAATTATATGCATTTTATTCCCGACTTTTTCAAAGGCATCTACCGCCCTATCAAGCTGCTCTTTAGTATGAGCGGCCGTTACCATACATCTCACCCTTCCGGTTCCCCTCGGAACTGTAGGAAATACTATTCCTGATACAAATACTCCGTTATTAAATAATTCCCTGCTAAACTCCATTGTCTTCGATTCTTCTCCTATTATTACAGGAGTAATCGGAGTTTGGCTATGGCCTGTATTAAATCCTAATTTTCCGAGTTTTGCTTTGAAGTATTTGGCATTATCCCACAATCTATCTGTATATTCGGTAGATTCCATAAGCATTTTAATGGCTTCAATGATAGCACCTACTGCTGCGGGAGGGAGAGATGTACTGAACAATACAGGTCTTGCCCTATGATTTAGCCATTCATACATAGTATTGCTTCCTGCTACATAACCTCCCAATACTCCTATAGCCTTAGACAAAGTTCCTATAGAAAAGTCAATTCTTCCATGAAGTCCAAAATGATCAACCGTTCCTCTTCCGCTTTCTCCCAATACTCCGGAACCATGAGCATCATCCACATAAGTCATTGCCTCATATTTTTCAGCTAATTCTACTATCTCCGGAAGTTTAGCAATATCACCATCCATGCTGAATACTCCATCAGTGATAATAAGTATATTCCTGTATTTATCCCTATTGGTTTTAAGTACCTCTTCCAAGCTGTCCATATCCGAATGTTTAAAAATAGTTTTTTTAGCTTTGCTCAATCTTGAACCGTCAATAATGGAAGCATGATTTAACTCATCGGAAACAATTAAATCTCCTTCTTCGGTTATGGCTTGAATAGTTCCTGCATTACAATTAAATCCCGACTGATAAACAAATGCTGCTTCTTCCCTCTTAAATTCAGCAAGAATTTTTTCAAGTTCTTCATGAATATCCATGTTTCCTATAATAGTCCTTACGGCTCCGGTTCCTGCTCCATATTTTTCAACAGCCTCAATAGCTGCTTTTTTAAGCCTTGGATGATTTGCAAACCCCAAATAATTGTTGGAAGAAAGATTAATAACTTTTTTTCCGTTAAGCATTACTTCCGCATCACTTGGGCCTTGAAGTACCGGTAATTTTCTATAAACACCTTGATCCTTAAGTTGTTGAATCTTTTCCTTTAAAAATTTAAGTTCATGAACATTTTCCATCTTTTTTCCTCCTTAAAATAAAAAGGTTTTCAATACTCTAAAAACAGTATATCACAAACTCTCATATTTTTTAATAAATATCATATTTTAAAATATCTTAATAATTTTTCTATTTCATCAATATCAATTCTATCCTTTATGCCATCGCCAATAATTTCTTTTCCTAATTTCTTATCTATATTTAGCAGACTCCAATATATATATTTTCTAAGATTAAAATCGATATTATTTAAAGACAAAAGCTCTTTCAAGAAAGAAACATTTTCTCCTTTTTTCATATTCCCCAAGGCTATAATTGCATTTCTCCTCAAAGTATTTCTTCCTACCCAGCTTCCCGCCATATTCCCGTATTCATTTTTAAATTCCCTATTGGATATCTTAAAAAGTTCTTTTATATCTATATAACCCTTTGTCCTTAAAGGCAGGAATTCCTTATTAGAACTTTCCTCCGCATATTTATTTTTAGGACATACCAATTGGCAAACGTCGCATCCGTATACGTTGATCCCCATTTTCTTTCTCTGCTCATAAGGAATATCTCCTTTGGTCTGAGTAAGATAGGATATGCATTTCTTAGGATTTAACCTATATGGAGCTTCCAATGCCCCTGTAGGACAAGCTTTTAAACACAGATTACATTCTCCGCAGTTATATCCTTCAATTATTCCATCTTCTTCAATATCCAAGTCAGTCAGAATATATCCTAAAAAAATAAAGGAACCAAATTTTTCATTGATAATGGTACAATTTTTCCCGTAATATCCTAAACCGGATTTTTTAGCAATTTCTCTGTCTACAAGAGGACCCGTATCTGCAAAATAAGAATAATTAAATTTTACTTTTTTCTCCATTTCTTCAATAAGTTTTTTCATCTTATTATTTAAAACTTTATGATAATCCAATCCCCATGAGCATCTGGAAAGCTTTCCCTTTAAATCAGTATTTAAATTTTCATTATATTTTATATTATATGAGAGAGCAATGGCTATAATACTTTTACAATCGGGAAGTATAATTTTAGGGTTTATCCTTCTCTCTATATCTTTTTCTTCAAATTCCGTCGAATATCCTAAATTTTTTCTTTCCATAATAAAATCCTTAATATCAATTAAAGGACTGCTATCCGTAAATCTTATCATATCAATATTAAGTTCTTTTGATTTATCCATTATATATTTTTTTATATTCATATCCATTCCTCTCTAAATTTTTTTAATAATATTATAACATAAACATATATGATTTAATTTTGCATAATTTGACTATACCTTACAAAGAACAATATGGTATAATTATTTTTAGTAATAGAAGAAGGAGTAATGAGTATGCTTAATTTTAGAAAAAGTATCGTAAAAAGATTTGATTTTGTTCTCTTCATCACCGTCATACTTCTATGCATATACGGTCTTGTAATGATATCAAGTGCAACTAAAAGTTTTGAAACCAGCCGTTTTATAAAAGTACAAACTATTTCTATGATATTAGGAATCTGCTGCATTATAATATTGGTAATAATGGATTATAGAATATTAGGCAAATTGTATATTCCAATTTATGTGTTTTGTAACATACTCCTTGTTGCGGTACTTATCTTCGGAACAGGAGATGAATCATGGGGAGCAAGAAGTTGGCTAAGCATAGGCGGATTTCAATTTCAGCCTTCGGAAATCGTAAAAATCGGATTAATTATATCAATATCAAAATTTATAGATAATAACAAAAATGATATAAATAACCTCTGGACATTATTAAAAATTTTATTGTTCGCCGGAGTCCCCATATTCCTCATATATAAACAGCCGGATCTCGGAACTGCCTTAGTATTTGTGTTTTTCATAATAATAATGCTTTTTATTGCCGGGCTTAATATAAAATACTTTGTATACACCATCATTGCGGGAGTTATAAGCCTCCCTATATTATGGTTTTCCTTAAAGAGCTATCAAAAAAACAGGATTTTAAACTTTTTAAATCCGCAAAATGATACAAGCAATACCGGATATCAAGCATGGCAATCAAAAATAGCCGTGGGGTCCGGAAAAATACTGGGAAGGGGATTGTTTAACGGGGTTCAGACTCAATTCGGATTCATTCCGGAAAAACAAACGGATTTGATATTTGCGGTTATAGGGGAAGAACTCGGACTTGTCGGTGGGCTGGTTCTTATTGTACTTTTCGGTATTATGATGTACAGACTTGTAAAGATTGCCAGGAATACTACCGATTTGTTCGGTTCCTTAATGGTAACAGGAATAACCGCAATGCTTTTCTTTCATATATGGGAAAATATAGGTATGACTATAGGCTTAATGCCTATAACAGGTATTCCGCTTCCCTTTATAAGCTACGGCGGGACTTTCCTTTTGGTAAATATGATTTCTATAGGAATTGCTTTAAGCGTAGGGGTTCATAAAGAAGGTCTGAATTTTTAATAAAAAAGGCTTCCATCGAATTATTAATACATTGAGGAAGCCTTTTTTTAGTCTCATCTTATAACTTTTCTATTAAATGTGTACATCTAATTTTTGCCATATATAATTGAAATAATGCCTGAATTCCGGTGATTCTCTACATTTCATGGGTGTTCTTATCCCATCGGGGCAGGTTAATTTTATATCGATTATTTCTTTTATTGTAGCCGGTCTGTTAGTAAGTACTACTACTCTATCAGCAATAGAAATTGCTTCCGATATGTCATGAGTTACCATTAATGCTGTTTTTTTCTCTTTTTTTAGTATTATTCCTACTTCATCCGCAATAGCCAGCCTCGTTTGATAATCGAGAGCTGAAAAAGGTTCGTCCAATAGAAGTAACTCCGGTTTTACAATCAGAGTTCTTATAAGAGCGGCTCTCTGTCTCATTCCTCCTGATAATTGCCTTGGATAGCTGTTTTTAAATTCCGAAAGTCCGTAAGCATTCAACATTTTTTTTGCTAACTCCTTGTCCTCATCACTTACTTTCCCCTGAATTTCCAATCCTATTAACACATTTTGAAATATTGTTCTCCATTCAAAAAGATGATCTCTCTGAAACATATACCCTATTTTTTCAGTTCTTCCCGAAAGTCTTTCCCCGTTAATAAATACTTCCCCTTTAGTCGGTTTTATAAGTCCGGCAATAATTGACAAAAGAGTAGACTTTCCACATCCGCTTGGTCCAATAAAAACTACTATTTCCCCTCTATATATATCTAAATTAATATTATCAATGACTTTCGTTTCACCTTTTACAGTATGATAGTTCATACTTATATCTCTTATTTTTACAATCTTATTTTCATCCATCGGCATCTACCTCCTTTATGTCAGTACAAGATACTTTATAGTATTCATTTAAAAGTCAATATGTGAATGGGTTGTTAAGTCATTTGGAAATTTAAAATAAAATATCTTCAAAGTGGATATAAAACTAATGTTGTAATATAATTAAATTAGTTATAAAAGTGAAAAGGAGGGTTTTTATGAAAATAGTAATATTGGAACCTTTGGGAATTCCTGAAAAAGAAATCAAAGATATCGGGAAAACTCTCACAGATAATGGTCATGAAATTATATCTTATGAGGATAAAACCGATAATATGGATATCTTGAAGAAAAGAGCGGAAGATGCTGAAGTTCTGATAATAGCAAATATGCTTTTAAAAAGAGAACTTATATTATCTTGTCAAAAACTTAAGATGATTTCTGTAGCATTCACCGGAGTTGATCATGTTGATTTGGACGCCTGCAAGGAAAAAAACATTACCGTATGTAATTGTGCAGGGTATAGTACTCAAGCCGTTGCGGAATTGGCTATCGGATTAATGATAAGTTTAATGAGAAATATCGTCCCTTTAGATGAAAAAACTAAGGAGAATAAAACAAAAGAGGGGTTCACGCAAAAAGAAATTTTCGGAAAAACATTGGGAATAATAGGTACAGGCGCTATCGGAAAAAAAGTTGCGGAAATAGGCGCTGCTTTAGGATGCAATATTTTGGCTTATAACAGAAGTGAAAAAGAAGATGTTAAAAAGCTGGGAGCAAAATACGTAGAGCTGGATACTCTGTTATCCAATAGTGATATAGTTTCAGTACATTTGCCTTTAAATAATAGAACTCGCGGACTTATCTCAAAGGAAAAGCTCGATCTAATGAAACCCGATTCCATTCTTATCAATACCTCCCGGGGCCCTATTGTAGACAATAAATCATTGGCTTACAAACTTAAAAGAGGAGAAATAGCCGGTGCCGGAATCGACGTGTTTGATATGGAACCTCCTTTGCCAAAGGATTACTGCCTTTTAAATGTACCTAATACCGTTCTCACTCCCCATATAGGGTTTGCATCGGAAGAAGCGATGGAAAGAAGAGCCAAGATAGCCCTCGCAAATATTTCAAAATGGATTGAAGGCAATCCTCAGAATATAATAATCTAAAAATGCATCAATTTATTTGGTTATGAAAGGAGTTTCTTATGAAAAACTATTTACGGTTTCAATCCTCTGCAATTCTCCTTTCCCCCGAAAGGGATGAGGATCTGTATTTTATATTTAATAACGGAAAAATTGCAGTAAATAAATCAAAAAAAATCATAAAAATACCTACCGGAAAAGATATCTCAGAAATGGGATTGAATATCAAAAATCCTATGTATATCGGTTCCTTTGACAATATAAATTGTTTTGGAGGGACATGCGAAAATATCCCTTCGGGATTTAAAAATTTAGAAGCCATAGGATTAAGGGAATTAAGTTACCTTGTTGAGAAAGAACTTTATTTAATAGCAGCCAAAGTATTTCTTTTGATTAATTGGGAAAAAGATCATAGATATTGCGGAAGATGCGGAAGCTTAATGGAAAGGAAGAAAAATAAAAACGAAAGAGCCTTGATATGTCCAAAGTGCGGATTCACTACATGGCCCAGAACGTCTCCGGCAATCATCGTAGCTGTTACCAAAGAAGACAAGCTTCTTCTTGCCCACAATAAAAATTTTGAAAACGGGAGGTACAGCGTTATAGCAGGATTTGTTGAAATGGGAGAAACCTTTGAGCAATGCGTTAAGAGAGAAGTATTTGAAGAAACGAGAATAGAAATTAAAAATATTAAATATTTCGGCAATCAGCCTTGGCCTTTTCCCAACTCCATGATGATAGGATTTACCGCAGAATATTTAAGTGGAGAAATAAAGGAAGACGGCGATGAAATAGTCACAGCCGGCTGGTTTAGAAAAGAAGAAATATGCGGAAAATACAACAAATCAAATAGTATCGGATCTCAGCTCATAGAAAATTTTATAAATACCCATTGAATGAAACAAGGAAAAACACAAGGGGACGGTTCTTTTGTGTCGCACAAAAGAACCGTCCCCTTGTGTTAGTTTTTAATCCTTAATTGCTGCCTGAATACATAGATCTTCTTTATATCTGTTTCCCACAGCGGGATTTACTTCTATATCCGGAGCAGTCTGAACTTCTTCGTTTATGGTATAGTCCGGATTGAGACACAGAAGACTTGAATATCTTACAATAGCCCCGCTGTTTGGAAGAGAAAAAATAATGGGATCTGGCCCTATCCCGTCTCCCCCCGTTCTTTCTCCGATAAGAGTCGCAAATTTACTTGCTTTAGCAAAAGAAGCAAACCCATCGGAAGAAGAATAAACCGCTTTATCTATCAGCATATATATCTTCCCCTTAAAGTTTATGCTGTTATATGGCTTTATTACAGCTGTAGAAATTTCATAATTTTTAAACTTGGTCTTTACTTCTTGGGGCATCTTATTTAAGATTTCTGGTGAAATTGATGAAATATCTCTAAATTCAGAGCCCATTGAATCATAAATTTTCTTATTATATTCTCCTCCTCGTTCAAACATATAGTAGTTGACAGATAAAGGTTTAAAGGTTAAAGGCTTAATTATATTTTCTATCCAATAATAATCCGAACCTCCACCGTTTCCTCTTATATCAATAATCAATTTGTCATAATCTTCTATTTTATTATAAAACTTTTTTATTTCTTTTCCGTCTTCCTCAATTCTTTTGGGATCCATCAATCTGATCTTTAAATATGCTACTTTGTCGGGAACAATTTTATCTGTTTTAAAAGCAGGTTTGGTACTGCTGAAAAGTCCATCGGAGCTTTCATCCTTCAAAGAGTCCTCACTGAAACCATACCACTCCATGGATTTTTTATTTGTAAGTACATTAAACCATGGCTTTCTACTATCCATATCTTTATATACACTATAAAAATCGGGAAAATTTTTTTTAAATAAGACATTAGTATGCCCGTTATGCAATTCACTTAATATGCTGTTCAGTTCTTCCATGAAATCTTCATTGTTCTTTGTGTTCTCAATTCTTGATTCATATATTTCTTTATTTTTAAGCCAATCTACTCCGTTAACTCTTTTGTTCACTTCAAAATAAGGATAATTTTCCTTAAGTATGTTGTACATGTATTCAAAGTCTTCCATCTTTTCCTGAGAAGTAAGTTCCTTTTTCCCATAACTGATTCCTGCATTTTCACCAGAACATCCGGTCAAAAAAACAGATATCAAAATAAAGATCATAATAAAGTTTACAAATACTTTAACGCTTTTCCCATTCATCAATAAGGCCTCCCCTTTACAACAAATCAAACAGTATCGGATCTCAGCTCATAGAAAACTTTATAAATACCCATTGAGTGACACAAGAGAACCGTCCCCTTGTGTTAGGGCCTCCCCTTTAACAATCACATTACTTTTATTATTTTTCTTTAGGATATATGGAAATATCTCCGGAACTCGTTGTTATATCTATGTTATTATTGCCTTCTCCCGTTTTTCCTACTAATCTGTGTTCTTCTTTACTTACTACAGATAAGGGAAAATTACATTCTATTTCTCCCGAAGCTCCGACGGCATTTAGATTGAATTTTGAATTATTTGGAAGATATACCTTCACATCCCCCGAGCTGCTGACAACGGCAATATCCCCATTCAGTTCCTTATAGCTTACGGAAATCTCCCCGGAACTCGTTGCCGCGTTTAAAATCCCTTTCATATCTTCTATGGTCATGTCACCCGAACCTGACTTAAATTTTATATTACCAGCATTGACACTTTTTATATTTCCGTCTCCCGAAGATGTTTCCAATGTCACAGTATCCGAATTTATATTTTTTAAATTTATGTCTCCGGAACTCGTAGCAATATTTATGCTCTTAACATTCATCTTTTCTCCGGTTATATCTCCAGAAGAAGTATTCATCTCAAATTTCCCATTGTATTCCTTTGGAATATAAATATCTAATTTTAAGTCTGAATAATTGCTATAATTACTATAGTAAGAATCGGTTCCCTTATTTTTTACATCGATATAAAGGGTACTTCCCGATTTTTCAGATGTCATGGAAGGGATATTTCCGGAACCTGATTTTATCTTTCCGTTGAAATGAATCCTTATATTATCTCTGTCTTCCGGAATCAGGTTTATATCAACAAAGGAAGTTCCAATATCTATCTTTTCAATTCCTTTTATATCTTCAAACTTTTCATGATCTATACTGTTTGATTTCAAATCTAACTTTTCATCTCCTGATTTTAAATTAACTCCAGAAGGACTTACATTGACAACATTGTCCCCTTCATCATCGGTAACATGTACTCCCGATAAACCTACGTTTACTTTTACACCATCTGCATCAACATTGATTATGCCTGGAGCAACATCTATATTCTCGCCTTTAAAATCATGACCTCTCTTCCCTTCAGAAAAATTGAGTGATAAAAAACATATTCCAAAGGATACAAGAGTAATTCCCAAAATTATTAAAATTATTTTCTTCATACTCATTTTCATTCCTCCTATTTTTTTATAACATTAATATTCCACTTCAAATATTTAACGGCCAATTTATAAAACAATTTGCTTAGATAAAATGTTCCGATTATAATCATTAATCCCAAGCCAACAATTCCGATTCCAAAGAAAATATAACTAATACGATTTACTCCCAAATATATTTCTATTGGGAAAAACGAGCCGAGCGTAATATTAAAAATAGTTTCCATCCCCCCCAGTATAAGACTTATAGATATTCCATATAGCAATACCAATACAAAGAACGACACCACAGTCGGCCCCAAGACTATAATAAAATTAAATATTCCAAGTGCAGTAGCAGAAAGAATGGCTTTAAATAAATTTTTAGTGGAAGGATCATTTTCAGCTTTCTCTATAGTTGAATTAGCTTTATACATCTTAGCGATGCTCTTTGGATCTCCCAGTTCAACGCATATTTCCTCCTCACTCTTCCCTTTTGACTCCCCAATCTGAAAATGTTCCTCATAATCATATATAATATCATCTGTTTCTTCTTGGGAAAGTCCTTTAATGTTAGATCTCAATATACCTATAAATTCTTTTTTATTCATGGAAATTCCCCCTTATTAATTCATTTACTCCATTTATAAAATGACTCCATTCTTCTTCAAGCTTATTAAAGGTTTCCTTCCCCTCTTCAGTAATTCTATAATACTTTCTGGGAGGCCCCTCCTGGGATTCGGCCAGATAAGTATTTACATAACCGCCATCTTTTAATCTCTTTAATAGAGGATATATAGTACCTTCTGATATATCAATATATTCACTTATATGTTCCACAAGTTCATATCCGTAATAATCTCTTTTTATAAGCATAGAAAGAACACACAGTTCCAAAACACCCTTTTTTAATTGAATATTCATAATTTTCTCCTTTGCTTTATATAACTATATTATATACTACGCTACCTTGCATTGCAATATAGCATTTAAAAATAATCCATCAAAATATTATTTTTAAATTTTTACCTAATAATTGTTAATCTATGGATTGATATGAAAAATTTTATCAATCTGACTTTGAATCCATTCAATAACATTCTTTTTATTTTTATTATTACTCGGTAACTTGTCCCACAAGTTGTTAAAATAATCTTTATGGGCTTGTACTATCATGGGTTCATCAATTAAAAAATCTGATGCTAATTCACTGCTAAAATCATCATATCTATTATTAGTATCTATCATCAAAAAATTTCTTCCCTTTGTTAAAAATTTATAATCTTGATAATTCTCTTCAGGTTTATCATCTATTAATCCTATTTTATAATTATCATAATTTTTTAAATTAAAAATTGTATTGTTTAAATACTCAACTATATAATTTTTATTCGGTTTTAACGTACTATTTTTAAAAAAAGGTTTATCTTGGAAAGCCATATCCATTAAAAATTTCTCTACATCTTCTTTTATATATATATCTTTATAATTATAATATTTTATTTGATATTCAAACATTTTTAACTTTTTTTCATGACCAGACAGTCTATAATTGAATTCTTCGCAAGTATATTCCAAATCATACAAAAATTTTTCATAAGTATTCATAGAAATATTTAAATCATTAATCATTTCGCCGTACATGAATCTATCGCCAAATTTGAATTCATTACCAAAATATATTTCATCATATTTATTTTTATTATTCAAACGTGCCGTAATTAAAGGAACAGAATAAATAATCAGTTCATAATAACTTTTAACAAACATTTCAATTGTTGAATTACTTTCAAAATAAAAAGAAGTATCTATTTGTGCAAAAGGATCATTTCTAAAATAAATAAAAGCACTTATTTTAGGTAGAATAACCATTTCAGTCACAGGGTCTGATGGACTATTTCCCCTAAAATAATACATAGAAAAATTTCTGTAATTAATGAGTTCTCTAACAAAATTGAGTACTTTTATGGTTCTTACATTATCTTCATACAAAAATACGTTAAATACTATTTGCCAAGAATTATCCAAAAGCTTCTTTAAGATATTTTTGAATTTTTTAACTATCTCTTTAGAATTTAAAATACCGTCAATGCTTCCTCCTAAATTGAATAAAATTGGTTCACTTAGCCAACCATCTAATTTAGAAGCCTTATCTAGTTTATCCAATATTTCTTCTATAGCATTTTCCCCTCCATTTATAACTCTGTCCTTAGAAGACAATGATTTAGTTTTAATTTCATCTCTTAGCCCCATTTCCATTAACTTGCTTTTACAATAATCGTTTTTAAATGAATTGTTTCCTCCATTAGATAATAAAATTTTTGTTTTCTTATTCTGTTCAATAGAAAACTGCTGAGAACAAATAAACAAATTCATTAATCTTTTTTTAAGTGTCTCATTTTTATCACATTTATCGCCACCTATTACTAACAATAAATTCTGCAATTTTCCAAGTCTATAGGAATCGTTTTCTACGATATCTGATATGTAAGCCACAATATTATCAATATGGTTGGAATCGTAAGGAGGTATTCTTATATCATTAGCCCATCTGCTGACAAGGGAAGAATCCACATTTATTGCCCTTGCTAATTTACTGTAATTAATATCGAGAGTAGATAAAACCAGATTTAAACATTTGCCAAATTTAAGATTTTGATTCACACATATTCCTCCTAGCACATATATTCTTATATTTATAAATTTGTAAAACATTTTAATTATATATTAATTTTAACAATCCCTTTTTACATAAAAAGATATAGTTCGACAAATAACATAATATTGTCACTGACATTTAGTTGTCATTATTATGAAAAGGTTTTTATTAGAAAAAAACATTAAGGAGGCACTTTTTTTTGAAACACATCTACGGAAAGTTCACATTAAAATTTTAACTTTCTTATCGGTTATAAAAAAGGACTTTATTAAAACATAGAACATTTCATTTCTACATGAATAATATAAATTGAATACTTAATTTTGGTATAAGAGAGGAGAGGCTAACTATGAGCACTGTATCAAAAGAACATATGGAATATATGGATAGAAGAAAAAAGAGAAAAAAACTTATAGTATTTACTCAATTATTAATCCTGATTTTGTGCCTTTCAATTTGGGAAATTCTTGCAAGATTAAATATTATAGATACCTTCTTAACCAGCTATCCTTCGGAAATTTGGGCTCAATTCATCAATTACGTTAAAAACGGAGATCTATACTACCATGTAGGAATATCTGTCATGGAGACCATAGCCGGTTTCGTATTTGGGACTATATTAGGTGTAGTAATTGCTATTGGTCTATGGTGGTCGGATTTTATGGCAAGAGTATTAGATCCTTATTTGGTCATTCTTAACAGTCTTCCTAAAACTGCTCTTGCCCCTATAATGATTTTATGGGCAGGCGCAGGATATTCAGGAATAATAGTAACAGCCATTACAGTATCTATCGTAGTAACCATTATGAATATTTACTTAAGTTTTCAAAATGTAGATGAAGATAAAATTAAGCTGTTAAAAACATTTGGGGCTACAAAATTTCAGATACTTAAAAAAGTGGTATTTCCATCAAGTATTCCAACAATTATAAGTACTCTTAAAGTAAACATAGGATTATCATGGATAGGAGTAATTGTAGGAGAATTCTTAGTGTCAAAAGCAGGTATAGGATACCTAATAGTATACGGCGGGCAGGTATTCAAATTGGATTTAGTTATGATGAGCGTATTTATACTTGCAATAATTTCAGCCTTTATGTATCAAATAATTGCAATATTGGAAAATAAGTTTATGAAATGGCAGCAATAACAATAAGCAATAAAAAAATCCCTATAAAGGGATTTTTCTATTGTTTGGTAATTATAATAACTCCATTTTCAGTTATTGCAATAGTGTGTTCATACTGACAAGAAAGCTTTCCATCTTTAGTTCGTGCAGTCCAGTTGTTGTTATCTATAGTACAATGGTAAGTCCCCACATTTATCATAGGCTCGATTGTAAATACCATTCCCGTTGTAATCCTCGGCCCTCTTCCGGGACGTCCAAAATGGGGTACTTGTGGTTCTTCATGCATTTCCTTTCCTATTCCGTGTCCTACAAAATCTCTTACCACTGAGAAACCTTGGGCTTCTACATAAGACTGAATTGCATAGGATATATCTCCTATCCTATTCCCTGCTACAGCCTTTTCTATCCCTATATAAAGTGATTTTTCAGTCACTTCCATTAGTTTTTTTGCCTCTTCGGAAATATTCCCTACCGCATAGCTCCACGCAGAATCGGCAAGCCATCCGTTTAAATTAACTACCATATCAACGGTAACAATATCTCCGTTTCGGAGCGGCTTTTTCCCGGGAAATCCATGGCATATTTCATCATTTACAGATGTACAAGTAGCAAAGGGATACCCTTGATATCCTTTTTGCTCCGGCGTGGCTCCGTTCTTTTTTATAAATTCCTCTGCGAATTTGTCAATATCATAAGTAGATATTCCCGGCCTAATCATCTTTTTAATTTCTTTATGACAATTTGCCAATATTCTTCCCGCCTTCTGCATTTTTTCAATTTCATTTTCAGTTTTTAAAATTATCATATATATGTACTCCCTTTCAATTTATACTTATTATTTAAAAAATAAACCATATTTCCTATACCCTAAATTTTTTATTAATAAGAGAAATAAATCTGCTATCTTTATATAAATTTTCTAAATCCTTATCAAGTTTGATTATGTCTATGAAATTCGGATATAAAATTATAGCTTTTTTTAAATCATTTAAAGCTTCATCCAATTTTTTAATCTTTGAATAACAACAGGCCCGATTATAATATAAATATTCTGCATGAGGATTGTATTTTATCCCTTCTGTCAAAACTTTTATTGCCCCTTTAATATTCCCTCTTTCTATATAAATAACCGATTTGTTTAAAAAAGAATAAGGATACGTTTTGTTTTTTTCAATGGATTTATTATAGTATTCCACTGATTTTTTTAAATTCTTTCGTTTCTTTTCTATAACTCCCATGTTGAACAATGCCTTATAATATTCGGGATTTATTTTTATGCTTTCTTTAATCATATCATATGCTTTATCATACTGATTAAGTTCTTCATATATAGAACCTAAATTATTATAGGCAACATAATCATTTGGTATAAGATCAATAACCTTCTTATAATATTTTATTGCCTCATCCTTCTTCCCTATCTCGTCATATATATTAGCTATATAAAAATATGCCCTGTTGTATTCCTCATTTAGTTTCACAGCGTTAAAATAATATTTTAATGCCTTTTCCTTATTTCCTATTTTTTCATAAATAGAAGCCATTTCAAAATAGGCTCCAGCTTCTTTTTCATCCTCTTTAATTATCCTTTCATATGCCTTCAGGGATTTTTCTCTTTCTCCCACTTTGCTATATAAAAACGCAATATTATAAAGTATCTCTATAGTTTCATCTTTATCTCCCGGAAAATTTAAAGCCTTTAAATAAAATTTAATGGCTTTTCCCATTTTGTTATCTAAATAAGAGCGTTCGGCAAGTATTATATAATTATATCTTCTGTCATAATCACTTAAATGACCTTTCATTAAATCAGCACCTCTTACATGAATAATTAATTCTATTATAGTTTATCATATTTACCTTCTAAAATATTATACAACAAAAAAATGAAATGTAGAAGTAAAGCAAAAAAATAGACCTTTTAAAATAGGTCTATTTTTTTGTATATTAATATTTACTTAGGACGATTTCTGTTTTGATTTTTCATGGGATAAATTTTTATTTCTTATATAAACATACCAATATGCCATACCTACAAACAGTACTCCTCCAACGATATTTCCAAAGGTCACGGGAATTAAGTTTTTAATTATGAAATTTTTCCAATTGAGAGAATTCAATCCTTTCATTTTAACTCCAAGATTTAAAGCAGCTCCTACCCAATCCTCGTTTCCTTTTGCTAAAATTCCGGCCGGGATATAATACATATTAGCAATACTATGTTCAAATCCCGAAGTAACAAATAACCAAATTGTGAAAAATACGGATAATATTTTTCCTGTAATGTCCTTAGCTCCTGTTGCCATCCAAACCGCAAGACATACCAGCCAATTACACATAATTCCCAAATAAAAACCTTGTGCAAATGTTAATCCAACTTTAGATGAAGCTATTTTAATTGTCATTCCTCCCAATTCATTTGCTCCGCTGTTAAATAATCCGGATTTCACCATCATATAAGCTACAAACACAGCTCCTATAAAATTCCCGCAATAAACAAAAAACCAGTTTTTTAACATATTTTTTATTGAAACCTTTTTATCCAACACGCTTATAATAATAGTTGCATTCCCTGTAAAAAGCTCTCCTCCTGCAATAAGAACAAGCATAAGGCCTGTGCTAAAAATTGCTCCGGATAGGGCTTTCCCCAGACCATAGGTTTCAATATTGCTTAGTAAATTATATGATGCCATATTTGAGCCTTCTGCTGCAAATGCTATAAAAGCTCCTGCCAATATCCCTAAAACAATCATCTTCACAACGGGCAGTTCCGTCTTCTTTATTCCATTTTGAATTGTAGCTTCAGCAATTTCGGGAGGAGATAAATAATTGTGTTCACTCATAGATAGAATCCCCGCCATTCTGCTGCCTGCAGGCTTTTATCACATGCTTTGCAAGTATTGACGTAGTAACTGAACCTACTCCTCCGGGAACAGGCGTTATCATAGATGATTTTTCAATACAGTCTTCCGTATCCACGTCTCCACACAAATTACCATTTTCGTCTGTATTTATTCCCACATCTATAACTGCCGCTCCTTCTTTTATATATTGGGAATTAACGGCTTTTGCTCTCCCAATACCCACAACCAATATGTCAGCTTGAGAACAAACCGAAGGCATATCCTCAGTTTTGGAATGACATATGGTTACAGTGGCGTTTTCATTTAAAAGCAGCATGGCCACAGGTTTACCCACTACCATGGATCTTCCTATAACCACGGCTCTTCTCCCTTTCATTGGGACATTATAGTACTTCAATATTTCTATAACCGCCGAAGGAGTGCATGGAGAAAACCCTGTCGGATCTTTCTCCATTATCTTAGCTACATTTACGGGGCTAAAACAGTCCACATCCTTGTCGGGTGCAATTTCGTATTTTATTAAATTCTCATTTAACTGTTTAGGAAAAGGCCTAAAGATTAAAATACCATTGATGGCTTTATCTTCGTTTGCCTTTTTTATTTCAGAAATAAATTCATCTTGAGGTATAGTCTCGGGAAATTCTCTAACTTCAGATAATATCCCAATCTTTTTACATTTTTTCAAGGCTCCCTTTTCATAGGCCAAATCACTTCCGTTGGACCCGACCCTCATTATCAATAGTTTAGGGATTATCCCTTTTTTCTTTAAAATTTCCACCTCACTAATCAACTTTTCATTTAATGCATCTGCCACGATTTTCCCTTTAATTATCTTTCCCATATTTTTTCTCCTCATATATGATTAGTAAATTGTTTTTCTATAAAATGGATTTTAATACTTTATTATAAACATCATCGCATATCTTAATTCCATCTTTGACTAAAGGCTCTATCTTATCTTTAATTTTATTTATATAGTCCTCATCCTTTATCAATTTTATATTAATCATTACATTTAGCTCTGCTCCGATTATTGCGGCTTTCAAACATTGAACTCCCACGCCTACATCACTTATAGCTAATTTTGAACAATTATCAACTAAATCTTCATGGATTTTAATCGATTCATAGGATAATTCAATTATCGATACCGGAATCTTGCAGGCATCTTTTAAGCCTCTCTGTAAGGCCTGTTCCTTTGATATAATTTGCTCTTCTGTATCCTTCGGCATACTATAAGCCTTTGACAATGGCAAGAAATATTTTGCATCTTCATTTACCATCTTCATCAGATCTTCTTGCAGCTTTTCTGCTCTGCTTAATATATCATTTAATTTTCCTTCAAATTCAGCATACTTTTTTTTCCCTATTGTTAAATTGCAAACCATACTTCCGAGGGCAGTTCCTACTGCCCCTACTAAGGCTGATGCAGCTCCGCCTCCCGGTACAGGACTCTTCGATGCCAAAATTTCCGTAAATTCTACACAGCTCTTATCCGTTAAATTCATTTTAATTCCCTCCAAAACATTAGAACAATCCGCTTATTACTCCATTTTCATCAACGTCTATTTTCTCGGCAGCCGGCAATTTGGGAAGACCGGGCATCTTCATTATTGATCCCGTTACCGCAACTATAAATCCTGCTCCCGCAGAAACAGTTACCTGCCTTACCGTTATATTAAATCCCGTCGGCCTTCCCAGTTTAGTTTGATCATCTGTTAAGGAATACTGAGTTTTAGCCATACATATTGGGAGTTCTCCGAACCCGTTCTTCTCCAATTCTGATATTTCCTTACTTGCTTGGTTTGTAAAATCAACATCGTCTGCTCCATATATCCTTCGGGCTATAGTTTTAATTTTTTCTTTTATAGGCAGTTTAAGATCATAAGCAAATTCAAAATTACTCTTTCCTTCATCTATTAATCTCAATACTTCTTTAGCAACTTCCGTTCCGCCTTCTCCTCCCTTAGCCCATACTTCAGAAAGTTTAACATTAACTCCGAGTTCTTTACATTTATCTTCAACAAGTTTTATTTCAGCTTCCGTATCCGTAGGGAATTTATTTAATGCAACTACTGCAGGAAGTTTAAAGACTTTAGTTATATTTTCCACATGTTTTAACAGATTAGGAATTCCTTTTTCAAGGGCTTCTAAGTTTTCATTATTCAATTCTGCTTTCGGAACTCCTCCGTTGTATTTTAACGCCCTTACCGTAGCAACTATTATTACAGCATTTGGCCTTAATCCCGACATTCTGCATTTAATATCCATAAACTTTTCTGCACCCAGATCTGCACCGAATCCTGCCTCCGTAACCGCATAATCAGCAAAATGAACCGCCATCTTTGTAGCCATTATTGAATTACAACCATGAGCTATATTAGCAAAGGGACCTCCGTGTATAAATGCCGGCGTTCCTTCCAAAGTCTGAACTAAATTAGGCTTCAGTGCATCTTTAAGTAACGCCGCCATAGCTCCTTGGGCTTTGAGTTGCCCTGCCGTTACTGGTTGTCCACTTCTGTTATATCCTATAACTATTTTTGACAGTCTTTCCTTCAAATCGTTTATATCATTCGACAGGCAAAATATAGCCATTACTTCTGAAGCAACCGTTATGTCAAATCCATCTTCTCTTGGCATACCGTTTGCTTTCCCGCCAAGTCCGTCAACTATAAATCTCAGTTGCCTATCGTTCATATCAACACATCTTCTCCAAACAATTCTTCTCGGATCAATGTCTAAAGCATTTCCTTGATAAATATGATTATCAATCATTGCTGCCAATAAATTATTTGCCGCTCCTATGGCATGGAAATCACCGGTAAAATGTAAATTAATATCTTCCATAGGAACAACTTGCGCATATCCTCCTCCTGCTGCTCCTCCCTTTATTCCAAATACAGGGCCAAGGGATGGTTCTCTTAACGCAACTATCGTATTTTTCCCTAATCTTGATAATGCATCCGCAATCCCTATTGATGTAGTCGTTTTCCCTTCTCCCGCCGGAGTTGGATTAATTGCCGTAACCAATATTAATTTAGCATTTTTCCCTTGAGTTTTTTTAAGCAATTTATAGTCTACTTTTGCTTTATATTTTCCGTATAGTTCTATATCATCTTCAGTTAATCCAAGTTTTCCCGCAATCTCTCTGATATCCTTTATCTTTGCTTCTTGTGCTATTTCAATATCTGTTTTAAATGACATTTTTGTTCCTCCTTAAATTGTAAAATTAAATTACAAATATAATATATCATATATAACTATCTCTTGAAAACCAAATATCTTAACTTTTGGCTATACCATTTTTAAAGTCTTTCGGTGTAGCTTCCATATTTCTCTTGAAAATTTTATAAAAATAATTGAGGTTATTATATCCAACTTTATACGCTATTTCCTTGATTGACAAATCCGTATTTCTTAACAACTCCTGTGCTTTCTTTATTCTGAGGCTATTCAAATATGTTATAAAACTTATACCATAATATTTTTTAAACATTCTTGCAATATAATTAGGACTTGTATGATATTTCTCTGCACATTCCTTTAGCTCAATATTTTCTTGATAATTATAATTTATATATTCAACTATTTTGTTAAATATCTGATTATCTGAATATCTATAGCCTAAGACTCTTTCCATAGTCTCCACAAATTGTTCGGGTTCAACAGGTTTTAACAATATATCCTTTGCTCCTAATCTCAAAGATAGCTGTGCATATTGAAAATAACTGTATCCGGTAATAACAACAAAATCGACTGCACTGCTATTTTCAGACATCCTCACTTTTTCCATTACTTCCAAACCACTTAAAACCGGCATATTAATATCTATAAAGACAATATCCGGCTTTAATTTTGTAATCATGTCTAAAGATTCATCACCTGCCGAACTTCTTCCAATAACTTTTAGAGGTAATTCATAACGTTTGATCAAATACTCTACCAATTCAACAGATAATTCCTCATCATCTGCAATAACAGCATTTCTCATTTTTATTCCCCCTAAAGTAAATTTTTTGATTTACAATTTATGATATATACTCTGGTAAAACCATTTTTACATATGTGCCTCTTTTTGGTGTGCTTTCTATTATGAATTCAAATTTATCTTCATAAAGAAATTTCAGCTTGGAATATACCATCATAAGACCGCTTATCTTGCCATATTTATCATTTGCCTTTATTTTGTCTTTAAGTTCATTTAAATGTTCTCCATCTATTCCAGCTCCATTGTCAATTATCCTGATTATTATTTTACCCCTATCCGTTCTTCCGCTAATTTCTATTTTCATATCCTTTTTCATATCTTTAAATCCATGAACAAAGCTATTTTCCACAATAGGTTGCAGACAATTGAAAGGAATATTTTTATTATTTATATCTTCTGAAATATCAAAATTTACTTCCAATTTATTACCATAACTTAGCTTTTTTATGTTCAAATAATTCTTCAAATGCTCCATTTCAATTTCAAATTGAACAAAATGGTTTTGATCTCCGGTAGTATACCTAAGCAGCTTTGAAAGATCTATAATTGATTGATAAACCTTTAATGAGTCTCCTTTCACAGCAAGTCCTGCCAAAGAGTTTAAGGTATTAAACAGAAAATGATTGCTGATCTGGATATTTAATACCTTTTCTTCTGTGGATTTTAAAGATTCTTCAAGAATAGTTTCATTTTTTACTATATCCTGAATAATATCTTCTTTCTTACCCAATTCAATTTCCGCATCTTTAAGAATATAATGATTCTCTATAGTTTTGCTTAGTTTTTTAAATTGCTGCATTACAGCATTTTGCGTACCTTTCGGAACAACCGGAATTAATTCTTCTAATGTATGAGAAGAAGTTACTCTCTTAATATTATAATCCTTAGATGTTCTTATATGCCCTCCCTTTATTATTCCTATAGCTCTATTGTTAAAAATAATAGGAATATCAAATATAGTCAGCCCGTAAGGACAAATAAATGCCGACAAATCCGCATAATGAGGAGGCCCATATTCATCTTTTATTTTATACATAGGGCAATTATTCACGTCTTGGTCTATTAAACATTTATGCTTACAAAATTCAGAATAATTCCTTCCCTGAATGATTATGTTTCCATTCATGTCAAAGATAGTTACCGGTATTTTCAGAGGGTTAACAATCGCTTCATATATATAGTTTATTTCATTATTGATTTTTACTTGGCTGTCAATTTTGCCCATTTCTTTTGCTAACGCTAATCCCTTGTTCCCAATCTGTACATTTTGCTCATAATGCACCGGAATACATACAAGTAATTGTCTTATGGGTTCATCGCCTAAATTAATGGTTTCATGGATAATCCCTGCATCCATATGATAAATATCTCCCGGTTTCATTTTTCCCGTTTTATCCCCAATTGTCTGAAAGCCCTCCCCCGATAATACATATATTACCTGCTCATTTCCATAATGCATATGCTTGTTTTGACGCCTATTAGGAAAAATAGTTGTAATACCTATACTCATAGTATTTAATGATCTATTAAAATCCGGTTCATATATCCATTCTACTTGTCCCCACTCAAAAGACTGTATATTACCTTGCACAGATTTTATTCCTCCTTTTTTCTATCTTATATTTAAAAGTAATCTGCTATTTTAATTATACCATTTTTGATTTGTCTGTTGAGTGTCTTGTGAGTTCAATTTACTAAGTTTCTTATACCTTTTAATTCCATATAATATAATCATAGCCGGCAGCTCCATTAATTTTATATTATTAAAACAGGGTTGCCGACTATTTTAAAATTAGGGGTATTTATAATGTATATGTTAAATTACAACTATTTTTTATTATACCTTGGAGACCATGCATCACTAACATTTTTAAGACCTAACTTATCGCCGTCAAATACAGGAGTTATTTTCATCTTTTTCTGTTCATTATAATCTTTGTAAATTTTTACGGCAGTATTCCCGAGGAACAATATAGCTATAACATTTATCCAAGCCATTAAAGCATTCGCAATATCTCCCATAGTCCATACGGTATCAGCCGATATTACAGAACCTATAAAAACGGAGCCTATAAAAAATATTCTCTGTATAAAAATACCTAATTTATTGCCTCCAATGAGATATATCAAATTACTTTCGGTATACAGATAATAAGCCGTAAGTGCTACAAAAGCGAAACATAATATGGATATCGCAATAAATTTTTCACCTAAGCCAGGTAAAGAAGTATTAATTGCATTTGTTACAAATGGGTTTCCATATGCTATTCCAGGCAGATGCTCAACTACCAACTTACCATTACTTCCGATTGTATTATAACTGTTTGTTATTAATATCATTACTGCAGATGTAGTACATACAAAGAATGAACCCATAAATACGGATAAGCCTCCTATCATTCCTTGAGTAACGGGATGATCCACTTCCGCTGAAGCTGAAGTAATAGCAGAGGTTCCGATTCCTACTTCATTAGCATATACACCTCTTTTAATACCCCAGCTTACTGCAGCACCAAACATAGCCCCAAATACCGAATCCATTCCAAAAGCAGATCTTATAATTAACATAATTACACCGGGAAACTTATCTATGTTAAAAATAATAATTACTACCGACATTAAAAAATACAATATTGCCATAATTGGTGACAATCTCTGTGCCACATTGCCGATTCTTTTCAAACCGCCAAAAATTACTATCCCCATAATCGCAGAGAATATAACCCCTGCTATTACTACATTAAAGCCAAATGCTTGGTTAAGTCCTTGTACTATATTATATGTTTGAACAGAAGGCATCAAAAATGTTACACCTATTACGGTTATAACTGCGTAAGCTACTGCAAATGTTTTTCCTAATTTGGCATTCTTCATTCCCTTTTCCATATAGTAGGCAGGACCGCCCTTGAATTCGCCGTTAACTTCTACTTTATAAGTTTGGGCAAGTATACCTTCAATCATAGAAATTGAAGATCCGAATATTGCAAGTATCCATAACCAAAATATCGCACCAGGGCCCCCGAAATATATACCTGTAGCCATACCGGCAATATTTCCTACTCCTACAGTTCTGGCCGCCGTGAATATAAATGATTGCACAGAATTTAATCCCTTCTCAGACTTATTGGCACTACCTGCCGCTTTTACCATATCTTTTATATGAAGTATTTGAGGAAAACCTAACTTTATAGAATAATATAACCCGCTTATTAAAACCAATATAACTAATGGCATACTCCACACTACACCATTTATTCTATTCAATATATCGCTCATATAAATCCTCCCTATTTTTCATACTTAAGAAACTATACTATATATCCTCAATAAAATTAAAATAAATATTCATTTATATGAAATTTGATCTGAACTTTTTAATCATTAAAAGAATTTTCGGGATATAAAGGAAATCTTGATATTAATTCATGAGCATCTCTTCTGCATTTATCCAAATTTGTGGTATCTTCAGGGGCATCTGCGACTCTTTCCATTATCTCTGCAATTTTTTCTATTTCTTTTCCCCTCAATCCTCTTTGAGTAATTGAAGTAACTCCTATTCTAACTCCACTTGTAACAAACGGTGATTGAGGATCGTTCGGAATTTGATTTTTATTAACGGTTATGCCTATTGAATCAAGCGCATTTTGAAACAATTTTCCGGTTATATTTTTCTTTCTTAAATCAACCATGACAATATGGTTATCCGTTCCTCCAGTTACAATCCTAAAACCTCGTTTTTCTAATTCCTCCGCTAATTTTCTTCCGTTAACCAATATGCTTGACATTATATTTTTAAATTCATCTGTTGCAGCATGTTTAAATAGCCATGCTTTAGCCGACATAGTAGTAAGATGCATAGAACCCAAGCACCCTGGAAATACACCTTTATCCAACAACTTTGCATATTTATTCTTACACAAAACCATGCCTGCCCTTGGACCGCCAAATGTTTTTGTAGTTGAAGTTGTTACAAAATCCGCATAAGGTACCGGACTGGGTATAACTTTCGCCGCAACTAATCCTGCAACATGAGCCATATCCACCATGAAATATGCTCCAACTTCTTTAGCAATTTCAGAAAATGCCTTGTAATCTATAAGTCTTGGATACGAACTGCCTCCTGCTATAATTAACTTTGGTCTATCTTTTAATGCTTTCTCCCTGACCTCATCCAAATCTATTAATTCAGTATCTTTATTTACACCATAAAAATCATAATCATAAACTTTAGACAAAAAATTTGCAGGACTTCCATGGGTTAAATGGCCTCCCTGGTCAAGTCTCATACTCAGAACTTTGTCTCCCGGTTTTAATATAGATGAATAAACACAATAATTTGCCGTCGAACCGGAATATGGCTGAATATTAACATGCTCTGCATCAAATAATTTTTTTGCCCTTTCATCTGCCAATATCTCTAATTTATCCGCTATTTCGGATCCTGCCTGGAATCGGTTGCCCGGATATCCTTCCAAAGTTTTATTAGTAAATATAGAACCGCTTAACTCCATGATTTCTAATGGTACAGTACTTTCAGATGCAATCATTTCAATATTGTTCTCTTGTCTTTCCAGCTCTTCACAAACTATTTCATACAATTCTGCATCTGATATTTTCGTATTTTTCAACATATTATTGCCTCCCCAGATTACTTAATTTTGTTAATATAATTTTTTAAAACTTTGCTGATAACAACTTGTCCAACCCTTTTCCTGATAAATAATATATAAATTCACCTCCTGCCGTACTTATAAAGTTTATATTTATAACGTTTTCGTAAATATTATTTCATAATATTAAAAAAAACTATATTAACATATTGGACGCTTTATTGAACAAAATTGAACAATTTTCTGCAAGAAATATTATAAGTTACTTTAACAGTTCTACGATAAATTTAGATGTTTCTTCTATCAGTTGTGATTGAAACTTTGCTGAAGAATAGCAGTGATCTGCCTCATCTATAAATTTAACTTTTACATCTTTAAGTACCGACTCATATGCTATAGAATTTATAGGCAGTATATCGTTATCATTACTTCCGTGTATTATTCTAACCGGATTTTCAAAATTTTTTATTTTTTTTACGGGATCTATTTTAATAATATCTTCAAAAAATTTCCTGCTAACCATGTCTCCGTCCACGTCAACATCACTCCCATTAATCCCTTTCATAAATTTTTCATTTCCAATCAAACGATAAAAATTCCAAAAGGGATTCGAAACGGGGGACCATAATATCAACGCATCTGGATTTACTTCTGCCGCAGACAATGCCGCTATTGCTCCTCCCATGCTGTAACCCATCATAAAAAATTTTTTCATATTAAAATCCTTTTTTAAAACTTCAACTACATTGAGAGTATCTTCAACTTCTCCATTAATGGTCATATATTCATAGTCTCCCTCACTGTCACCTGCTCCTACACAATCAAACCGCACTGTTGTTATACCCATGTCTAA
Organism: Sporanaerobacter sp. PP17-6a; assembly: GCF_900095615.1. NCBI lineage: Bacteria > Bacillati > Bacillota > Tissierellia > Tissierellales > Sporanaerobacteraceae > Sporanaerobacter > Sporanaerobacter sp. PP17-6a. The sequence goes on along the minus strand of NZ_FMIF01000016.1, from coordinate 50,758 downwards.
AATTTTTCTGGATAAATTTACAGCCATTCTATGCGGTGTTATCTTGTTGCCGACAAATCCATGGTTAAAAAGAAGAACATAATCTCCCCTAACATCTTTATTTTTATATTCATATACGGCTATCATCTTATGAGCCCTGCTCTCTATAATCTTTGTTTCCAACATTTGTATCATTCCTTTCTTTATTAAATTAATATATACATTATTTCATAGCCTAAAAAAACTATATTAACATATTGTACATTTTATTGAACAAAATTAAACAATTTTTTTGCAATAAAATCATTAAGACAAAGTAGAATTTTTTTCTATGAAGCATAAAAAAAGATCCTTATTGTAAATCTCATCAATAAGGATCTTTAATGCTCTATATTATTTTATCACTAAATCTAAAGCTTCTTTTAAATCCGCAATTATATCTTCTGCCGTTTCAAGCCCAACCGATAATCTGACAAGTCCGTCACTGATTCCGGCTTCTGCCCTCTCCTCAGGCGTGTAAGGCGAATGGGTCATAGATGCGGGATGCTGAATCAATGTTTCAGGATCTCCTAAGCTTACGGCAAGTTTCGCAAGTTTTACATTATTCATGACCGTTTTTCCTTCCTCAATTCCGCCTTTCAATTCAAAGGAAATTATGGCTCCCGGCAATTTCATCTGTTTCTTTGCTAATTCATAGTATTCGAAGCTCTCAAGACCTGGATAATAAACTTTCTTAACGGCAGGGTGAGTCTCCAAAAATTTCGCTACTTTTATAGCATTATCACAGTGCTTTTCCATTCTTATTTCCAATGTTTTCATTCCTCTTATTATTAAATATGCATCAAAGGGGCTCATAACCGAGCCGGTCATATCCTTTATTCCAAACATCTTAACTTCTTCTATAAACTTCTTCTCACCTACTACAAAACCTGCAATTACATCTCCATGTCCATTTAAATACTTTGTAGCCGAATGAATAACCACATCTGCTCCGAGTTCTAAGGGCTTTTGTATATAAGGAGTACTGAAGGTATTATCAACAAATACCAAACATCCCTTAACTTTGTGAGCTATTTTAGATACGGCTTCAATATCGGTAATTTTTAAAGTGGGATTTGCAGGAGTTTCTAAATAAACAACTTTAGTATTAGGCCTCATGGCAGATTCCAGTTCTTCAAGATTACTTATATCTACAAATGTAACATCTACTCCGAATCTGGTAAGACCATGATTTAAAAGCGAAAAAGTACATCCGTAGAGAGTATCGGAAGCAACTACATGATCCCCCGCTTTTAAAGCAGTCCATAAAGATGCTGCTACCGCCCCCATGCCTGAAGAAGTCGCTGCCCCGGCCTCTCCTCCTTCCAATAAAGCTATCTTTTCTTCCGCCTCGGCAACCGTTGGATTTCCCAACCTTGTATATATGTAGCCCGGTTCTTCTAAGGCAAACCTTTTCCCTCCTTGTTCAGCAGAATCAAATATAAATGTAGACGTTTGAAATATAGGCGTAGCCAAAGAACCATACTGAGAATCCTTTTTATGACCTCCGTGAATAGCTTTCGTTCCAAATCCCAGAGTATTTATATCTTCTCTATCCATATAATAAACCCTCCTACAAATTTTATTTTATAATCCATATTTCCATTATTATAACCCTGTTCATCCCCTCTCGTTTTAATTCTATCATAATAATAAAAAAGCTTCCATTGAAATATTAATAAATTAAGGAAAGCTTTTTTGAAACTCATTTTACGGAAAACATACACTAATGTATATTAAAAAAAACAGAAGAATTATTCTTCCACTTTTAATGCTCTTATAGAATTAAACACTGAAATCAACGCAACTCCTACGTCTGCAAATACCGCACTCCACATGTTTGCTATCCCCAATGCGCCTAATGTCAATACGACCATTTTTACTCCCAGTGCAAAAACTACATTTTCTCTCACTATTTTATTCGTATTGTGGGAAATATTCATTGCCGTTTTAACCTTACTTATTTCATCATCCATGATAACCACATCGGAAGCCTCAACCGCCGCATCCGAACCCATTCCTCCCATGGATATTCCCACATCTGCTCTTGCAATTACGGGAGCATCATTTACCCCGTCTCCTACAAATATTACTTTTTTCTTACCCTTCTTATTTTTCAAGATTCGATCCATCATCTCAACTTTTTCCTGAGGTAGCAATTCTCCATAAATTTCGTCTATTCCTATTTCTTTTCCTACCTGTTCGGCTGTAGTCTTTTTATCTCCTGAAAGCATTATTGTTTTTCGTATTCCTAAAGCTTTTAATTCCTTAATAGTTTCCTTTGATTCATCTCTTATTTCATCGGAAATTACTATATTGCCTATATACTCTTCGTCCCTACTTACATATACTACAGTACCTATACTCGATTTATCAGCTACTTTCAATCCATGCTCTTGAAGGAGTTTCACATTTCCGAGAAGAACTTTACTTTCCTCCACGGTAACTTCTATTCCTTTTCCCGGTATCTCTCTATAATTGGAAATTTGACTTTTATCTATTTCCTTCCCATATTGTTTAACGATAGATTTAGCAATAGGATGGTTGGAAAATATTTCTCCGTAGGCTGCCAACTTTAATATATCATCTTCAGAATAGTCCTCAGCTCCTTCAACTTCAGTAACCTCAAATATCCCCTTAGTCAAAGTTCCCGTCTTGTCAAATACTATAGTATCCGCCATACTTAAACCTTCTAAGTAATTTCCCCCTTTAACAAGAATTCCTGATTTAGAAGCTCCTCCTATTCCTCCAAAAAAGCCTAAGGGTATGGATACTACCAGAGCGCATGGACAGGACGCAACAAGAAATATCAAAGCTCTATATACCCAAGTACTTAAATCTTGATGAAAAAACAAAGGAGGAATAAAAGTTAAAGCTATGGCCGAAAAAACTACTACAGAAGTATAATATTTAGAAAACCTTGTAATAAATTTTTCAATATTAGCTTTCTGTTTTGAAGAATTTTCAACCAGGTCCAATATCTTTGATACAGTAGATTCCCCAAATTTTTTAATAGTTCTTACTTTCAATAACCCTTCCTTATTCACAAATCCGCTCAAAATATTATCTCCGGGTTGTATACTCCTTGGGACACTTTCTCCCGTAATATTAGATGTATCCACGAAAGAATTTCCTTCCGCTACTATTCCATCCAAAGGAACTTTTTCTCCGGGCTTAACAATTATATACTGCCCTATTTCAATTTTATTTGGATCAACCTTTTTTATTCCTTCATTCGTCTCTATATTCGCATAATCCGGTCTAATATCCAACAAGGTGCTTATGGATTTTCTTGAATGATCAACAGCTTTTCCTTGAAAATATTCTCCTATTTCGTAAAAAAGCATTACAGATACTGCTTCAGGATATTCTCCTATTATAAACGCCCCTATGGTAGCAATAGACATTAAGAAATTTTCATCAAATACCTTGCCCTTAAGAATATTTTTGAATGCATTAATCAGTACTTCTCCGCCAATTATTATATAACTTATAAAAAATAATATAAATTCAATCCTGTATTCAAATTTAAAAATTGCGGCAGTTAAAAAAACAATTACTCCTATTACAAATTTCATATTATCATTTTTCTCTTCCTCTTCTGCCTTTAAATCATCTTTAATTTTATCCGTTGTCATACCACCAATTTCATGTATAATTACATCAGGTTCTATTCTCTTCACAATGGATCTGACCTCATCCGAAACAGTTTCAGCCCTCGGGATTTCATCTATTTCAACTTTTAGTTTTTTAGTAACAAAATTCAAATTTGCTTTTTTAACACCTTTTATCTTATTGGCATCTTCTTCAATTTCTCCTGCACAATGGGTACAATTCAATCCTTCTAACAAAAATTCCTTCTCTATCATAGCAGCCATCCCTTCCATCTGTTATATGTTAATATGGACATATGAGCAATTGTTCATATATTAATATAAATATAACTCTTAATTTAAGTTTTGTCAACTAAATATGAATAAAACAATTAATTTATTTAATACTATCTTTTTATCATCATATATCAGATTTAAGGAAAATTTAACAAAGAGTGTTCACACTTGAAAGATTAACAGGATTTTCATGGGTTAGTTATAAATAATATAAGAAAATTTTTCAACTAATTCAATAAACTGAAAATGAATTATAACTGCCGAAGAAATCCCTATTACAATTCCTGCAATAACATCTGTAGGATAATGGACTCCCAAGTACATTCTCGAAATTCCAATTGTAAGTGCTAAAATTACTAATATAACAGAAATACTTGGAAAATTAAGAGTCATTGTTGTAGCAATTGAAAAACTTGCTGTAGTATGTCCCGAAGGAAAAGAATAGTCCCTTAAATTAATTCCAAAGGTATTTATGTTTTTCAATATATTATACGGTCTTTCCCTTTGCAAAGATTTTTTCAACACTTGAACAAATATTTGGCTGACAGAAAGAGATGTAAGCCCCTCGATCCCTGCAACCCTTATTTTTTCTTTTCCAAATACAATCATTGCAAGAAGAATAATTGTAGTAAATATTCCTCCCCCCAGGTTAGTTATCCTATACATAAATCTATCTAAAACTTTGCATTTTATTGTATCATTAAACCAATGAAGTAATCTTTTATCAAAAGATTTAAATTTTTTTTTCATTTCCATCACCCACTTTCAATTTTGTTAATACCTTGTGTTATATTATTTTAAGATATTATTAACTTTTTTGCAAACAATTTTTATACCTTTAAGTAAATTTTATCTTAAAATTGGATATCTATATCTTGTATGCTATTATTAATATATAATATATATGTTAATTCAACGTTAAAATCTGATTGTAAGCAGGTGTACTAATGAAAATAAATTTTAATGATCAACAAACAAAAGCCATAAATCACGGAAAGGGTCCCGCTATTATATTGGCTGTTCCGGGTTCCGGAAAAACAACTGTCCTTTTACATAGAACATATAATTTAATATCAAAACATAAAATTCTGCCGGAAAAGATACTTTCCATCACTTTTAGCCGGGCTTCTGCCAAAGAAATGAAAAAAAGGTTTGTCAATAATTTTAAAAACACTTCCTCTATTCCCATAACTTTTTCAACAATTCACAGTTTTTCCTATAGCATATTAAGGGAATATACTAATAGACATGGAATACCCTATACTCTTATAGAAGGAAACAGTAATTCTATAAATAAAATTACTATATTAAGAAATCTATATTATGATATAAACGGTGAATGGGCCGCGGATGAAAAGTTAGAAGGAATAAACAACGGCATAGGATATATAAAAAATATGATGATTGGTGTTGATGATTATTTAAAAGAAAACAAGGTTGAAATAAACCACTTCAAAGAGATTTATATGTCATACGAAGGTTTTAAAAAAGAGAAAAAAATGATAGATTTTGATGATATGCTTGTTTTAACTCTCGATTTTCTTAAGAGGGATTCTTACCTTCTTTCAAAATGGAGAAATAAATATGATTTCATCCAAGTAGACGAGGGACAAGACACGTCTAAAATTCAGTTGGAAATAATTAAACTTATAGCAAAACCTAAAAATAATCTGTTTATAGTGGCAGATGATGACCAATCCATTTACGGATTCAGAGGCGCTTTCCCTCAAGGTCTGTTTGATCTTAAAAGGGAATTTAAAGACCTTTCAATATTCTACATGGAAGAAAATTATCGATCATCCCGAAATATTGTCTCTGTATGCAATAAATTTATAAGGCAAAATAAATTAAGATACAACAAAAATATATTTACAAAAAATAATTATGTATCTCCTATAAATATAGTGAAGCTTAATACAATAACAGAACAGTATGAATATATAATAAAAGAACTGAAAAAATTTGCTGATTATTCAAATGCTGCCATATTGTATAGAAATAATATATCTTCTATCGGTGTTATAGAATATTTAGAGAATAACAAGATTCCCTTTCATATGAGAGATGTAAATGTTAAATTTTTTAATCATTGGATAATAAAAGATATCATCTTATTTTTAAATGTAGCTAATAATCCTGAAGATTTAAACTCCTTTGAAAAAATATATTTTAAAATGAAAGGCTTTATATATAAAAATTATGTGGATTATATAAAAACTCTCAATTATGATAAATCAGTATTCGATAGAATATTGGAAATAAATGATTTGAGCAGAGATTATCGTCAAAAAATAATGGAAATAAAAATCGATTTTAACAGGCTTAAAAATATGGCACCTCATGAAGCAATAACATTTATAGAAAAGAACTTAGAATATGAAATATATTTGAAAGAAAATGCTCTAAAATTTGGATACACCTTTGATTCATTAAAAACTATACTTTATTATTTAAAATTAATCTCTGCAAAAACAGAAAATTTAGAAGAGCTTCTAAGAAGATTGAAATATTTAGAGTATTTAACATTTCAATCAAAATATAATACCAAAGGAGTAAATCTTTCAACTATCCACAGTGCAAAAGGTTTGGAATATGACAGAGTATTCATGATAGATTTAATTGAGGGCGATTTTCCTTCTTCCAATAGTATAGACGCCTTTGAAAACGGCAAAATTCAGCTAATGGAAGAAGAAAGAAGGTTATTTTATGTGGGAATGACCAGAACAAAAAATAATCTTATGCTTTTAACCTATTCAAACAAAAGTGAAAAAAAAGTATACCCTTCCCGATTTGTAAATGAATTAGAAAATTTATGATTTTTTGCTTAAATTTAATTTTTTATACTAAATTTTTCAAAAAAAGGAATACTATTAATGAAGGTTATACAATCTCATGAAAGGAGGGAAATCAATGTCAAAAGATAAAGATAAAAGAGACAATAAAAAAGCAAAAGGTGAAAAGAAAGAAAAGAAAGAAGAAAAGTAGGAATATTAATTATAAAAGATCCTTAAAGCCTTAAAAAGGCTTTAAGGATCTTTTATTTGAATTCTTCTACGTCCTTTTCCTCAACCGAAAAGAATTCTCCTTCTCTAAGTTGAAAGTGACCTGTACTGTAAGGAACACCTTCTGTTGAAATATATATCTTATCTGCATCATAATAATCTCCGAATGTATTTACTATACTTTTAATTATTTGAGCTTCAAAATTACTTCCGGCATTCATTTCTTCAGTTAATTCATTGGAAAAATCAACTTTTACTGTTCTATTCTTTTTATCAAAATTTATTTTATTTATTGTTGTGTTTTGAGAAATAGGAGATATTAATTTCTCTGAAGGAGGATTCTTAAATCCATTTTCAAATAGTTTTTCTATCCCTTCATTCGTCTTAAATCCAATATCATTTTGAGTATATACAATTTTTTCTCCTGAGTTCAGAATATAATAAAATCTCATATTTTGAACTAAGGGAGCGTTCTCTTCAATTTTTTCAAGAAGAGTTTTTATCTCTGTTTCTCCATCATTATATATGCTTGCAACAAGGCCTATTCCTTTAGCATAATAATCCTTCTCAACTTTATCTTCTCCCATTTGAGTAGTTACTTCCAAAGCTTTAAATTCCCTTAAAGGTGTTTCTATTGCTACATTGGAACCTGTAATGGTTCTTTTAGTTCCATCCGGAAGAGTCCATGAAGCTCCTACATTTAACGGTTCCTTCAATATAACTGTATTTTTTTCTTCATCTACATTCAATAAATTTTCTATATTATAAAATTCCTCTTCCGAATATATTTCTTTTAATTCTCCATCCTTATATTCAAGAATACTTACCATATTGGTTCCCGGATTCAATATTTTCTGCTGTGCTCTGTTATTACCAATATACTCAAAATAAGATTTTTTTTCGGCATATTCATTCCCTTCTCCCGAATAATACATAACTGTATTCTTCTTGAAAGGATAGTAATCCGGTATGTATATTGTTTCTTCTTGAATATTTTCTGCATCTATATTTGAATTATTTTTATTGCTATCAATGCTGCAGCCGGCAGTAATACCAATCATAAAAATCATTGTCCATAAAATAATAATTCTTTTTTTCATAAAATCACTCCTACACATTGTTTTCATATAAATTATTATTGACAATATTTATATATCATTATTCATTTTCTCCGAATTCTTCTCTTTATCCATCATAGCAATAATTATTATTGACAATATCACCAAAAAAGTTCCTATTACCATTCCCAACCCTATTTTTTCTTTTAGTATTATCGCACCTATTATAATACTCACAAGGGGCTCAAGAGTATTAAGAATTGAAGCCTCCGAAGGTCCAATACATCTTACAGCCATTAAAAATAATATAAGGGGTATTGCAGTACAGGCTAAAGATAAAAACAGAGCGCCTACTACTGAGTATAAATTTATATACAAATGAAATTGGCCTGTTATTGTACTAAAAGTAAAAGCACATAAAGATGCCACTAATGTTACATAAAAAATAAGGATAAATGAATTTATATCCTTCAGATCCTTATTAGCGCCCATTAAAACATAAAAAGCATAGGCAAACCCTCCACTCAATGCTAATAAAACGCCTTTTATATTCATTACTCCACTTTTGTTTTCCACTAATAAATATATCCCTATTATAGATAATACTAAAGCTAATCCTTTCCTGAAATTCACCTTTTCTTTATAAATAACTATGGAGAACAGATTGACTACAATTGGGTATACAAAGCTAAGTATCGTAGCAAGTCCCGTAGAAATATACTTATAAGAATTAAATAAAAAGGCTGAAGTTAAAAAATATCCTGCCGATCCCATAAGCATGATAAATAAAAACTGTTTTCTGTTTATCTTTAAACTATACCCATGCTTTTTTATATAGATAAATAAAATAACTGCTGCCCCCAAAAATCTCAACGTCAGAGTAGTAAATGAATTAAGTCCTCCTTTAAAAGCAACTTTAGCAAATAACGGTATAGAGCCTAATAAAAATGATGCAATCACTATAAAAAATATTCCTTTATTTTTTGCCATTTTATCTGTCCTTTCAATTTTCAATATGTACCCTTCATGATTATATCATAAATTGCTCCTAAGCAAAAGCGCATTGGCATATTCATACATTTATCGATTTTTTATTCATATATTATATTAGCATTTATAATCTTAAATCTTTCCAACTTATTTTATATCAAAAAATAGACTTTATATTTTTAATATTATAATTTTCCAATGAAATAAATCCTCCAATAAGATATAATAGTTAAGGTGGGATATTTGTTAAAATAAAGGAGATGATAATTTTGAAAACTATAATATTCGATATGGATGGAGTCATTGTAGACAGCGAACCTTTGCATTTCGAAGTATTTAATAATCTCTTAGGAAAATTCGGCAAAAAAGTTAGCGTGGAAGAACATTCTAAATACATTGGAGTAACTGATTATGACTGCTGGAGTGAATTAAAATATAAGCTTAACATCCCCGTTTCTGTAGAAAAGCTAATAGAAATGTATAAAGAGAATTTCATAGAAAATATAAATGATATTCAAATGGTAGATAATGTTGAAAGTTTTATTAAAAATGTATATAAAGATTATTCCTTAGGATTGGCTTCATCTAATAATCGAAGAAGCGTCGATGCAATAATAACAAAATTTCAATTGGAAAAATATTTTAAAATATTTATAAACGGCGAAGAAGTAAAAAACGGAAAACCCGCCCCTGAAATTTTTCTCAAAGCCGCAAATGAGATGAATGCATCTTATACCGATTGCATAGTAATAGAAGATTCCAATGCGGGAGTAGAAGCTGCAAAGGCTGCAAACATGAAATGTATAGGATATAAAAATCCTAATTCGGGGAATCAAGATCTGTCTAAGGCAGATTTAATAATAAAAAACTTCAATGAATTATCAATAGAAATATTAGAAAGTTTATTTTATGTGTAAATGCACAAATAGTTTTAAGTATTAGCGATTATCATAAATATTTTTCTAAAATATTCTTATTTTAGAAAAATATTTATTAACACTATGCCGATATTTTTCATACTCTATTCTAAGAGGCTTTACTCTTATAATAGGAGGTGCTTATTATATGGATGATATACTAAGTAGAGATGAAAGACGTTGTGGCATAGATAGTTCTTTGTTATTCTTCTTCCTCATATTAGTAATCATTTTCTGTAATTGCGATATGTTTAGAAGATATTAAACTTATATACCATTTAGCGGGGTTTGTCCCCGATTCTTTTTTATCTGTATTAAAATCTAAATAAATTTATAATGTGGTTTTTCCTCTCCAAACAACCAATGCCTTAAATAATCGTAAAAAATTATAGCTGGTAAAGAAAGAAAAAACCATAAAACACTATATTCTAAACATATTTGACCCATCAAATTAAATTTTAAATTACTATAATCCCAAACATTTAATCTCAACCTTACATTCAAAATTAATCCAAATATTAATTCTAATGTTGTTATAACCAAACAAGATACACTCTGCTGTATTAATAAAGATTTTTTAAGTTTGAAATAGTATTCGTTTATTAAACCTACTGATACAAAACATAAGCCGCCTAAAATAAACATTGTAATATGGGAGTGCCCTCTCCATAAAATTTCAATAAAAAAATAGGATATCCCTCCGATTACGAATAAGATTAAATATTTATTCAGTCGTTTCATTTTCTTCATCCTTCACATTATTCAAAATAATGATTTCTTTATATAGTGTGAAGAATTTTTCTTTAAATATTCATAACCCATATAATGGCAAACGGCAATATAAAAGCACTTACTATTTTATTCAGTAAGTGCTTATCAATATAATGCAACTATTTTCCATGCCTTCTATTCCTCCTCTTTCTTACTTAAAAGAGAATATAGGAATTCTCTCTGCCTTTTGGCTTCTTCCAGCCTTTCGGCATTGATTATTTCTACACAATTTTTCAATTCTTCATATCGTGTTTTCCACGTTATAACCTCATCTCTAAGCCTTTTTATTTCATCCTCTAATATTCTGATTTTCTCTTTGTCATTCATGGTTAGCCTCCCTTTCTTCGCTTTCCAAAAATATCTGAATTGCTATTATCCTTCGATCAATCATCTCACCTTATATTTATGTTGTTATTAGAATGTCCTATGATGATTTTAATTCATAATATTTACAAACTAATTCTTATGATAATTGGAGAGATACATCCTGAAATAATAATATAAAGGGATTTCTATTGGAGCGTGTAATATATAATAATCTCTGTTAGGAAATCAGACTGGCACGCAAAGTGGCACGAATGTACCATATTTGAGGGTTATTAAATGAAAATAAAAAAGCCTCACAACCCCATTGGTTGTAAGGTATTCATCATGGTGCACCTTCAGGGACTCGAACCCTGGGCCCACTGATTAAGAGTCAGTTGCTCTACCAACTGAGCTAAAGGTGCAAAACCAAATAACATTACTTATTATACACTCATTTATTATATTTGTCCAGCATTTTAATTTATTTTTTGTTAATTATTTTTCCATAATCCTCTCTTAATATGCCCATGATAATTTCATCATGGTATTCTCTTAAGCGCACTTTTTCTCCACAATACATAACAATAACTCATCTCCATATTTTATTTAATTTTCTTAGCAAGAATTCTCCCATCTTATATAAGTTAGAATAATTCACATATTTTATATGATAAGAATCATAATAAATATAAAAATTTATTTTAATTTCTTAATTACCATATTTGTTTTCCCAGTATGAGGATTTATGTCTAAGCTTTTCTCAAAAGAAATATCATATTTTACATTTTCCATATTCTTCTTCTTAAGAAAATTATCTAATAAGCCTTTTAAATTTTTTATTAATTCTTCCTCATCTGAATTTGAGAACTTTACACATTTTAAGCTAAAAAACGTATCGCTCTTCTGTATAAATTGATAATACTTTATGCCTTTCACATCTATATCATCTAAAAATAGCGGGTGAAGAAAATCAAAATTCCCACTGCTGTTTTTAAACCACATTACTTCCTCTTCTCTTCCTATAATTCTATTTATATGAGTGTAAGGAAGAACCCCTTCTCCATCATAGTTAAAATCCTCAACTATATCATTTAATCTATATCTAATTAGAGGAAAGGTATTATTATAAAATGGAGTAATAACAAGTTTATTATCTTTATCGACCTCTATATAGTTCATATCGTCAAATAAATACATTCCGTCATAATAGCTTGCTCCTGCTCCAATAATAATGGATTCCGTACATCCGTAATAATCTATTATATCCGCATTAAACAATTCTGAGAAATATTTTGAAGTTTCTTTCGTCAAAGGCTCTCCGCCGGTAATAATTTTCTTGGGCCTTAATTTTATTTTCCCTTCTTCTTGAAGATGAGCTGCAATTTTTATACAAGAAGGGTAACCGCCAATATAATTCGGTTTAAAATCGCCGACAATTCTTTGCCATTTTTCTAAAGGTTCAAGAGCACTAACTACTACACTCCTTGATTTATATTTCTTTATACCTTCCAGAGCTAAAGCAGTACATGCATATCCGCTACCTACACTTGCTATATAAAGAGTTCTTATGGGAAAATCAGTCATTCTTATGGAGTTCTTTCCCCCTATACTCAATCTAACAAAATTGGATTCAATTTTGTTTAAAGCTCTTTTCCCATATAAAAAACTACATGGCCTTCCCGTACTTCCGGAAGTATGAACCAAATAATAGTTACCCACCTTGAGCAAGAGTTCATTCCTTTTTAATGCATCATTTAAATATCTCTTTTTTATCTTAAGAGTTGGAATATCAAAAAAATTATTTCTGACTTTTTCCTTATCCATATAAGGAATATCCTTTGGATCAATAGTGTTTAAATGTTCAAACTTTATACCATAACTCGCATAATACCTTCTATAAAAAGTGCTGTTCCTATAGGCATATTTAAGTATATTTCTAAAACATTTATCACTATAATCCATAATTTCATTTCTATCCCATTTATTATGATTATAATACATCCTTCCATATTTAATTAAAGAAATAATAATATCTCCTCCCGTCTAAACACAATTTCATCAAACAGAAAAATCCTCATTCTTTATGAATATATTTTACCACAAAATAAAACCATTAACCCTTCCTCCAAATTATCACTTATGTGAATCTCCCATACCCCAAGAATAAAAACTTCGTATAAAAGTTCAATTAGGAAAACATATAACTCTCCTCATTGAAAATCCTTACATTCTCAGCCACAACGGTATGAGGTTTTGCGGAAGTTTAATGGCAAAATCATAAAAACTGATATTGAATTATTTTTCTATTATTATAATTATATAATCTTCTCTATCAAATATTCTTATAACTCAATCACTTTATCCGGTTTTTCATTTAAAAAGAACACAGACAATGTCCCTGGTCCCGAATGTGCACCTATAGAACAGCACAACATATTAATTATAAACTCTTTGCAGCCAAACTCTTCTTCAATCATTTTCTTTAGCTGCATTGCTCCATTAATATCATCACCATGGTTAATCCCTATAACCTGATTTTTAAGATCCGCACTTTTTCCTCTTTCCTCCATTATCTCCAACATTCTTTTCATTACTTTGTTTCTTCCCCTAATTTTTTCAAATGGAACAATTTTCCCATCATTAAAGACCAATATAGGTTTAATATTTAGTAATCCTCCTATGAATGCCTGAGATCTCCTGACTCTTCCTCCTCTAAAAAGATACTCTATGTCATCAACAGTAAATATGTGTTCGATATGCTTCACATAAAACTCTATAGTTTTGAGTATTTCTGCCTTGACCTTGCCTTCTTTCGCCATCTGAGCCGCCTTATGTACAATAAGTCCAAATCCTAAGGAGGCCGACTTAGAATCCACTATGTCAAGGTCCAGCTCAGGATACTTTCCTTTCATTGTATCTCTTACTATTACAGCAGTTTGATATGTTCCGGAAAGGCCAGAAGAAAATGCTATATATATTGCGCTTTCTTTTTTCTTTGCAATTTCTTCAAACTTTTCTTCAAACATATGAGGCGGAATTTGGGCAGTCTTATAAACCGCTCCATTACGCATATCATCATACATTTCTTTAGGCATTAACGTTGCTCTGTCTAAAAATTCTTTTTCTCCTTTATTTACCACAATAGGTAATATCTCTATGTTATATTCATCTAATATTTCCTCTGGCAGATCACATGCACTATCACTCAATATTTTTATTGTCATTAAACATCCCCCTTTTTAAAGTTATCTTAAGTATATAATACCACTAAAAAGATACATTTAAAATATAAAAAAAGAAAACATGGCATATAAATGATTTTTAATAAATAAATTATACTACAAGAAAAATAAGGGGTGGGTAATATGAAATTTTTCTTTATAAAGAAAAAAACACTTCGTTATGTAATAGGAACAATTGCAGGAATAATTATATTGATTATAATATTTTCCTTATTATTATAATTATAACATAACAAAATCTTACATTTAGAATTGAAGCAGAGCTCCAAACTCTGCTCAATTACTCTTTTCATTTTCTCTAAATTTATAATACTGAAATATTAACTTGTCTAATTTTTGACTAAAATCAAGAATCTTATATTTATCTATTTCACATACCATCAAATTGTTAAGTTCCTCTCTCTTTTTCTCTATTTCCACTTTCAAATTTTCTAAAGTAATTATATTATTCATAAATCTCCATTCCCTTCCAGAATATTAATTGCTACTTGCAATTTTTTCTCCTTTAACAGTATAATTAATTACCTCCCAAATGTCTGGCTCTTCAAAGCCTTTTCTCCAAGAAGAAATTCCTTTTAAATTATATTTTGCTACAAGGTCAGATTTTAGCTTTACAGATTTTTTATCCTCTATCCAAATCCTATATCTCTTCCCAGCCTTTGCATATTCTATATAATTCTGACCATAATTACTTAACCAAACAGGTTTGCAGTCATTCTCCATAATTATTTTATTTACAGCCTTCATAGAAAGTGTTTTTGATTTTACACTTATATTGCCTTTTGTATCTTTTGCTTCCTCCCATTGCCTTGTATAAAATGGAATTCCCAATATAAGCTTTTCTCCTGGAATTCCGGACTTAATAGTATCTGTTATGCCTTTGGTTACCCAATTAATAGATGCTACCGGACCGCTTAATTTACTATCTCCGGGAGTTTCATCGTAAGCCATTAACATGCAATAGTCTACAATTTTGCCCAATTTTTGCCTGTCATAAAATTTAGACCATGTAGGACTTGCAGATGGAACAGTTATATCTATGGAAACTGAAATATTTTGCTGTTTTAAAGTTTGCGTAAGTTCAGAAATAAAATTTGTGAACCTATCCTTATCTTCATAATACACATTTTCAAAATCAATATTTATGCCATCCAAATTGTATATGCTCGAATATATCAATAACTGATTTATAATATTTTTCTTAGCATCAGAACTTTTTAATATTTTGCTGGTTAACTCCTTATCAAAATTATTGTCTATTAATGCCCAAACTTTATAGCCCTTGTTATGAGCATTTTCCACATATTTATAATCTCCTTTATTCAAAATATATCCTTTGTCATTTATCACGGAAAACCAAGTAGGGACTATAACATCCAGTCCGTCTATTTTATCTTCATCACCAGTATCTGGAGTCATATCTGTTATCTGATCCCATACAATATTTATTTTCCCTTTGGGAGAATAGTTTTCTCTTAGAGTATTAAGTTTTAAATCATTATTGTAAACTTCCCATCCTAATTGAAGTTCATCTTTTTTTATAAAGCCAACTTCTCCTTGCTTTGTCCTAACTTTGTAATCATTTCCCTTTTCATCAAAAATAAATACCTTTTCTCCTTTATTTATATATCTTATAGTTGGAATATAAAAGAAAAATTTATTGTAAGGGGACTTTAATTTTGTCTTATTAACAGTTTTCCCTATCATTTGCTTGTCCTTTATTTTGTCTAAAATCAGAATATTTGAATCCTTTATATAAGAAGAGCTTATTCCCAATATTTTTTCTATACCCTTAATATTTATGTAATTTACACCATCTATATTTTGGATTGGAAAATTTAATGATACTCCGTCCTTTATTCTATTAGAAAGCGTAAAATTTTCCAAAGTAAAAGCAGGTTTTTGTATAACTATATGTAACCTGTTCTCTTCTTCCTTTATTGAAATATCGTTATCAAAATACTTCTTCAGTATCTCAACAGGAATAAATATTCCCTTAGAATTTACTATAGAAAGTCGTTCCCCTTCTTCATTGCCCTCTACTACCAATTTACTCTTTAAAATATCCTTCTGTTTAATATTTTCTGCACTTGTCAAGCTCAATACGAAAAAATTAAGAATTAAAGCTAAAAACATTATCAAAGTGACAATATTTTTACTTTTTTTCATCTATCTACCCTCCTTCTAATCTTATTCCTTTTTTAATTATATCAGTTTAATAATAATATTCCATATTAATTTTTTTCCTTTTATCTACAATAATGTTTAAGAATTATTATAATATCTAATTTTAGTTAATTATAAATGTTATTTTTTATTTTTTATAAAAATGTAGTATAATAATGTCAAAAGGAGCGGAGGTGGAAAAATGTCGAAAATATTAAATAGATTTTTAAAATATGTAAGTTATGAAACTACTTCTAATGAAGAATCTAAAACAGTTCCAAGTTCTAAAGAACAATTAGAGTTTGGAAAATATTTAGAACAAGAATTGAAGGATTTAGGCCTTTCTTCTGTTGTGTTCGATGACAAAGGATATCTATATGCAACTCTGCCATCAAATATTGATAAAACTGTTCCAACCATAGGATTTATTGCTCATATGGATACCAGCCCGGACATGTCGGGGAAAAATGTAAAACCAAAAATAATAAAAAATTATGACGGCAATAATATCCTGCTAAATAAGGATTTAAATATTATCCTTTCTCCTGAAGATTTCCCTGAAATAAAAGATTACATAGGAAAGGATATCATCACAACTGACGGAACTACTTTATTAGGTGCTGACGATAAAGCAGGAATTGCTGAAATCGTAACAGCAATGGAATTTTTAATTGAAAATCCCAAAATTCCTCATGGCGAAATTAAAATAGGGTTCACTCCCGATGAAGAAATAGGAAGAGGTGCAGATTATTTCGATGTAAAAAAATTCGGGGCTGATTTTGCCTATACCGTTGATGGAGGAAAAATAGGAGAATTGGAGTATGAAAACTTTAACGGGGCAGAAGTAAAAATAATTATAAATGGCAGAAATGTTCATCCCGGTTCTGCTAAAAATAAAATGGTTAATTCAATGATTATAGCCATGGAATTGAATTCCCTTCTGCCTGTAAGCGAAAGACCGGAGTATACCGAAAAATATGAAGGGTTTTACCATATTACCAAAATAAATGGAAATGTGGAACAAACGGTCATTAATTATATCATCAGAGACCATAATAGGGAAAAATTCGAACAGAAGAAGAATTTATTTAAAAAAATAGTTGATTTTATGAATGAAAAATATGGTAATATTATTGTTATGGAATATAAAGATCAATACTATAATATGAAAGAAAAAATAGAACCTGTGATGTATGTTGTTGACATAGCAAAAAATGCCATGAAAGAAGTATCTGTAACTCCCTCCATTATTCCTATTAGGGGTGGTACAGACGGAGCAATGTTGTCCTTTAAGGGATTGCCTTGTCCTAACATCTTTACCGGCGGACATAATTTTCATGGAAAATTTGAATATGTACCTGTATTTGCCATGAATAAGGCTGTTGAAACAATAATTAAAATAGCAGATTTAACCAAAGAAATATCCTTAGCCTAAGCTGAGGATATTTTTATATTACAATTTTTTTTCTTCTCCTAATTAAATGATCTATAAAAGTAACAAATCCTGTAATTAAAATTTTCAAATAATAGTTTATAGCTCTCCATAGAATTAAGGAATGTAATATTAAGTTCTTGGTAAATATTGGCTTAAACAAGAGGTAATACCCTCCTTCCGAAGCACCTATACTCCCCGGAGTCGGCATAAAAACCGCCACCAAATATACAATAGACTGAACGGCTATAACATCCAGATATGCTGCTTTTCTAAGGTGCATGGATAAATAAACAAAATAAGTTACACTTAAATCAAAAGTTATCTGAATTGTTGAAAGTAAGAAAAGCCCCAAATTATTATTTCTGTTTCTTTTAATTTTTTCCGCACTAATTTCATATTCTTCCACGAACTTTTCTATCTTGTATTTATATTTCTCTAAATTTTTCATAATTTTGATCTTACTTAAAAATTTATATAAAGTTAAAACTATGGGTTTTATCCAACTTGGCTTATAAAATAATAAAGTTATACCTATCAGTACTACTACATATAAGAATAATCCAAATATTGCAAAAGGCAACACTGATTTTGCATTAACGGATACAAAATTAAATTTGAAAATAAACATTATTAAATAGTAAAGCGTTACTGCTGCTTGGTATATTACGAATTTATTAAATAATATAAGAGAACTTTTTGATACCGGTATGGAATCCTTAGACATCAAATATATCTGCGCTGGTTGTCCTCCCGCAGAAAAGGGAGTAATAGCACTATAATACTGCCCAACTAACGAAAATCTAAAAGATTTTAAAAATTTTACCTTGCCATAAATCTTGTTAGTTAAAACATTTAATATAATTCCGTCTAAAGCCCAGTTTCCAAACATCAGCAATACGGCCACAATCAAATATTTAGTATTAGCAGCAATTATTACTTCAGGAAAGTCTTTTAAATCTTTATTAATAAATATAAATATTAAAAAAAAAGCTATAACCAATACTAAAGATACATTATTCCTTCTATTCTTATTCATGGCATTTCATCCTTTAATTTAATAGAATTTATATGTTATGTTATATTATAACACTGTTTTATATTATTTACAAAGGGATTTCTTCTCTTCAATGTAATTCTTAACTAAATTTAAATATCCATCTTGTATGGCCTTTATTAAATTATTGTCTACGGAACTATATTTCTTATCATCTATAGAAGATATAGGCAGTACATTTACTGAAGTACCGGACATAAAGCCTCCGTCTATTTTATCTAAATCCTTTATATTGATATTTTCTTCCACGACATCAATATTTAATTCTTTACAAACATTTATTATATGTTTTCTCGTGACTCCTAAAAGGACCTCTCCTTTAGGAGCTGTAAACACTTTTTCCCCTCTTACAAAGAACATATTAGACCTGCTTCCTTCGGTAATATATCCTTCTTTATTTACCAGAAGAGCTTCAAATGCATTCATTTCTTTTATCTTTTTATTAACTTCATCTTTGAATGAAACATTCAACACCTTAGCATTAGGATTTTTTCTTTCATAATGATAAAGTATTGTATGTATTCCTTCTCTATATACCTTTTCATCAGGGTAGTAACTTTCAATAAAATACGCTAAAAATGTCTCCTTCTTTCCTTCTTCATAGGCCGAAAGAAGTTTTACATTTAAATTCTTTACATTATTCGCTTCTATTAACTTCTTAATGTCCCCTATTATTTCCTGATCTTTTCTGAATATAGTTTTACCCACTATTTCCGCAGATCTTCTCATTCTTTTCACATGCTCCTCAAAAAAAAGGGGTATTCCGTCCATTATTCTGATAACTTCATATATGGGAGAAATTTTTATAGTATCAAATACTCTCATATCATCGGTAGATATTATTTCTCCATTAATAATAAAGTAATTCTTTATTGCTTCCTTGTTCATAGTTTAAAATCCCCCTTACAATTTCTAATTTTTATTCTTCTATATCCTTGATATTTTGTAATATTATATCTCTTTTAATCTTAAGCAAATTATTATTTCCAACATTTATTGCCTCTTTCATATCCTGAAGAGACAGTACTAATTTTTCAAATATCTTCATTTTTTTTTGATCATCCTCAATTTTTTGTCTTAAACCCGCAGTATATTCTTCAGTCATATCCAGAAGATCCTTTGCCTTTTCCAATTCATTATTTTCTCCCGCAAGATAGCTTTGATACACATAATACTTTATTCTTGATGTTTCTCCTCTGAATTCATCTTTATAAAGCTCTAAAAAAGGAGAAAAATCAAACAGCGCCTTACTCCCATAATTAATTATATCTTTATTTTCTCTGTTTTCTACAGCAACGGTAAGGCCATTGAGACTATTTTTAAATTTTAAAATATATTCACTCGTAGCTCCACGTTCCATTATTTCTTTTTCATACTTGTTCCAAGATTCATGGCTATCCTTTATTTTGGAATTTATCTCTTCCCAGGCTTTTTTTATCTCTTCTTTCTTTTTTTCCTTCTCCTTAAGTATATCTGCTTCAATCAAACTTGTACTTTCATTAAAAGTTGCTGAAAGTTTTCCTGCTTTTTCTACATCTATTATTATATCATTAATATTCTCAACAATTCTATATAAACCTTCAGAAGCTTTATCGCTTTTTTTATAAGTTGTAGGTTTTTGATTTTGCCTAACTTGACAAGAAGTAGAACTAACAATTATAATCATTAAAATTAAAACAATAAAACCTTTTTTCATAGTCACCACCTCATTATTTATTATTTCCAAAGGCGGTTATTTTATGTTACAAAATAGGTGAAAGTAATCTCGATATGGATTCTTTAAATTTTATGATAAAGGATCTTTTCTCGTATTCTTCCATGGTTATTTCCTTGCAAAAATTCAAATCATCAATAAATTTATCTGTTATTTTTTTATTTATTTCTTCATCGTACATAAATGCATTTACTTCAAAATTCAGCTCGAAACTTCTTATGTCTAAATTTGCACTACCTACAGAGGAGAGTACATCATCCGAAATAACTACTTTACTATGAATAAAACCGTTATTGTATATATAAAATCTCACTCCTGCTTTTAAAAGCTCCCCCATATATGATAAACTTGCCCAATACACAAAGGGATGGTCTGGTTTCGACGGAATTATAATTCTTACATCTATCCCAGACAATGCAGCAATTTTTAAAGATTCCAATATACTATCATCGGGAATAAAATAGGGAGTCTGAATATAAACTTTTTGTCTTGCATTACTAATCATTTTAAAATATCCGTCTTTAATACTGCTCCATTTAGAATCAGGACCGCTTGATACTATTTGAATACTGGTTTTCCCCTTTGGTTCTAATTCAGGAAAATATTTCCTGTCAAACTGGAATTCTTCTTTAGAAGCAAATCTCCAATCAAGTAAGAATCTCCATTCAAGTCCTGTAATAGCTTCTCCCTCTATTTTTAAATGAGTATCCCTCCAAAATCCAAATCTCTTTGAAAGCCCCAGATATTCATCTCCGATATTAAATCCTCCTATAAAAGCTTCTTTTCCGTCGATAATACAAATTTTTCTGTGATTTCTATAATTAATTCTCAGATTAAGCAAACCAAAAGACGGAAAAAATACTGCTATTTTTCCTCCCCCATCAACTAATTCTTTCCCGAAATCCTTAGGAAGATGTCTTCCTCCCATTCCGTCGTACAGAAGTTTCACTTCAACTCCGGCTTTCGCCTTATCGGTAAGAATCTTCATTATCTTTTTACCGATATTATCATTTCTTATAATATAATATTCCATATGAATAAATTCTTCTGCCTTTTCCAAACTATCTATCAGTGCCTTAAATTTATCTTGCCCGCTAAAATATACTTCCACTTTATTATTCTGAAAATAAATAGATTCGCTGGCAGCAAGATGATATTGAATTAAATCCTGATGCTCCTTAATTTCAGGATCATCAAAATTTAGCTGATTCCTTTGAATATTCCTTTCCTGATTTCTCACAAGATCTCTGATATATTTATCCTCCTCTTCCTTTAACTTAAACATATTTCTCTTTTTTAAATCCTGCCCAGCAAGCAAATAAAATATAAATCCAATACCAGGAAGAAAGAAAAATATCATCAACCATAACCAAGTTGACTTTGGATCTCTTCTTTCAAAAAAAACTACCAATATAGCCAGCAAAATATTAATCCATAATATATTTTTTAATATCCATATTATTATAGATATTACTGTAGATATAAAGTTTTCCACATCATCCCCTCCCTCTCGCTTTTATTCATGGCAATATTTAGTATATACCCAACCAAAATATAAAAAAAGGCTTTTGTTAAAAAAATAATATATTGAGGAAGCCTTTTTTTAAACCCATTTATGGAAAGCTTACATTAAGGTATATTATGATTTACCTATGGGTTATAAAAAATAAGGAACATTAAAAAATGTTCCTTATTTTTTATTTTTTTGAGATTTATACCTTAATGAACTGTTTAATATTCTTTTTCTTATTCTTAAACTTTTCGGAGTTATTTCTATGAGTTCATCATCTTCTATAAATTCCAAAGCTTCTTCCAAAGACATAATATCCGGAGGAGACAATTTTAATGCATCATCTGAATTAGACGATCTTATATTGGTTTGTTGTTTTTTTCTGCAAACATTAACTTCTATATCGTTTCCCTTAGGATTCGCGCCTACGACCATTCCTTCATAAACTTTCTCAGCCGGCTGTAAAAACAAAACTCCCCTTTCCTGAGCAGAATATAAACCGTATCCCGTAGCTTCTCCGGTTTCACATGCAATAAGGGATCCCTGACTTCTTCTGGGAATATCTCCCTTATATGGTTCATATCCCTTAAACAC
The DNA here is from genome assembly GCF_900095615.1 of Sporanaerobacter sp. PP17-6a. Classification (NCBI taxonomy): domain Bacteria; kingdom Bacillati; phylum Bacillota; class Tissierellia; order Tissierellales; family Sporanaerobacteraceae; genus Sporanaerobacter; species Sporanaerobacter sp. PP17-6a. The sequence goes on along the minus strand of NZ_FMIF01000016.1, from coordinate 28,091 downwards.
GGAATTCATTATTCCATTGCCTTTGGTATCGGTCATAAACTCCTGTCTATAACCTATAAGCCCTCTTGCCGGAATGAAAAACTCCAACCTCGCATATCCTCCGTTGGATTCCTTCATATTAACAAGTTCTCCCTTTCTTCTTCCCAGCTTCTCTATGACTATTCCTATAAAATCCTCAGGAACATCAATTGTTACATTTTCTATAGGTTCATTCTTCTTTCCGTTTATGGTTTTAAACAAAACTTCCGGTTTGGATACTTGAAACTCGTATCCCTCTCTTCTCATGGTCTCAATCAGCACCGATAAATGAAGTTCTCCTCTTCCCGAAACCTTAAAGGCATCTGTAGAATCCGTTTCTTCGACTCTTAAACTCATATCCGTCTGTATTTCTTTAAAAAGCCTGTTTCTCAAATGTCTCGAGGTAACAAATTTTCCTTCCTGCCCTGCGAAGGGACTGTCATTTACGGAAAAAGTCATTGATATGGTGGGCTCGGAAATTTTTACAAAGGGAAGAGGTTCCGGATTATCCACATCACATATGGTATCACCTATGTGTATTCCTTCGACTCCCGTTACGGCAACAATACTGCCCATCTTTGCTTCCTCTACTTCTACCCTTTCCAGTCCTTCAAATTCATATATTTTAGTTATCCTGACTTTTCTTCTCTTATCCTTATCTTCATAATTTACTATAACTGCATCTTGATTTACTCTGATGTTACCTCTGTCAATTTTGCCTATCCCTATTCTCCCTACATAATCATTATAATCTATAGTGGATATTAATACCTGAAGAGGTCCATCATAGTCTCCGACCGGTGCGGGAATATACCTGATTATGGTTTCAAACAAATCCGTCATATCCTTTTTTTCTTCATTAAGGTCAAGAGTCGAAGAGCCTGTTTTAGCCGAAGCAAATACAACAGGATAATCACACTGATTTTCATCTGCTCCCAGATCAATAAACAAATCCAAAACTTCATCTACTACTTCCTTAGGCCTTGCATCGGGTCTGTCAATTTTATTGATACATACTATTACCGGCAATTTAAGGTCTAAAGCTTTTTTTAACACAAACTTGGTTTGAGGCATTGGTCCTTCAAAAGCATCTACAAGAAGTACTATTCCATTTACCATCTTTAATATTCTTTCCACTTCTCCGCCAAAATCCGCATGTCCGGGAGTATCCACAATATTTATTTTAATGTCCTTATAATAAATGGCTGTATTTTTGGACAGTATAGTTATTCCTCTTTCTCTTTCAATGTCATTAGAATCCATTACCCTCTCTCTTACCACTTGGTTTGCTCTGAATATTCCGCTTTGTTTGAGTAGAGCATCGACTAATGTAGTTTTTCCATGATCCACATGGGCAACTATGGCGACATTTCTTACATCGTTTCTCGTTTCCTTCATACTTTTTACCACTTCCTAATATTTTAAGAATTTATCAACAGAATTAATTTTACCACAAATCACAAAAAAATCAACAAAACAATAAAACAAACACAAATATACCTAAGATTTATTCCTTTTTCGATTAAAATCTTAGGTATATTTAAAATAACTATTGGATTTTATGTTTTTTGTGAGTTATGCTTCTGCTTTTTGTGTATAAACAACATCCTTTTTTATTAAGGATAATATTATTCCTCCTACTATCGTCCCTATTAATATTGACAAAATATAAAGGAATAGTTTGCCAACAGCATTAGGAATAAAGAATACAAATATTCCCCCATGAGGCACTGTTAAGGTACAGCCAAATGCCATGGACAATGCTCCAGATATAGCAGAACCTATCATTATAGACGGTATTACCCTAAAGGGGTCTCCTGCAGCAAAAGGAATGGCTCCCTCCGTTATAAATGATGCTCCTAAAGCCCATGCGGCTTTACCGGCTTCTTTCTCCTGAACCGTATATTTGTTTTTAGCCAAAACTGTTGAAAAAGCCACCGCCAAAGGCGGAACCATACCCGCAGCCATCACTGCGGCCATTACCGCGGAAGGTTCTCCTGAAGATAAAGTGGCAACCCCAAAAGTGTATGCAGCCTTGTTCAATGGACCACCCATATCAAAAGCCATCATTAATCCTATTATAGTCCCTAATAATATAGCATTGATTCCCGTCAACCTGCTCAACCATCCTGTTAATCCGTCATTTATGGCCTTAACGGGATTCCCAAGTATATAAATCATTATAAGTCCGACTATCGCAGTAGAAAGTACAGGGAGTATCAAAACAGGCATTAATCCTTCAAAATTTTTCGGAAGTTTTATAATCTTCTTTAAATAATAAACAGTATATCCGGCTAAAAATCCTGCAAGAAGTCCACCCAGAAATCCTGCTCCTATATTATTAGCTAAATATCCGCCTACCATGCCTGGTACCAATCCAGGTCTGTCTGCAATGGAATATGCTATATATCCCGACAATATAGGTATCAAAAAACTAAATGCTCCGTCAGCTCCAATTTTTCGGAAAGCCGCTGCCAGGGAACCTTCATTTTCATAGGCATTTATCCCAAAGGCAAATGATATCGCAATTAATATACCTCCTGCTACTACAAAAGGAATCATAAAAGATACCCCGTTCATTAAGTGCTTATATACGCCTTTTTTTTGCTCTTTATTAGGCATATCAACTTTAGAATATTCTTCATCGTCAACAAAAACTTCTTTAGTTTTCAGTGCCCTTTTTATTAATCCTTTAGAATTTTTAATTGCATCCATTGTAGATACTTCAATAACGGGTTTCCCTTTAAATCTGCTTTTATCCACACTATTATCGGCAGCTATTATTACAGCAATTGCTTCTCTTAAATCTTTATCATTTATAACGTTTTCCGCTCCTACAGAACCTTGAGTTTCTATTTTAATCTCATACCCCATTTCCTTAGCTGCCATCTGCAATGCCTCTGCAGCCATATAAGTATGTGCTATCCCAGTAGGACAAGATGTTATCGCTACTAACTTCATAATAATTCCCCCTTATAAAATTTTAACTCTATTCTTTGTCTAAAACTTCCATCAAAGCATCAAAATCATCTGCACTCATTATCCCTTTTCTTATATCTTCATGCATAAGCTTTCTTGAAATCTGGCTTAATATTTTTAAATGTACGTCATCACTCTTTTCAGGAACCGCAATCAGAAAAAACAGATGAACGGGTTTTCCGTCAAAGGAATCATAGTCTATTCCCCTTTTGCTTTTACCAAAGGCCAGTGAAACTTCATTTACGGAACTGCTTTTCCCATGAGGTATAGCTATTCCCATACCTATTCCCGTAGAAATTTGTTTTTCTCTGTTTAATACCGCATTTTTAAACACCTCCTTGTCATTAACTTTTCCATCCTCAACTAATAAATTTATCAATTCATCTATGGCTCCATTCTTGTTTTTAGCTGTCATGGCAAAACAAGTTCTTTTTTCAGAAAATATTTCTCTTATATTCATAATCAAACCCTCCGTACATTTTTTTTTGATTGAGGCAGCAATTCTTCTACCTGTTCTTTAGTACATGCTTTTGTCCCTTCCAGGGAAACTGTAGCTCCACCGCAGGCCTGAGCAAAACTTAAGGTATCCATATCGTCCAAATTATTGATCAGAGAATATACCAAAGCCGCAACCATAGAATCACCAGCCCCTACCGTATTCTTTACAGGAACTTTCAGCGCTTTTGATGTATAAATACCATTATCCGTTACATATACGGCTCCCAAGGAACCCATAGATATGAGAATACTATTTACTCCTTTTTTCTTTATGCTTATAGCCCCTTTTATTATTTTCTTTTCATCAACTTCTTCCGGCTTCATTCCGCACAGAAGAGACAGTTCATAAATATTGGGCTTTATTGCAAAGGGTTTTTCTTTTATTCCTTCATCTAAAAAACTACCTTCCGCATCTAATATAACTAAGGCTCCTTTTTCCTTTGCAATTCTTGTTAAAGTTCCGTATATATCCTTTGGAATTCCAATGGGTATTCCTCCGGATAAAACCACTAAATCTCCCTTTTGGCATTGATTACTATAAAATGATATAAAACTATTTAATTCTTCTGAAGTTATATTTGGTCCTGCCTCATTTATATCCGTATATAATTTATTTTTATTATCAATTATTTTCACATTAGTTCTTACATCTCCGTTTATCGTTATAAAATGGTGAGAAATTTTTCTCTTATCCAGTTCTCTTTCGAAAGTATCTTTAAATATGCCTCCCAAGAATCCTGTTGCCAAAGAATCAATATCTAAATTTTTTAAAACTTTTGATACATTTATCCCTTTTCCGCCAATATCGTATCTCACTCCAATAACCCTGTTTACATCTCCTAATTTAAAATTATCTATAATTAGCGTTTTATCCAGGGCAGGATTGAGTGTTACGGTTATCACCATGCTACCATTCCCCCATATTATGCTGTTATCACATCTACTCCTATTTGCTCATATTCCTTCAGTATATCTTCGGATATGTCTTCACTTGTTATTATCATATCTACCGATTTCACCGGACAAACTACTGAAAAACACACATTTTCAAATTTGCTGCTGTCCGCCACAACAATCACTTTTTTGGCATAACTCATCATCATCTTTTTAGTCTGGGCTTCTATAAAATTGGGAGTGGTAATCCCTTCTTCCACCGATATACCGTTGGCTCCGATAAAAGCTTTATCAACCCTGAAATTTCTCAACGTCATTTCCGCTATACTTCCAACCATCGCTCTGGTACTGGCCCTTAGAGTTCCTCCTGTCACAATTACTTCCACCTGTTCATTCTGGGAAAGTTGCGATGCAATATCGATTGAGTTTGTTATTACCGTTACATGTTTGCCTTCAATCATCTTTGCGATTTCCAAAGTTGTCGTCCCCGAATCAAGTATTATTGTATCATCGTCCTCAATAATTTTACTTGCTGCTTCCGCAATCTTTATCTTTTGTTCGATTCTCTCATCTTGTTTATCCTTGAAGGAAGGCTCATAATTAGTTTTGATATCTACCCCTACGGCTCCTCCATGGGTTCTTTCGAGTAAATTTCTTTCTTCCATCTCCTGCAGATCTCTTCTTACAGTGGATTCAGAGACATTTAACATGGAAACGATTTCATTTACCTTTACACTGCTTTTTTTCTCCAATATTTCCGATATAATCTTTTGTCTCTCCTGCGCAAACATAATTATCAGTTCACCTTCTTATAATTAATCGTTTGATGATTGTTTATGATTGATTAATTTAATAATACACGATAATTTTATCTATGTCAATAAAATTCTTTTAAATTCATTTAAAAATAATCATATTCAATCTTATTACTGCTCATTTATGATTATTTTATTGGCCGTAAATAAAGCACCTGAGATTTTAATTTAAAAATAAATCTCAGGTGCTATGGTCAATGACATTTTTATTCTTCACTTTTACTTAAAAGTTCAAGGGGTTCCGCTTTTAAGTTATTTTTAATGAATATTAATGAAATAACAAAAGATACAAGAATCACCACAAGGCATACGACAACCGGTGTCAGTGGATTCGCCGATACGTTGATTTCACTTAAATTCGCTATCTTATCCGAATTGTTTACCCAGTTGCTGAAAGCCGTGCTGTACAGTTCCGTTTCCATGTTTGTCGACTTCGACATAATAAAATCCGCTGTCTTAAATCCGGCAAAACTCCCTATAACTGCCCCTATGGATATAATTATAAGAATACCGTAGAGCATGGACAGTGTACATTCTTTTCTGTTCATACCGAGAGAACGTTCTATTGCCGTGCGCTTTTTCTGCTTTGAAATAAACAGGAATACGAAGAAAAACAGTATTGCCAGCGTCGTCGCCCCGCTTACGGCTACCAAAACTACGGCTACCGTTTTCAAATTCTGCATCCCTGAAGACAGCTTTTCATACCCTCCGTCGTAAAACTCCACCTCCAAATTGCTGATGCCCAAAGCTTTGAATTTCTCCATGTATTCCTTTGTCGTCCCGTTTGGTATCTGAAAAGATGTGTTGTATCCCTTCATGGGGCCGTAGCCTACAATGTTGTTTTCGTCGCTGTTTTTCACGGATTTGGATGGAATAACCACCGCATTCCTTCCCAGTTCATACCCTGTGGGTTCTGCTTCCGGATTGACGGTATTGCTGTAAAATCCTACAATTTTATAATTGCTGTCCTCAAAGACCGGATATTCTTCTCCTTGGGCATTGAGAAGCCCGAAATCCGACACAGTACCATTTGCCCTAAATATCTGACTTGCCGATTTTTCATAATCTGCATAATACAGTTTAAGATTTAAATTATCTCCTACTTTTAAATTGTTTATTTGAGCAAATTTCCAATGTATAATACATACCTTATCACCTTCTTCGTACTCTTCCTTTGTGATATCACGTCCGTCACAAATAGATGCACTTCCTTGGTTAAACTCCATCAGAAACTCCGTCTTGTTTGTAGGAACAACGGGAAAGGTATCTTCGAAAAATCTGTCTTCTGCCTTTCCTAAGTTTTCCCATTTCTTTACTTTCTCAGTTTCATAAAAATTATCAGTAACTTCTTCCCACTTTTCAGAAAGCATATCTTCCCCCGCAACCGTTTCTCCCTTCTTATTCCTTTGGGTTGAAATAGTAAGATTTTCCGGAATAAATTCATAAGATCTTTCCATATAAGAATCCTTATGTTCATTAGGAATTTGTTCAATAAATGTTATATATGTTTTTCCTTTCTCCAACAATCCCGGGTTATCGTTAAATTCGTCGCAAAGCCAAATGTCAGTCCCCTCCAGATCAAACGTCCCATGAAGTACTCTTTTAACTTTCACTTTCACAGGATCTGAAGGAATACAGTCTCCATAGGCTACTATTTCCACAATAGAATCAAGTTTACCTTCAACATATTCTTCTTCCTTTGAAGACATGATTTTTATACCAGGAGAATAAGCGCCGTAGTAAGGCCTCTGCTCAGGTTTAATTATGTAACCAGCCCCTTTGAAATCAAGGAGTGAAATGGGCAAAATATAATCATATATAGGTTCATCCCAATAAGTATATTCCTTTCTTGCGGAATTCCAGCTCTGCTTTAACTCCACGGAATTTTCCTTTTGATTGACTACCCCCACAGTGGTAAAAACCTTTTCGTACTTTTCCATATTATCATTACATGTCCGCCAAAGGTTGATGCCCAGAGACAAAAACGTAACCGTTAGTACCGTAAGCAAAAGAAAAACAATTGTTCTTGCCTTTGTCCTTCCCATTTGTTTCAGACTGTTTCTTAACAGCATATTTCTCACCTTCCGTTTTCATTAATGATGCCTTTCTCTGCCAGCTTCCCGTCTTTCATGGTATAAACAACGTCTGCCCTGTCGGCAATACTCATATCGTGGGTTATGATAATCACTGCGTATCCTTCGTCGTGAGCCAATTTCCCCAGCAGTTCCACGACTATGTTTCCGTTGGCGGTGTCAAGGTTTCCCGTGGGTTCGTCGGCAAGGAGGATTTTCCCTCCCACTGCAAGGGCTCTCGCTATTGCAACCCTCTGCTGCTCTCCTCCGCTCATCATAAGGGGCAGCTGATTGTATATTCTTTCTTCGAGCCCTACTTTTGAAATCAGCTCTTTTGCTTTTTCTTTGGCTTCTTTTGTGGAAACTCCTTTAAGCTCCATGGGATAAGCCACATTTTCGAGAGCCGTCAAAAGGGGAAACAGATTAAATGACTGATATACAACGGACGCCGTATTTCTCCTGTATTTATCCCTGTCCAATGTGCTCATGGGCTTATCCTCCAAATAGATTTCTCCCTTCGTAGGCAGATCAAGGCCTGCCAAAAGGGAAAGAAATGTGGTCTTTCCACTCCCGGAATGACCGACTATGGCATAGACTTTCCCCGTATCAAAGGTGCATGAAACATCGGAAACCGCTTTAACCGTCTGATATTTGCTTTTATATACATAGCTTACTTCCTTTGCTTTTAATATACTCAATTTCACCATACCTCCCTTTAGTCCGTTTTGGATAATACCGCCATTACGCTGAATCTGTTCAGTAAAAGCAGTGCAATTGCTGTCCCCATCATGTAAAAAATCAGGAATACTGCTAAAACAGTTACAGTAGTTTTAAACATAAGGTTTACAATAAAACCCGATACAAAAGCTCCTATGATACTGCCTAAAAGTGCCAATATCATGCTTTCCAAAAAAATTATCCGAAAACATTTTCCCTTGCCTGTCCCTAAGGAACGCATAATGGCAAATTCATGCTGCCTGCTCTGCATCAATAGGTAAGACGATATAAAGCCAATTGCGGCAACGATTATAAAAATCAGCGGCGCAAAACTTTTTAGCATGTTCAGGCTTTCCGTAAGCTGAGTTGCTGACATGATAAATGTTTCGTCGTTTATGGTCAGGGCTTTTCCAACCCTTGAAAAACCGGAACGCATATTGGTAGGTAAAAATCCGATTTTCTCCATTTCATCTTTAAATTCGTTGATTTTGAGAGAATCCCTGAGGGCAAACCTGGCGGCGCTTGCATAGCTCTTAACATTTGTTCCTTCATAGATGCTTTCCACAAATTTGTCCGAACTTATAATATAAGGCGCTTCATTGCGTCTCTGAGTTTTGGACTTATAGCTTCCGATCACCTTCATCTTCACAAGGCCTATTTTTTCAAAATCGTCTATGGTTTGTCCTTCATCATCATATTTCGGTGCATAGGCCTCAACTTCCAATTCGTCTCCCAATTTGATATTCTGCTCCCTCATAAACCTGTCCCTTACAATACATACGGCTTCACTTCCCTTTAAAAAACTTTCATCGTAGTTATCAATATATGAAACATCCTCAGGTGCAAATGATGAAAATATAGAAAAAGAATTGGTACCTTCAAACCTGAATAAAATTCCCATAGCCGATTTGCTAACTGTACCGGGTATACCAGCCCATATTTCCGTTGCAGTCACTTCGTCTTTTACAAGTCCCGTGTTGCGCATCTTTTTTAGCATCCCGAAATCAATCTGAAGCCCCACATCCTGACTGCCATCGATATTGCATATGCTCCCCGTAACGGGAATGGTCCTTCCGAGCCTTAAAAGCTGGGCTTGATTTTTTTCTATATTTCCCATGTACAACAGCAGAAATAAAACAATCATGCATGAAATCAGAACAGACAGAAAACTCTTTTTTCTGTGCCTTGAAATATTCTTCTGAATTGCATGAAAAACAAACATAATCACCACCGCCTTTTTAAAAAGTAAATAAATAAAATGACTATAATTGATAATAAATATCTATTTAAAATTTTTTATTTAATAAACGCAGGATACATTATGGAATAAATTTTGGATTGAGTATTGGAATTCTTATGTCTGATCTTAAGAGATGACTTGCTATTATCCTGACAACTTTCTGTAGGATTTGTTCTAAAGGGTTTGCCGGATTATTTATGTATTGCTTTTTTAATATCAATATTTACCTTTTTATCATAATAAAAGCATATATTTCTATTTGATTTAAATTATATCATTATTATATATATAAGTAAATATATTTTATGTAAAAATTATGTAGAATTTATGGAAAAATATGAAATATATCAGGAAAAGCCCCTGCAATTTTAATTAAAATTGCAGGGGCTCTAAAAGTATTTTTTATATTTTCTGTTTTGCCGTTCCCAGATAAGCCGATTTAATATTTGGATTTTCGGCAATTTCTTTCGCTGAACCCTTCATCGTTATCTTCCCTTGCTCCAGGACATAAGCCCTGTCGGCAACGGAAAGGGCTTTGTATGCATTTTGTTCCACCAATAGTATGGTCTTGCCCATCTTTCTTATATCCACTATTATATCAAATACTGTCTGAACCAAAAGAGGCGCTAATCCCAAAGAAGGTTCATCAAGAAGCATAAGATCAGGATTGCTCATAAGTCCTCTTCCCATGGCAAGCATCTGCTGTTCTCCGCCGCTCAAGGTACCCGCAATCTGGTTTTCTCTTTCCTTTAATCTTGGAAAAAGAGTATATACCTTCTCCAAATCCTCTTTTATTTTTTTATTATCATTTCTCAAATAGGCTCCTAAATACAGATTATCTTTCACGGACAAATTGGCAAACACAAGTCTTCCTTCCGGTACCTGACATATGCCGTCTTTTACCACTTTGCTCGGATTAGACGTAAGATTTTCACCTTTATATGTTATCTTCCCTTCTTTATACTTTAAAAATCCGGATACGGCATTAAGCAAAGTCGATTTTCCGGCTCCATTGGCTCCGATTATAGTTACAATCTCACCGGAATTTATATCTATGGACACTCCTTTCAAGGCGTGTATCCCTCCATAATATACATGTAAATTGTCTACTTTCAGCATTTCTATCCCTCCACTCCCAAATAGGCTTCGACTACTTTAGAATTTCCCTGTATTTCCGAAGGAGTTCCTTCGGCTAATTTACAGCCGAAGTTTAGAACCACTATTTTTTCGCATATACCCATAACAAGATCCATATGATGATCTATAATCAAAACAGATACTCCGAATTTTTCCCGTATATATGATATCAGGCTCATCAATTGTTCCGTTTCGTCAGGGTTCATGCCGGCAGCCGGTTCATCCAACAATAAAAGCTGAGGATTTAATGCCAGTGCTCTTGCTATCTCCAACCTTCTCTGAAGCCCATAAGGAAGATTATCGGCTATCATTTCTTTTCTGTCCATAAGCCCCATTATTTCAAGAAGTTCTTCTGTTTGGCCTTTTAACTTTCTTTCCTCTTTTCTGCATTTAGGAAGTCTCAAAAAAGTTTCGGCAATATTATAATTTCCGTTATAATGACAAGCCGTAAGAACATTTTCATAAACAGTAAGCTTTTTAAAAAGCCTGATGTTTTGAAAAGTCCTGGTAATACCGCATTGGGCTATTAAATAAGGCTCTTTATTTGTAATTTCATTTCCCTGAAATATTATATTTCCCTCGGTAACCTTGTAGACTCCCGTTATAAGATTAAATATGGTTGTCTTGCCGGCACCGTTAGGACCTATAAGCCCTACGATATTGTCATCGTCTACGGTAAAATCCACATTTCCTACCGCCGTAAGTCCGCCGAAACGCTTTGTGACATCCTTAAATTCCAACATAGCCATTTTATTATTTCCCTCCTTCGGTATCTTCAGCAGGGTTCTTTTTATGTTTGCCTATCCGCGAAAACAGTTTTTTCATACTTGAAGGAGTAAATTCATATCCGCCCATAAGGCCCTCGGGCCTTGTTATCATAATAACGATTACGGCTAATCCGTAAAAAACAAGCCTCCAACTTGAAAATGCCCTCAAAATTTCAGGTAAGGCAGTTAATATGAGTGTTCCAAGTACACTTCCGGATATACTTCCGAGGCCTCCGAATATAACTATTATTGTGAGTTCAGTGGACTTTACAAGGCTGAACATTTTAGGTTGCAAAAACGTCATATAATGACCCATAAGTCCTCCTGCAATACCTGCATAAGCAGCGCTTATCATCAATGAAATGAGTTTATATTTAAAAACATTTATGCCGACTGTTTGGGACGCCAGCTCCTCTTCCCTTATAGCAATCATATTTCTTCCGTATTTTGACCGAATTAAATTTGCAAGTAGAAATATTCCGATTATATTTATAACAAGAACATTGGTCAAGTTCGTATAATTAGGAATTCCGGGCCAGCCTCTTGCACCGCCGAAATATTGAACATTATCAAGAATCAGTCTTACGGCTTCTCCAAATCCCAATGTCGCTATACAAAAATAATCTCCTTTAAGATTAAGAGTCAATCTCCCTATGAAAATACTAACTACAGCGGCCGACAATCCCCCAATCAGCAAGGCAGGTATAAAAGGCCAGCCGTATTTTACGGTCATCATGGCTGTCGCATATCCTCCTATTGCCATAAACCCAGCATGTCCAAAGGAGAACATCCCCGTAAATCCTGTCAAAAGAGATAATCCCAATACAGTCATCAGATTTATTCCCGATAATATCAAAATTCCTTCTATATAATACATATCCATTAGAAAATCTCCTTTCTATGCTTTATCCTCAGTAGTTTTACCCATAAGCCCAGAAGGTTTTACAACCAAAACCCCTATTAATAGTACAAATGCTATTAAATCTCTGTATTGAGATGATATATACCCGGATGTAAAGGTTTCGATTATTCCAAGTAAAACGGAACCTATAACGGCCCCGGGAAGGCTTCCCAGTCCCCCGAAAACTGCCGCTATAAAGGATTTGTTTGTAATAACCCCTATCTGAGGATAAACCGTGTATTTCATACCAAACAATACTCCTGCTATCCCTGCGAAAAAACCGCCTAATGCAAATATGGCAATTATGATGAAATCCGTATTTATTCCCATAAGGGCACTTGCTTTTATATTGTAAGATGTAGCTTGAATCGCTTTCCCGATCTTCGTATGATCTATAAGGTAAACGAGAAGTAGCAGGCATATGGCAGATATGACAAACATAAGAGCATCTAACCTTCCGATAGAAATACTTCCCAAAGTAAAAGGCGTTTTATCAAGTACAGGAGGATAGGTCCTAAAAGTAGGACCTATGGACGGTATTGCTATTATAATATTTTCCATGAATATGGATGCCCCCATGGCACAAATAATAAAATACAGAAACGGGGCTTTTCTGTCTCTCAACGGTTTATATGCGGTTCTTTCGATTATTACCGCAACTATTGCGGTACACAGAGCTGCAAATAAAAATGCCAAAGCAAAAGGAAGATTGTATTTTGTTAAAAAAAAGTACCCAAAATAAGCTCCGAACATTATAACTCCGCCATGAGCAAAATTGCTGAATTTCATAATACTATAGACTAAAGAATATCCGACAGCCATTAATGCATATACACTTCCGATGGATAATCCGTTAATAAGTTGTTGCAAAAATTGAGTCATAAATCTTCTCTCCTTTAAAAATTATCTTCTCTCCCAATAAATTTAAGTTTTTATTGCGCAGCGGAATATTTTTTCTGGAATACGTATTCTCCATTGACTAACTTAACTATTGCTGCTTCTTTTCCCTCCGGATTATGCGTATCTTTACCAACCTTTATTTTACCGGTTATTCCGACTATATCCGTAGTTTCAAGAGCTTTGGCAATTTTTTCGGAATCTGCTTCTCCTGCCCTTTCCATAGCGTCAACAAGCATCATTATAGCATCGTGAACCAAATATCCGTTGATCTCCATATTTTTGTTGTATTTTTCCTTGTACTCATTTTTTAAATCCTGCACGTCAGGGTCATCATAATTTACCTGATTAACTATATATGAACCTTCTACCGCATCCTTGGCCATAGTTATAAGTTGTTCCGAAGGCCAAGTGTCTCCGCCCATAAGAGTGGCTGTTATTCCCAATTCTCTGGCCTGATTTGAAGATAGAGCAACTTCTTTATAAACAAATGGCATAAATATTACGTCAGGATTTGCAGATTTTATCTTGCTCAATTGAGGTCTAAAATCAACATCTCCGGTTTTAAAGGCTTCCTTGGCAACAATTTTTCCTCCCTTTTTAACAAAGGTTTCCTCAAAAAATTCACTTAATCCTTGAGAATAGTCATCGGACACGTCATAAAGTATAGCCGCATTTTTTGCTTTCAGCTCGTCTGCTGCAAACCCTGCCGCTACCGCTCCCTGATATGGATCTATGAAACAAACTCTGAAATTATAGGGCTTAACTTTTCCATCAACAACGGTGACCTTTGGATTCGTTGCAACTGTAGCAATATCCGCAACTTTTGCCTGTTCAAGTACGGGAGAAATGGGTATAGCAGTACCGCTTGTATTAGGCCCTAATATTGCAACCACCTTGTCCTGTCCCGTAAGCCTTTTGGCAACGTTTACAGCTTCCTGAGCATCACCTTTTGTGTCATATCCTATAACTTCCAATTTCTTACCCAGAACTCCTCCCTTTTTATTAATATCATCAAATATCATCTTTACCGCGTTCAATTCACATTGTCCCCATACTGCTTGATCTCCCGTCAGGGATCCCATCCAGCCTACTTTTATAACGTTTTCATTCTCCGTCTTCTCTTTTTCGTTCTTAGAACATCCCGTAGTAATTACAGAAAAAATCATTACAAATAATAACAATAATGATAAGGCTCTCTTTTTCATTTTACTCATTCCTCCTTAAATATTAAAATAAAATGGAATTTTTTTTATTATAATATTCAATATTCAAAAAACTTCATAATGCTTCAAGAATATTCGAAATTTTTAAATGAATTTTATATTTCTCATAATAACTGCCCCTATACAAGAACATTGTCCTTGTATAGGGGCAGTTATTACTTACTCAACATTACTTTAACTTTGATAATAAATCATAATACTGATCCATAAATTCATCTACGGAATCGGTCTTTTGCTTAGCTAATCCTAAAAACAAAATATCTACTATAAACAGTTGCCCATATCTGGAAAAAATCGGAGCTAATCTCGTTGCATTAAGTTCTGTGCTTGGAACTAAAAGCTTTAAATCTGCTAAAGTTTCAAGCTCACTCTTGAAATTTCTCGTTATCGCTATACATTTTGCCCCGTTTTTCTTGGCTTCTTCGACAGCTAAATTTACCGCCTTAGTTTTGCCGCTAAAAGATATTGCTATTATTACATCTTCTTTAGTTGCAATTCTTGAATTCAGTACTCCAAAATTACTATCAATACTATATACACAACGTTTTTCTAAGCGTATCAACTTTTGCATAAAATCCATTACTACGATACCGGATGATCCTACCCCAAAGAAGAATACAGTATTGGCAGCATTTATCCACTCTATAGCCTGTTTAAATGGCCTGATACCGTTAACACCTATGACATCCTTACATGTTTTTGATATGCTGCTTATTATATTATTAGGCATTTCGTTAAATGAATCCGCCCAATTAAAAATTTTATTAGCATTATCATAAGCATCGTTGTCATTACCAGAAGCAACCTCAATTTTTAATTCACCAAAAGATAATTTACAATACTTACGAACAAATCTTGATATAGATGCCGATGAAACATTTAAAGTTTTTGCCATTGCATGTATATTTGCCTTTACAAATTTATCTGTATCCTTCAAGATATAATTTGCGATAACTTTTTCGGTATCCGTCATCATATCATAATTTCTTTCTATTAATCTTAGGCTTTGCAACGGTATATCTCCTTCCATTTTACTAATTAATTAGTATTCTATCATTATCCACACACTTAATTTTATTGTCTGGCTTTATGATAAATTTTACAGGGTTACCATATTCATTATACCATAATACTAACATACACAATTAATTGAGTCCCTACCTGCTTCTATTGCTATATTAACAAGATTATTCAGATTCTCCTCACGGCTTAAAGCTAATGTTGCCTCTATAATCATGGGAAGATTTACACCGGTTATAATCTTGATATTGCTTTTATTATTTTCCCGAATATATTTATAACTTTCATTAAAAGGTGTTCCTCCCATAATATCGGTAAATATTAATACCCCATTATAGTGAGAAGTCAATTCATTCAGCTTCTTTGTCAGTTCCTCTTTATAATTGTTATAGTCATCAAATTTTAAAACAAAAACATTATGATTTTCTCCTGCAATCATTGCCAAACTATTCATCATCCCTTGGCATAAATCTCCATGGGAAGTCACTAATAATCCTATCATTTATACCCCTCCAAATGTAATTGCTTATTATAATGTGTTACGGATTCATCGTTGTGGATAGTAAATTTTAAGAATACGGCATCTTCCTTTTATTTTTATATTACCTGAAGAAGCCGGCACAAATATTGTTTCTGTATATGATAAATTATATAGTTCGTCTTCACATTGTAATACGCAGTTCCCTTTAACACATGTAAGAATGTAATATTGTCCATTACTCAAAATATCCATTTCATTTTCTATGTCAATCACATCTGCGTGAAATAATTTATGTTCAACTCCTACATAGCAATTATTACTTTGAATTTGAGTTAAAGGAAAATGCTTAATATCATATTTAGCATTAATATCTAATGATTCAAAACCTTTCTCTAAATCTAACGGGCGAGGGCGGCCATAATCGTATATACGGTAAGTAATGCCACCAAAACTTCCTATTTCAACCACTAACATATTTTTACCGCAAGCGTGCAAAAGACCGGCAGGAATTAATACAAAATCTCCCTGTTTTACAGGTACTCGGTTGACATAATTCTCTAAAGTTCCATCTTCAACCGCTTTACGCAATATGGCTTTATCTTCTATATTAACGCCGGCTGTAATGTATGCTCCTTCATCTGCTTCCAAGACGTACCATGATTCGGACTTCTCATAATCATTTATTTTTTGAGCATACTCTTCATTAGGATGCACCTGTATTGAAAGGTCTTCCGCTGCGTCAATATACGCTACGCGTATTAATTGTGTATTTGGATCATCTCCCATTATTTCTTCATGACGATTTTCAATAATCTCTTTAATATTCTTCCCTGCAAATTCGCCTTCGGCAATTGAATTTTCCGAATTCTTATATGCACATACTTCTCTGGAAATACCAAAACCATGTTCATTCAAATTCCTTATTTTTTGCAATCTATTGCCCGCCCATATACACTTCATATAAACGGGTTTCAATTTTAATGGTTTCATTTTTGCTTCTCCTAACGGTTTTTATATTTTTCATCTTTGTAACGAGTATAGTTATCACGTAAAAATGTTTTGTGGATAACTACAGGCTGGTATCCTTTTGCTTCAATAACATAATCATCAATTGTCGCAGGTATCGTGACAATTTCCAGATATTTTTGTGTAAAACGGAATTTAGGATTACTTTTTGAATAAACCTCAATTTCTTCTCCATCCACTAATGTTATGACAGTAAACTGTCCGTTATTATTACCTTCATACTTTCCATGTGTATTCAACTCTATACGATTAGTCTGATAGTACATCAAATCTGTTCTTCCGACGATATATTCTTTATAGTCTTGGGATTCTGAAATTAATATGGGTTCTATAACTATGTTTTGCCTTACCCATTCTGAATCCCGTTCAAAATGTAATACCCTTTCTGCGTTCTTGGTATGAATAGGACGAAATTTTCCTTCTTTGTCCTTACGATTATAATCATAAATTTTATAAGTATATGATCCAAGTGTTAAGCTGCCTAATTCTAAAATAAACTGATTCCTACCGGAAGCATGAATGGTACCGGCCGGTATCATAATTTGCTTTCCCGGAACGGATTCAACTGAATTTACATATTTCTGATAGTTTATGTCTTGGTGATCTCTTTCTGATTTTTTAGCAAGCTCTAAAAGTTCCTTCCCGTCTCCCTTAAATCCAGAATATGTTTTAGCTCCATGTCCCGTAGCAATAACATAATACGCTTCATCTTGACGTCCCAACTCATTATAATTATCCATAACAAAATCTTCATCCGGGTGAACTTGAATAGACATATTTCCATCGCTATGCCACGTATCGTCATAATTAAATCTGATCGGAAAATATCCGTCAAATTCATCAAAACATTTTTGTCCCATCATTGACAGCCCCTTTTTCTGTACAAATGTATAGAAAGGAATGTCAACATAATTACCATCTATATCCACAACTATACTTGTTTCCATTGGTATAAATTCAAAAATCCAAGCTATATTAGAAGAAATATTCTGTGGAATATTCCTAATCTTACGTATATATTCACCTCCCCAAATTCCCTCTAAATAAACCGGTTTTGCCCTGAAAGGATAATGCACTAAAGTTTCCAAAACAGTTTCTAAACTTGAACCATCCATTAACATATAATTATTATCGTCATTTCCAAGAATATAAAAATCAATACCGTATTCATTAAGTAATTCTTCACGCAATTTAAATACAATTTCAAAATCTACGAAATAATTCCTTCTCATAAGTAAATTGAATTCACGAGGGTTTTTATCACCTATATTGGCAAATCTCTTTTCTCTGGCACGGATAGCTGCAACTTTTGGCGTGACATCAATGTAGGCTACCGCATCACAAAGATTGCGGATATTTTTTATAGCGCTTCCCAGTCCGTATACTACTGTTATACCTTCATTCTTTTTCTTTAATACCCCATATAATGGATTTAATTTATCTTGATCCATTATATCATCCATGCTTCCTTTAAAAAGTTTACCAAATAACAGAACCGGATCATCATCATAATTTAGTGGTAAACTTTCCTTTGTTAACTCGTCAATTTCCGTTTCTGATTTATAATAATCTTTTATATTAATAGTGATTAATTTAATATTTCTCTTTTTGCAGTATTCTCTAATTCCTTCTAATACTACATCAAATTCTGCACTTACATATCCATCGATGGCTAAAGAATATCCATTGTTTTTCATATTTTCAATACAATGTTTTGCAATGGATATTCCAACCTTATCATTACCAACTACCAAAGACTCTTTTACTTCTCTCGGTAAATCTATTTTATTTACAGCACTCATATCATCATACGCTAGCGGTTTAAACATAAAACTCATATTCTGTACCTCCAATTTTAGCATTTACAGTTATCTTCTATAAACACTGATTTATAAAATCTACAATTAAAATTTGCTCTGGGATATCCGTCAATTGGAACTATAATATATTAAATAATACTCCAAATATTCCCATGGCAAATGATAAAGCCAATGTTATATACAAACCATTCTTGGGATATTTTTTTATAATATAATAAAATAGAAATACTGTACAATAAGGTAATAATTTTGGTATTACAGAGTTAATTACATCATTTAACACAATTTCTTTCTCTGCAAATTTAAACACCGGTGATAGATTAACCTTTACATAGTTTGTAATTAAACCGGCTGTAACCATCATACCAACAATAGTAGAACCCTCAACAAATTTTTGTATAATATTACTATTTTTCATTTTAAGTATGAATTTAGTTCCAAATTTATAGCCCATCATGGTACCATAGTATCTTACTAAAATGCAAACTATTAAATTGGGAATAATAAATACTAAAGGAGCAATCGGATTTCCCTCAATTGCTAAAGCTGCGGCAAAAGCACCGGTGATAGTGACTACAACCCCCTTAAAGAAAGAATCGCCAAACCCTGCTGTAGGTCCCATTAGGGCTGCTTTAGTAGCTGAAATGGACTGTGCTTCGATAGGTGCCCCCAAAGCTCTTTGCTCTTCTAATGCGATAGTTACGCCCATGATTACATTATGCATAAAAGGATGTGAATTATAAAATTCAGTATTACGTATAGTTGCCTCTTTAAGGTCTTCACCTTTATATAATTTCTTTAAAGCAGGTAAAATTGCATAACAATATCCTAATCCCAAATATCTTTCATAATTTAAACATGCACCGGTAAAGTACGAACGACGGTATATGGATTTTAAATCCTGCTTTGTCAGAATCCTTTGTGAACTGTCTTCTTTAATCTCTCCACCGATTTCCTGGGATTCCTCTTCTTTGCCAAGAGTATAGATGGCCACTGCAACACCAATACTGAATATAGCTATGGATATGACGTTCATCTCTAAATAAGCCGTCATCACATATCCTATTGCTAAAAAACACCAATACCTCTTCAAATTCATCATTTTTAGAAGCATTGCCATACCCATTGCCGGCATTATACCTCCCGCTACACTGAGACCTGTTCTTATAAATTCCGGTAAAATATTATATAGCCTTTCAACCCATGCACTTCCTAAATATATACCTAAGAAAGACGAAAGCGCCCAACAACCAAACATACAAATTAGGCAAAGCATTTGATGTGTTTTAACAGCATCAACATTGCCATCCATTATTTTTTTGTCTGCTCTATGTGCAATAAACAGATTTATATTATAATCCAGTAATAATATAAATTGTGCAAATACGCCTATGGGAAACGCCAATGTTACACCTACCTCTGCATTTCCGCCGCTTGCTATGGCCAAAACAGTTGACATCATTCCTGCAAATTGTGCATTGGGAGGAACACTTCCACCTACCGGGAATACACCCATAAACATTAGCTCTACCGTTCCTCCTACTATTAATCCTGTTCGTAAATCACCCATTAAAAGACCAATTATTGGACCCGCAAATACCGGACGGCTAATTTGGATATGTCCATATCCCAAATTTTCCGTTAAGAGAAGCGCCATAATTAATGCAATTACGATTGAAGTTGCTAATGACATAAAAAAACCCCCTTTAAAATTAAATTTTTGTTTTTTATATCTTCTGACACTGTTTAAATTAAATCTAAAATATTCTTTTTTGACTCTGTCGGCAGTTTTTGTATTTCACATACAATTCCCATATCAGTTATTTCACGTAAAGCATCTAACTCTTCGTCAGAAACATACACTGTCTTAAAGATTTCTTTTTTGCCGGGTTTGAAATGAATGCTTCCAATATTGAGATTGGTAATTTTCACTCCGTTTTTTATTAGGTTTAAAAAAGTTATAGGACTTTTAGCTATTATAAACATTTTCCTCGAGATGTTATTTATCTGTTCGATGGCATCGTTTTCATCAAAAACGCATAGTTTCTTACCTCTCGGGCAAGCCATCTCCAATAAGTCTTTAAGCATTTCATTTTTTGCCGAATCGTTATCCACTACAACAAAAGTATCAAAATTTATAGCCTGTGCCCAGGCGGTGCTAACTTGTCCGTGTATCAACCTTTCTTCCACTCTGCTAAAAACTATAGGCATAACTTATCTCCCTCCTTAAATTTTGATCATTTAATTTTTAAAATTAAATATCGTGAAATAATTCTTTATTATTAATATATCAGAAATTTAATTTATTTTCAATATATATTTTTAAAATTTAATTTCATATACTATTTTATAATTAATCCTTTGTCTTTACCCCTACAGAGTTTTACTTGCATTTGCTGTATCCGGCTGAATTATAAGAAAGTTATAAAAAAATAGAAGGAATAAAAATTCCTCCTATTTTAACATTATTGTATTATTTATCTGAACTTCTAATAGGGCTTTTCACATAAGAAAAGTAACCCTTCAAAAAATTTGTCAATGTTGACCTTTCCCCCTATATTTCTTTTCCCTCGTAAAAAATCCATTTCTGCCTTTACATTTTCAAAATCAAACAACGTATTGAAATATGTTTGAAAAATTTCATTAGAATAATCTTCTAATCCTTCGCTGGCAATATTGGACAACCCTATTTTAATTGCTCTTCTTATCCTTTGTTTTACTGTTTTGGGTTTGTCCTTGCTTATATATGAGCATAGATTATCTAAATTAAAATCTTCATAGGATTTTTCGGACTCTATAATATACATACAAATTTTAATAATATCGCTTGTCCCTTTTTCTCCCAGCATTCCGACCATACTAAGAGCATTTTTTATCTTGTTGATTTTGTTTTCTCTTTCAGTTTCTTCATGAGAATCCGAATCCTTAAATACCCTCTTTATTCTTTTCAACATCCTTTCCAACTCAATTTTTTGGGCTACTTTATTTGCAACTTTTTCAACCTCAATTATATTTATAGGTTTGTTTATAAAGAATTCTATTCCTAAATTATAGGCTTCTGTTATAAGGTCCGTATCTGAAACTTGAGATATCATTATAAAATTTATTTCCGGTTTAATTTTTTTTATTTCTTTTACTAAACTATTTCCATCTAATTTAGGCATAAGCAAATCGACCAAAACAATATCAGGATTTATAATGATAATTTCCTTTAAAGCCGTATCTCCGTCATTGGAAGAACCGACTACCTCTCCCAAATTGTTTTCTTCTATAATGTTGGCAAGTATTTTTACAATATTTATATCATCATCTACAATATAATATTTCAAAACAAATCCCTCCCGAAAACTTCTTTGGGTATATTTATGGTAAAAACAGTCCCCTTATTCAGTTCAGATTTTACAGAAATCTTTCCTTTAAATTTATTTTCCACAAGATCTTTTACCAATGCAAGACCTATTCCTCTTTCTATATTGCCTGTATCCTTATCAAACTTCGTGGAAAATCCCGGATTATATATATAATCCAAATTATCTTTCTTTATTCCCATACCGTTATCTGAAATATAAAATACATAATCATTCGTATATTCATCTATTAACACTTTCAATATGCCTCGTTTTTTATTTTCCATGGCTTCGATTCCGTTATTTATTAAATTCATGAATACGGACATAAGATAAAAATGATCCTTAACATCAAAATTTACTTTGACATTAAAATTTAAAATTATATCCAATTTATTTCTTGCTATATATTCTTTCATATCGATCTCTAAAATTTTTATTATATCTTTAATGTTCATACAAGATACATCTGATTTATCTTCAGACATTTCTTCCAATCCTTTTATAACTCTTATATAATCCTTTTTTATTTCGTGGACATTTTTAGCAATGTCTAAAGATAAATTTTTAAGTTCTTCAGGATAATTGTTCTCCGAAATTGTCTTATAAGCAAAATATGATTTTTTCATTACCTCCTCAATCTCTGCCATATTTTTATTCATAAAGTAAATTTCACTTTTAAAACTGGCAGTAAGCATCATCAATCTTCTGTATCTGAATTCATGTTCATCTTTTATAAGAAATGACTGGTATCTCTTTATTCCTATTACTATTCCCAGAACAGCAGCGGACCTTAACAATGCTATTAATATAAGACCCTTGATAATCTCTATATCCATATCAACTATTCCGGTCCTTATACTCATTTCTACCACGTTTGAAAGAAAGTCACAGGAAAAAGAAGCTGCTATAAAACTTGTAAGATTTTTTTCTGTTTTTCTATAATAAAATAAATAAAAAAATATACCATATGAAAAATAAAAAAATACATCAGGCATTACCATTATATATATTTGATGTATATCCTTAATTGTTATATAAAGAACTATGCTTCTAAAAACGGGAGAAACTATCCCCGATGCAAAACCTACCCCTATAGGATTGACATCCTCATAATAATATAAAAGGACAGGAAGTATTATAATCGAAAGAGTTATAATGAACCCTTGAGAATAATAGTTTATATGAAACAGAGCACCTATCGCTATACATACTGCAATAAAAATCGTATGTTTAAACTTTTTCATTTTTTTCACCTTATCATAAGCTATTATGAAATTGTTTTCCTTTTTATCTATAATACTAAATTTATATCTTCTTGTCCATATTGTTTTTCTGCTTTAATTATCCTTAACATAAAATAAGGAAACTATTTATACCATGTATTTCACTCATCACCTGCATGGTAATGAATCAGAAATTGTAACAATCAATCCCTTATGTTATCATTATTGTACAGACAGAATTTGGAATATATAGGGAAGCACAGATGACGGTTTTCATAAAAAATTGATTATTTATAGAAATGTTAATTATTATTGATTAGCATACTTTAAAACACGTTAGATTATTTAAATATTTATGTAGCATTTTCCTTACTTCAGGGGTGTTTGTAGTGAAAGGAGGATTTGAATGTTGAAACCACAATCATTACGTGTGGATGATTGCACAGAAAATGTTATAAAGTTTTATTCCGATATGGTGTATCGCCTTGCTTTCGCTCGAACAGGAACAAAATGTGATGCTGATGAAGTATTTCAAGAAGTATTCATGCGATATATAAAAAAGCATCCTGTATTTGAAAATGAAGAGCATCGTAAAGCATGGCTGATCAGAGTTACAATAAACTGTTCTAATAAGTTATGGAATTCTCCATGGAAAAGAAAAATTGAACCTTTGGCGGAAACAATACCCTTTGAAACAAAAGACGATATAGACCTTAATAATGAATTGCAGCAATTGCCAAAAAAATACCGTGAGGTTATTCACTTGTTTTACTACGAAGATATGTCGCTTGATGAAATCAGTCAAGCATTAAACCGGAAAAATTCTACAGTTAGGACACAACTCACCCGTGCAAGAGCATTGCTCAAAAATATGTTAAAGGAGGATTATGATGTTTAAGGAAAAATATAAACATATGATCGATCAAGTTCATCCAAGCGATGAATTGGTATGCGATGTTTTGAAATCAGCCCATAGTAGAAATAAAAAGAAGAATGTTTTAATTTCATCCTTTCGCAAGCCAGTGACGGCCATAATAGCAATTTGTATTTGCATGTTTCTGGCAATTCCGATACTTGCAGCAACGCTAGAACCCATCTATCAACTTATGTATGTGGTTTCTCCGGGTATAGCCCAATTTTTTATGCCTGTACAAAAATCTGATGAAAACAAGGGTATAAAAATGGAAGTTGTATCAGCTTATATCCACGGCAATGTAGCAGAAATCTATATAACGATGCAGGATTTAACAGGAGACCGCATTGATGGCACTACCGATTTATATGATAGCTACTCCATAAACCGTCCATTTGATAGCTCTGCTTCTTGTCAGCGTGTCGGTTATGATGAAAAAACAAAAACTGCAACATTTTTGATTTCAATTACTGAATGGGGAAACCAAAAGATAACGGGTGATAAAATCACTTTCTCTGTAAAAGAGTTTTTAAGTCATAAAAAGAATTATAGTGATGTCGGAATTCCGTTAGACCTTTCATTGGTTACAACTGCCAAAGATACGCAAAAGGTATATACAACAGGAGGTGGCGGAAAAGACTACCAAACGTATGTTGATGAAGGAAAGGCAATTGTCCTCACGCCCTCGCAAGCAACGGCCGGTTTCCCCGTAGATGGTATTGATCTAACTGGGATAGGCTATATTGATGATAAGCTTCATGTACAAATGGCACTTAACGACCGTTTGAAAAGTGACAATCACGGCTCTTTCTATTTAAAAGATACCAATGAAAAGAAGGTAGAGTGTAATTATAATATTTACTTTACAAACCAATATGAACATCAAGAGGATAGAATTGATTATTGCGAATGTGTTTTTGATATCCCGCAGGAAAAGCTTGGGAACTATTCTCTTTACGGAGATTTTGTTACTTCTGGTATGTTAACGGAGGGAAATTGGAGGGTTACATTTCCTTTAGAGCAAGCTAAATAATTGGACTAAATATGAAAAATAGGCGAAAGCGCCTCATCCACAAAAAATTTCTTGTGAATGAGGCGCTTCCTTTCCGTATTCAGTTTGCCATAATCGGTAGGTTCATAATTTATCCTTTTTATTTTAAATTCTATTTAAATAGATAATTGTAAATCATTATGGCCGCACTTTCTCTGGTCAAATTGCTCTTAGGATTGAATTTACCATCAGAACCTTGAATGATTTTTAATCCATATGCAATATTTACATATCCTAATAATTTTGGATCTATATCCTTTGTATCCTTAAATATTTCTTTGTATATTCCTTCCAGATCTGCGACTTTGCTATATCCCAGAGCTCTTATAATAAATTTGACTCCTTCTTCCTTTGTAACGACTCTCTCCGGATCTCTTTCCCCTTCTTTTACTATTCCTTGAACCGTTAAATATTTATAAAGAGAATTATCAAAATCCTTAGAGTCCGGCTCAAAATAAGGATAAGCCGCTTTACAAATTAAATATAGGAAATCCTTCTGGATAATATTTTCTTTCGGTTTAAACTCATCCGATGAAAAATATATGCCATAATCAGCTAAAGTCTGAATCTGAACCTTTGCATTGCTATCATCAATATCCTTATAAACAGGGGCTACCTTTTCTTTATAAACGTTCCCGTTACTATCCAAAAGCTGTCCCGTAGTCGCACTGATATTTACAGGTTTATCCTGCTTTAACGTATAGCATAATTTTACGGACTTAGTATATTTAGGAGTCGTATAATCATATACAGTCACATATCTAAGTTCCATCCCTATATTACTATACAGAACGTCGTAAGCTTTGTCTGAAGATATTATCTTATCTTGAGACGGAAATTCTCCTTTATACCAATCAATATTATACGATGTTATCTTTCCGTTCACACCATTAATTCCTACACTTATATCATCTCCGTCGACATAAGCTTCACCTGATTTTCTTACAAAATTAAAATATCTATAAATATCATTCTTTTGTACATTTCCCTGCTCCATCAATTCCACTTCTTTATACTTTGAAGGATTGAATTTTTGGATAAAATCCTGAGCGTTCTTTAACAGTTCTTTATCCGAATATTTTACGGAACCTGTACTCGCATTTGGATCCCCGTAATAAAAACTTATCAGTTCTCCCGTTTTAGCATCAACAGACACCTCATAAGTTTCATAATTGTTATTCTCGGATTTTTTATTAAAACTAATCATCCATACATATTCGCCTTCGTTTTTCCAATAGGAATTTAAAGACTTATCAACAACTTCAAATTCTTCACCTATATTTAACATTTTTCTTGCTTTATCTACGGCTTCATCACCATTTATAATTGAAGATATACTTTCAACGGCTTTAATCTCGTCGGGAGATAAATTCTCTCCGTTACCGCCTGCATCTGCCATACTTTTTTCCTCTGCTCCTCCATATAGTCTGTAATAATCGTATGGCATCAATTCTCCCGTCAGTGCATCTACTCCCTTAGATTCTCCTATATAAGAGTATGCTAAATAATAGTTTGGCTTATCCTTTTCATAGGTATATTTGTACACCAAATTTATTCCTTTTTTATCTTTAAATGTGCTCTTTGCCTCATCTAAAGATATAATATTTTTGCTATCCGGAAACTTCAAGCTACTGTCCCAATTGAAATTGTAATTTGTAACTTCTCCTGTATTTTTATCTACATATATGGTTGCATTATCATCACTATAAGGAATTCCGTTTACAATCCTTATGAATTCATAATCATATTCATTTGATCCAGGATTCAAAGATGTATTTTCATTGTCATATTTTACAGACTCAACTACTTTAGGATTGACTTTTTTCAAAAATTCCTGAGCAATTTTCAATCCGTCTTCCTTTGAAAGTTTAGGCAGTTTGTTATCTGATGTATTCTCGGAGTTATATTTATTGTAATTAAGAACCGTTCCTTCAGCATCAATAGTCACATTTACTCCCTTAGAGTCCTCCTTGGAATTAGTCCAATTTAGATAGAATGTAACTTTTTCTCCCGAAGAGCTTACATTATAATCAAATTTATCATAAGTATCTGTAATATTAAACAGCTCTTTAGATCTTAATATTGCATCTTGAAGTTTTTTATCATATTGTTCTTCTCCAAATACTGCTAAAGGCAACATCAGAGAAATCATCAGCATAAAAGACACTACTTTTAATATTTTTTTTCTCATAAATAACCCCCCTTGTATTACAAGTATTTAATAGCTATAATCTTATTTTTATTAACATAAAACTCATCACTTAAGCCATTGGCAATTATCAGTCCTCTTCCACTGCATTTTAAATCTAAAGGATTATATTTATTGCAGTCAAAAATAAAACCTTCTCCTTCATCTGATACTTCAATCTTTATTACTTTCTCCATCACCTCCAGATGGAGTTTAACACATTTATTTCTGTCATAATCATTTCCGTGTATGGCTCCGTTAGTTACAAGCTCATTTAATATCAGCTTAACATCGAACATTACCGTTTCATCCGAAATTATTCTGCTCAATTCATTCAATACGTTTTGTAAAAAATCTTTAATAATATACAAATCACTGCACACATAACCATTAAATATAAAGGACAACTAAATCACATCCATCTAATATATATTTTACGTTTTATGATTTTATTTAAACTATTTAATAGTTACCCATATTTTTGTCCTTCAACCTAATGTTTTTTACTTAATTTATAAAACTATATCTCTCCTTCCATATCAAATTTCTTAAAAATATTATATAATTAAAATATCATAAATGGGTTACAAAACCATTACAATATTGTATAAACAAAAGTGGTTTAAAATAAGCAATAAGCGGGTATTATTTATTATGTTTAACTCATTATGACAAATTTATGAGGAGAGTGATAAAATGGATAGATATGTTTGTGGTCCGTGCGGTTATGTTTATGATCCTAAAGTAGGAGATCCCGACGGAGGTATAGCTCCGGGAACCCCCTTTGAAAAACTTCCTGATGATTGGGTATGCCCAGTCTGTGGCGCTACAAAGGATCTTTTTGAAAAAGAAGAATAA